>QHWR01000207.1 GCA_003223835.1 Acidobacteriota bacterium | reverse complement strand
GCCAGCCGATGCCTTTCGACGGCGCGATGGAGTGCGCCAGCCGGTACAGGTCGCGATAGATGTCGTTCAGCCCGTCGTTCCACAGACGCTGCCACGCGAGCAGCTCGGGGTACTTCGTCATCAGGCGCCAGAACGTGACGAACGATCCGTCGGACGGCCGCTGATTTGCCGTCCGCACTGTCGTCGCCCATCCGGACAGCTCCCGGTACGCCTCCCGCGCGCGGTCGGCGTCGACGCCGATCTGTTTCGCGGCGGCGACACAGTACTGGCAGAAGCACGCCGCCGTTCCTCCAGCGCCGACGCCGCCATGATTCGCGCCGAGCGTGTTCCCGAGCGGCCCCTGCCGCTCGCTGCCCCACATCAGGCCATCGAGATCGTACGAGCGGAGATAATCCTCGACGAGCCCGCGCCAGAAATTGCGCGTGTTCGGGTTGCGGTGACAGACGAAGCCGCCGGGCCTGCCGTTGACGTCCACTTCACGAGCCCGATCGACTCCGGGGACGTCCTTCGCGAAGACGTCCTCGAACCACGCGATCACCTTGATGCCGCGTTTGTGCGCGGCGGGGATGACGTCGGCCAGAATGTCGTATCCGGGATGGTCGGGCGCCTTCTCGGGGGCGATCGCCGTGTCGCGGTAATACTGCGGATGCGGCGTCGCGAAGTTGCCGCCGCGGAAATTCGTGTCGTACTCCTGCCGCCCGTGATCCGGCAGCGGCTGGTTGGGGATCTGCCGGCCGGCGATGCCGCGTCCGTACGTGAACGTCGCCGCAAACACCGTGTTCACGGCGCCGAGCTTCTGCAGGTTGTCGAGCACCGCCTGCGTGCCTTCGTCCACGAATGAGACGGCGCCCGCCTGAATGCCGATGATCGGCGCTGTCGCGGGCTGGCGCGGACCGTCCTCCAGAAATCCGTGGCTTCCACCTTCAGGCGGAAGTCCCGGCAGGTCGCGGATCAATGCGCCACCGGCCAGCCACGCGGACGTTTCGAGGAACTCCCGACGATCCATTGCGTCTCCTCTCAGCGTTCGTAGCGCAGGGCTTCCGCCCTGTTCGTGACCGCGATCACGAGCACTAAAAAGGGCTGCGCTACGACGGCGCCACGATCTCGACCATATATCGCGGTTGGAGCGCCGCGCCAGACGTATTAGCATCGTTCGGTTGTGGAGGAAGTCAAGATGCCAATTCGCCTCGTTCGGTTCTTCACTTCGGCCCTCATCGCCATCGCCGCGATGCTGGCCCCGGCTGTCGCCGGCGCGCAGCAATTCAAAGCGAACGTCACCGGCACCGTCACGGACGCGCAGGGCGGGATCATTCCAGGCGCCACCGTCACGATGACCAACACCGACACGAACGTCGCCGTCGAGTCGGTCAGCGACGACAAAGGCGTATTCTCCGTGAAGGACCTCGTTCCCGGCCCCTACAAGCTCGCCGCGGCGCTCCAGGGTTTCAAGACCTTCGTGCGCGACGGCATCATCCTGCACACGGCGGAGACGGCCACCATCGCCGTCAAGATGGAGGTCGGCCGCCTCGAAGAAACCGTCACCGTCAGCGCCGGATTGAGCGAGGTCGAAACCAACCAGTCGGTGCTCTCCCAGACGATGGACAACAAGCGCGTGTCGGAGCTGCCGCTGAACGGCCGGCAGGTCTACATGCTGCTCCAGCTCACGTCGGGCACGCTCTTCACCCAGCAGACGTTCGGTGCGACGGGCTTTTCGGGGACGCGCGCGTGGGACGTCAACGGCAGCGTGTCGATTCACGGCAGCCGCACCGGCAACAACGAGTTCCTCGTGGACGGCGCGCCCGGATCCGGCACGGGCGGCGGATCGGGCGGCTGGAACTACGCGCCGCCGGTGGACGCGATCGAGGAGTTCAAGGTCGACACCGCCAGCACCGACGCGCAGTACGGCCGCACGAGCGGCGGCGTCGTCAACCTGACGCTGCGATCGGGGACGAACGATCTCCGCGGATCGGTGACGGGGCTGTTCCGCGGCACCGCGCTCGACTCGAACCAGATCCAGAACATCCTGAACAACATCTCGAACAAGGGTCACAAGTACTTCGACGGCGAAGCCATGGTGAGCGGACCGATCCGGCGGGGCAGGACGTTCTTCATGGGCGGCTACCAGGGATTCTACGAAGAGATTCCATTCCCGTCGACCGTGACCGTCCCCACGGACCTGCAGCGGGCGGGCGATTTCTCGCAAACGTTCAACGCGTCGGGTCAGCTGATCCAGGTCTTCGATCCGCTGACGACGACGTGTAACGCGGCGGGCGTGTGCACGCGCGCGGCATTTGTGAACAATCAGATTCCGACGACCCGCATCAACCCGGTCGCGTCGGCGCTGCTCGCGCAGATGCCGAAGGCGAGCGCGCCGGGCACGATCACGGGCACCAATAACTTCATCTCGTCGCCGAACCTGGGCCACTATCGCTACAACTCGTATCTGACGCGCATCGACCAGGTGTTTTCCGAGAAGCACCGCCTGTCGTTCAGCAACTCGGGCAACTGGGGCTCGGAGCGTCGCGCGGAGAACTCGCTGCCGCCGCCGGCGCTGCGGAGCGACAACTGGCCGACGCACCGGAACCACTATCTGGCCACGGCGGACGACAGCCTGATCCTCGGACCGCGGACGATCCTCAACACGCGCGTGTCGTACGACGCGTTCTACGAGCCGCACGACAAGGAGTTCGGGCCGCTCGGCAGCCTGACCTTGCCCTTCAACACGCCGTACCAGCTCACGTCGAGCCCGTGGTATTCCGGGATCTCGATGGCGGGGTACTCGACGATGTTCGCGCAGGGGTTTCGCGAAAGCGATCAGCGCGCGTACAGCGTGATGAGCACGATGTCACGCACGATGGGAGGTCACCTGCTCAAGGTCGGAGGGGAATTCCGGTTGTACCGGCAATACCGTCTCGATCAGGGCAATCTGAATGGGACGTTCGGGTTCGACGGCCGGTTTTCGCGGCGCAACCCGTTGACCGGGGATTCCACCTCGGGCAATGCCTTCGCCGATTTCCTGCTCGGGTACCCGTCGGCGAACGGTAATACGGGCAGCAATGTCTCCATCGGCGCGCAGAGCGATCAGCGATATCCGAATTACATCGCGTTCGTCCAGGACGACTGGAAGCTCTCGCCGCGCGCAACGCTGAACATCGGACTTCGGTACGATTATCAGGCGCCGGTGACCGAGGCGCAGGATCGCCAGACCGTTGGCTACGATCCGTCCACGCCGAATCCGCTCCAGTTGCCCGCCGGCACGATCAATCCCGCGACCGGTCAGCCGATCGGCACGCTGCGCGGCGGCCTGTTGTATGCGGGCGTCAACGGCAACCGCCGGACGCCGTACAAAGGCGACTGGAACAACTTCCAGCCGCGCGTTTCCTTCACGTACAAGGTCACCGAATCGATCAGCGCGCGCGCGAATTATGGTCGATCGTACCTCGGCCTCTCCGCCTGCTGCGGCGGCGTCCAGCAGGACGGCTACAGCCAGACGACCAGCCTCATCACCGCGGGCCCCGACATCGGCGTGCCCTTTACGACGCTGGACAGTCCTTACCCGGGCGGACAGTTCCTCCAGCCCGTCGGAAACGCGCTCGGCCTCGCCACCACCAACGGCCAGGGGATGTCGTTCCGCAACCCGGACTTCAAGATCCCCTACACGGATCAGTGGATGACCGGCGTAAACCTCGAATTGCCGGGGAACATCGGCCTCGACGTCGCGTACGTCGGCAACCGCATCAGCGGATTGCCTGTGACCCGCAACATCAACCTGATTCCGATCGGAGAACAGATGAAGGGAATCGCGCGGCTCGGCGGCAACCCGACGTATCTCAGCACGCAGCTGACGAACCCGTTCGCCGGACTGCTGCCGGGCACGACCCTGAACACCGCCACCGTCGCGCGCAGCCAGCTCCTGCGGCCGAATCCGCTGTTCCAGGGGATCAACCAGGACTTCAACAACATCGGCTACGCGACCTACAACGCACTCGAGATGGCGCTGAACAAGCGGCTCACGAAAGGCCTCGCGGCGAACGTCACGTACACGTTCTCGCGCCGCCGGCAGGCGACCGACCTGCTGAACTCCTGGGACGCGAAGACGTTCGAGGACATCGACCCGAACGATCGGCCGCACCGCATGACGATCACGGCGCTGTACGCACTCCCGTTCGGCCCGGGCCGCCGGTTTGGCAGCAACACGAGCGGCGCGGTCGCGCGGCTGATCGAGGGCTGGCAGTACAACGTCATCGGCGAGATCACGTCGGGCACGCCGATCGGCATGGCGAGCAACGCGATCCCGCTGCAGAACACGTTCTCGATCGGCAGCAACCAGTCGCTGAACCAGTGGTTCGACAACAGCACGAAGACGCACCCGCGCGCCGACGGCACCTATGCGTGGGACGTGATCGGCACGAACGATTTCCGCGTGTCGCGCCTGCGGTTCCCGGACGTCCGTCAGGATTCGAAGCCGCTGTGGTCGATGTCGTTTTTCAAGAACACCGGCATCGGCGGCGACCGCGTGCTGCAGTTCCGCGCCGAGGTCTTCAACGTGTTCAACACGCGGCTGTACAACACGGCGATCAGCACGGATCCGAACAACCCGAATTTCGGCGTCGTCTCCAACAGCCAGATCAACTTCGCGCGAACGGGGCAGTTGGGGTTGAGGATGACGTTCTGAGAGACGGCCGACCGAAATCTCAGCGCAGCCCTTCAGGGCTGCTCGTGATCACGAGCAGGTCCAAAGACCTGCGCTACGAACGTCGTATTGACGAACGTTCGGGCTTGCCTGTAGGATCTGTCCTTGACCATGACGTACGCCGTCCGACAGGCCACCGACCGAAAGCGGGGAAAGCGACCCGGCCGGCCGGTGGTGTCGATGCACGCGTAACGTAGGCGTAGAACACAGCGACACTGCCACCGCCGGCCTGTATTCAGGGCCGGCGGTTTTTTTTTGGCCGGGGACAAGGGACTCTAATGATTGTGATGAAATTCGGCGGGACGTCGGTCGCGGACGCGGACGGCATCCGGCGTCTCACCGAGATCGTCCGGCGGCGGCAGGCGCGGGCGGGGACGCCGCCGCTCGTCGTCGTCTCGGCGATGGCCGGCGTGACCGATCAGCTGCTGCGGCTCGTGACGGCCGCGGAGCGCCGCGACACGGCGTTCCTCGACGCGGAGATGCCGCTCCTTCGGGAGCGCCATCGCCGCGCGCTGGACGCGCTCGTTTCCGACGAGGACGCCGCGGGCGCCGTGCAACTCGAACTGGACGCACAGTTCGACGAGCTGCAGGCGCTGCTCGAGGCGGTCACGATCCTGCGCGAAGCCTCGCCGCGCGCGCTGGACGAGATTGCCGCGGCGGGGGAGCTGTCGAGCAGCCGGCTCGTCGCCGTGGCGCTGACGGCGGCCGGCGTTCCCGCGGCGTGGATCGACGCGCGCCGCGCGATGGTGACCGACGAGGCCCACACAACCGCGGTTCCGCTGCCCGCCGAGACGCGCGACGCGCTCGACCGGGAACTGCACGCGCACGCGCGCGGCCGCGTCGCCGTCGTCGGCGGGTACGTCGGCGCGACGCGCGCGGGCGCGACGACCACGCTGGGGCGCGGCGGGTCGGATTACTCGGCGTCGGTGTTCGGCGCGGCCGCGAGGGCGCGCGAGATCGAGATCTGGACCGACGTCGACGGCATGCTGACCGCGGATCCGCGTATCGTCGATGACGTCCTCGTCGTGCCGCATTTGTCGTTCGGTGAAGCGTCGGAGCTGGCGTACTTCGGTGCGAAGGTCCTCCATCCGTCGACGATTCTGCCCGCGATGACCGACGGCATCCCGGTCAGGATTCTCAACAGCCGGCGCCCACGCTGATCACCCAGAGCGCGCCCCCGTCCGATAATCCGCTGGCCGCGATCGCCTGCAAGCGCGACATCACGGTGATCGACATCACGTCCACCCGCATGCTGATGGCGCACGGCTTCCTGCGCGGCGTGTTCGACGCGTTCGAGCGGCACCGGACGTCGGTCGACGTTGTCACCACGTCCGAGGTGAGCGTATCGGTCACCATCGACGACGAGCGGCGCGTCGAGCCGATCGTGGAAGCGCTGCGCGAGCTGGGTGAAGTCGACGTGGAGCGGGGAATGGCGATCGTCTGCGCCGTCGGCGACGGCCTGCGACGCGACGCCCGCCTCGCCGGCCGGATCGTCGGCGCGCTCGAAGGGCTCCCGCTCCGCATGGTGTCGCAGGCCGCATCGCGCCGCAACCTCACCGTCGTCGTCCGCGAACAGGACGTGCCGGCCGCGATGGCGCGCCTGCACGAAGAGTTCTTCGCGACGCGGATGCGGGATACGGGATGCGTGATTAGGGATTAGGGATTCGCGTTTGCGGTTATTACTTGTAGGCTACGGCCGGATGGGACAATTGGTGGAATCGCTCTGCCCGGAGTATGGCTGCGCCGTCGCAGGCGTCATCGACCGGAGTCGCGCGGGCCTGCCGGATGAGTGGCCGGCGGCCGACGTCGCGATCGATTTTTCCACCGCCGACGCCGTGCCGTCGAACTTCGCGCGGCTTGCGGCCCGCGGAACGTCGATTGTGATCGGCACGACCGGATGGCAGGCGCACGAATCCGCGTTGCGCGAGCAGGCGACGCGGGCCCGCATCGGCGTCGTCGCGGCGCCGAACTTCGCGCTCGGCGTCAACGTGTTCCTGGCGCTCGTCGCGCGCGCCGGCGAGCTGATGGCCGCGCGGTCGTCCGTGTTCGGGTGCTGGATCCACGAGGCGCATCACGCGGCCAAGCGCGACGCGCCCTCCGGCACGGCGCTCGCGCTCGAGCGCGCGCTGCGCGCGGCGCGTTACACCGCGCCCGTCGACGTGTCGTCGACGCGAGCCGGTTTCATCCCCGGCACGCACACCGTCGGGTTCGACGCGCCGGCGGAGACAATCACGCTGACGCACACCGCGCGCGACCGCACGGCGTTCGCCCGCGGCGCGCTGGAGGCGGCGAAGTGGATCCAGGGGAAGCAGGGATGGTTCGGCGTCCGGGACGTTTTGGGGATTTGATGACAGACGCGTGCTGGGGGCTGAGTGCTGGGACAGGGTGCTGAGCACGCACGGAGCACGGTGCACCGGATCTTCCCGGCACTCCCTCTCTGCACCCAGCCCCTCGGCGGCGAAGTGGATCCAGGGGAAGCACGGCTGGTTCGGCGTCCGGGATGTTTTGGGGATTTGATGATAGACGCGTGCTGGGGGCTGAGTGCTGGGACAGGGTGCTGAGCACGCACGGAGCACGATGCACCGGATCTCCCCGGCACTCCCTCTCTGCACCCAACCGCTCGGCCGCGAAGTGGATCCATGGGAGCACGGCTGGTTCGGCGTCCGGGATGTTTGGGGATTTGATGATAGACGCGTGCTGGGGGCTGAGTGCTGGGACAGGGGTGCTGAGCACGCACGGAGCAGGGTGCACCGGATCTTCCCGGCACCCCCTCTCTGCACCCAGCCCCCAGCACGCGACTGCAAGGAGTAGATATGCGACACCCGTTCACCGGCTGCGGTACGGCGCTCGTGACGCCGTTTACGCGCGACGAGCAGGTCGACGAAGCCGCCGTCCGCCGGCTTGCCCGCC
>QHWR01000202.1:15696-23696 GCA_003223835.1 Acidobacteriota bacterium | reverse complement strand
ATCGATGCGGGCGCCGGCTACCGCGCCATCGCCGCCGCGCACGGCAGCGAACGCGATCTGCGCGGTGCGACGGCGACACTGGCGCTGCAGTTCTCGACAGCGGATCGCTGAATCCCGAATTCGTGAATTGGCGAACCGCTATTTCACGATGGTCTGGTCGTTCGTCAGCGCGCCGGGTGACGTCGTGAGATATCGCGACGGGCTGATCACGATCTGATCGATGAGGATTCCGTCTTCGCGCTGCTGGATTCGCAGCGTTTGCGTCCCGGTCGCCGCAAAATAAATCGACGCTCCGAGCGACGCCCACCCGGTGTCGTTCCATCCCCACCCGGCGAGCGGCGCGCCGGTCGAATCCTGGAGGACGACGGCTTCGCCCGCGGCCGTGCCCAGGCGATCGAGCGGTTGTCCGCTCTGATCGACGCCGCCGCTCAACTGCACGTACACCGAATCATTCGCGAACGAATCGCCTTGCGCCCGCATCCGCAGCCAGACGTGATACGCAACGCCCGCCTGCGCCTCGAACGCGACGTCCACGTACGACGACGGGCTCGCGAGCGGCGCGGCGATCTTCGGCGCGCCGAGGTCGGCGTTGCCGAGCGCGATCCCGTTCGCGGCGGTGCTATCCGGCACGAGCATCCATCCGCCATGGATCCCCGACGCGGGAACGGTCGACGCGTACACGATGACTTCGGAGGGGGCTGACGGTGTGGTTCCGGCGCCGGGAAGCGGAACGATCGTCGTATCGTTCTTCAGCGCTCCCGGCGGCCGCGCGAGGTACGTCGCCGGCGACAGCAGCACCTGATCGATCGAGAAGCCGTCCTCGCGCGTCTGGATGCGGATCGTCTGCCGGCCCGATGCCGCGAAGTACACGACGGGGCCCAGCACGCCCGCGCCGTAGCCGTTATCCTGCCAGCCCCACCCCGAGACGCCGCAGCCGCTGCAGTCCTCGAGATTGACAACGGTGCTCGACGTCGATCCGATGCGCCATGCGGGAGAGCCTGCCGCATCCACCGAGCCCGAAAACTGCACGAACACGGAATCGTTGCCCCAGTAATCGCCATCGGCCCGGCCGCGCACCCAGAGTCGATATGGGCGTCCCGCCTCGGCGTCGAACGCCAGCTCGAAATAGTTCGCGGGGTTCGCGAGCGCGCCGGTGAGCTTCGCCGCGCCCGCGTCCGGGTTGCCGATGCGGGCGCCGCCGGCCGCCGTCGCGTCGGGGATCCTGGTCCACGTACCCGCAATCGCCGTTGCGGTGAACGCGTACAGGACGATCTCGTCCGAGCCGCCGCCCGTGACGACAGGGCCGCTCGCCTCGTTCGCTCCGACGTCATAACCCGCGGCCTGCGGCAGCGTCGCGCCGAAGAAATCGATGGTGCCCATGTTCACGCCGAAGCTCGCCGCGAGATTCAAGCCTCGATCGATGAGCGACGAGCTGCTCTGGAGCTTGTACGCGCCCAACGTCTCCAGCTTCGCCGCATCGTCGAGCGTGCCGCCGTCCCCGGTGGCGTTCAGGAGCGGATCGACGGCGAATCCCGTCGCGGCGCCGGCGGCGGTTTCCTGCGCCGTCGCGCGCCAGGCGGCCAGCGACGAGTACGCTGTCCCACCCCAAAGGACGGACCACGTTGCGCCCGCGGACCAGTAGTCGTTTCCCTGAATCAGAAGATCGCCGGCGCCGGCAAGCTGGCCCGTGGTCACCTCGACAATCGGCAATCCTCCCGTGGTCTCGAGAATGTTGTTTCGCAGGTATGCTCGCGTTGCCGATGCGGACGGCACCTGGTGTTCCCGACGCAGCTGGAGAGAGATAGACCGTGTTGCCGTAGACCTCGGCGGAGACGATGCGCCCCCAGATCTCGATTGCGGCGTACGAGTTCGCGCGGCCGTCGTTCTGTGAAATGTTGTAGCGAACCGTGTTGCCGCGGTGGTTGTCGTTGAGCGGCCCCTGCGCGAGCAGGTATCCGGCGCCCGCGTTGTCGTGCGAGTAGTTGTATTGCAGCACGGACGACGAGACGTTCTGATCGAGGTCGAACCCGTCGCCGTCCGTGGGGCCGCCGGTCAGGTTGCCGTACGACTCGTTGTGCTGGATGACGACCGCGGTCGAGTCGTACGTCCAGATGCCGGCCGGACCCGCCGGCGCGGTGCACAGGCGGCCGTTGCCGTGCGCGACGGACCGCTCGATCGTGCCGCCATTCACGCCGCCGAACACGATGCCGCTGCCCGTGTTGACGGTCGCGCCGATGACGCCGGTGTTGTCGAACGCGCGCGAAAAGCCGATGTACGCCCACTCGTGCGTGTTCGGCTGCTGCGCGTAGAAAATGATCCCGGTGCGCGCGTTGCCGTGGGCGCTCGCGTTCGTGATCCGCACGTCGCGAAAGCCGCTCGACCCGCTCCAGGCGCCGATCTCGATCCCGTCGCGGCCGAAGCCGCTGACGTCGACGCCGTCGATGCGGATGTAGCCGAGCTTCACGCCTCCGGGCAGGTCGTTGTAGAAGACGATGCCGCTGGCCCACGCGCCGGCACCCGTCAGGTCCAGGTTCGAGATCTCGTAGCCGGCCGCGTTGTACACGGAAATGCCGTCGCCGCTGCCGGCATAGATCGCCGCGCGTCCCGCGCCGTACGACGTGATCACGATCGGGGCGGCCGGCGATCCGGCGTCCTCCGCGTCGAACGACAGCCCGCCGAAGAACGTATCGCCGGCGCGCAGGAGGACGCGATCCCCGGGCACGAGCGCGAGCGCGTTCACCGGCGCGAGCGTCAGCCAGGGCGACGCGGCGGAGGTGCCCGCGTTGGCGTCGTTGCCGCCGGAACTGACGTAGTAGTCGGTCGCCGAGGCAGGGGAGGCCGCAAAGCCATACAGAAACAGCAGAGCGACGGCGGATCGAATCGTCGGCACGAGCGCCACCTCGATCCCGGGCAGACCGATGGCGGTCCCGCGGGAACGGTCGAGTTGATGAAAGATGAGGCGGCGATCGTAGCAGGGGCAGGCCCACCGAATCGAGCTCAGCGGGCCGCGACTCGCGCTATTGCAGTTTCTTGAACCCCGCGAACAGCTCGAGGAAGTCGCGTCGGAACTCGGAGAACAGATTCGTTCCCGTCCATGCCGCGAGCTGGACGGTTCCCGCGCGGTCGCTGTACATCTGGTTGAAGAACGTGAACTTGATTCCGGACGTGGACCCGCTGTACTGGAGCAGCAGCGTCTTCATCCCGTTCACCGACCTCCACCACTCGCCGACGATCTGCACGTCGGGCGTCACGTTGGCGGCGTTCTTCAGCGCGACGTCTTTCAGGTGCGCCGTTTCCACCTCGAGCCGCTCGGTGATCACCTTCACGTACGCATCTCCCGACATGTGTACCAGCTGCGTCGTCCCGGGCTCGCTGGTCGCGTCCGCTTTCCATTTCTTCGGGTCGTAGGTCAGCTCGAACGCGCCTTTGAGGAGCGACATCTTCGTTCCGCCGATCGCGGGCGATACCGACGGGATCGCCGTGTCTCCGGCCGCCGGAGGCGTCGTGGCGGCGGCGGTTGCAGGCTGAGCGGTCGCATTGCCGGTGACGAGGCCGACCGCGACGTCGGTCAGCGACGCCACTTCGTCGATGGCGCCGCGCAGCGATCGCGCGGTGACGTCCGCGGGGAGTTCCGTCAGCGCGAGCAGATCGCCGTCGTTGTCGATCGCCAGCTTCGAGAAGTTGGCCTTGTAGTTCGCCTGCAGGATGCGCTGCATCTGCGCCTGGCTGAGCGACACCTTTCGATCGACCGTGCAGAAGACGACGACGATCCCGTTCTGAACCTGGACGAGCACGTCGAACGACTGGCTGTTGTCCCCTTTGAACGCGATGACCCACAGGCCATCGTCCGCCTTGCGGTACTTGAAACTGCTTTGCTCCAGCATCTGGGCGATCTTGCCCTCGAGCACCTTGTCGGCGGCGCTCTTCGCCGCCTGGCCGCCCGCGTCGGGCGACGGCAGCGCGGCGGACACGAGGAATGCGGCGAGCAGCAGCGTGTGCATGAAGCCTCCGTGGGGGAGTGACGCAATTATACGCGGTCAGGGCGTGGATGCCGAGCGGCGGGTGTGCGGGCGGTGTGTGCGCAATGGATCGCGGCGCGACGCGAGCCGACAGCGGATCGTTAGTCGTCGTTGGTCTTTAGTCGTTGGTCGTTGGTCACGGTCGTTGGTCGTTGGTCAGCGTTGTCGATCTTGGTCGCGTGGGACCAGCGACCTGCGACCCGGATGACTCACGACCGACCCGCGACCAACGACAAACGACGACGACGCTATTTCACGATCGCCGGTCAGAATTTGAAATACAGCACCCAGTCGAACAACATGCCGGTATCCCCGCCGGAGTCGTCCGTGATCGTCAGCATCCAGCACCCCGATGCAGGCTGCCCGTTGAAAATGGTGAGCGTCGCGGGCGTTTCAGGCTTGAATGTGCCCACGATTGGCCCATCGACTTTCGGATTCGACGCCCCACCGATGTCGGTGCCTGCCGTGTCGCTGAGCGTGATGATGAACCCCTCGTTGGTGCCGCCGACGTCATGGAACAGCACCAGGGAGGCTCCTGTGGAGAGATTCGTCATCGTCACGTCGAGATCGCCGTCGAACGAGTGACTGATGCCGAGTCCCACCTCCAGTTTCTTGATGACGCCCATGCCGGGCGGGACGCAGATGACTGCGTTCACCGTCGACACATCCGGGATGATGATCGGCAGCGAATTGAGGGCGAACGCGGCGCTGTTGGCCACGCCGACCGCGAGGAACGCGCCGCCGCCCCACGCCGGATCGAACGCGAAGAACTCGTCGCTCGTGGGGTTGTCCGAGAGCCGGGCTCCTGGATCGCTGTTGTCGTCGAAGAGGCGCACGTGGGGGCCGCCGCCCGGTCCGGGTACGGTCACCACCTCGACGAAGAAACCGCTGCCGTCGGTATCGCCTGCGGCGACGCGCACGCCGCCGGTAAACCCCGGCGTGTACGCGAAGAACTCGTCGAACAGCGGGTCGTCGGAGACTCGTCCGTTGTTGTTCGAGTCGGTGAAGATCCGGATGTCCGGCCCGCCGCCGGGGCCCGGCGCGGTGATGATTTCCGCGCCGCCATTGCCCGCATTCTCGATGGCGCCGGCTGCGACGTAGACGCCTCCCGTGAATGCCGGGTTGTACGCGAAGAACTCGTCGGCCAGGGTGAATGCGCTGCCGTTCCAGGTAAATACGCGGATGTCCGGTCCGCCGCCCGGCCCGGGCGCGGTGATCAGCTCGCTGCCTCCCGCGTTGTTGACGTTGCCCGCCGCGACGCGCACGCCGCCGGAGAACCCCGGGGTATAGGCGAAGAACGCGGCCAGCGGCGGCTCGTCCGACACGCGCCCGTCGCGGTTGCCGTCGCGCCAGATAATCACGAACGGTCCGCCGCCGGCGTCCGCCGCGGTCACCAGCTCGGCGCGGCCATCGTTGTCGAAGTCGCCCGCGGCGACGAAGATCCCGCCCGCGAACGCGCCGAACGGCGCGAACTCCTCGCGGAGGGCGGATACTTTTCCTCCCGGCGTGAGACTCCAGACGCGCACGAGGTTGCCGCCCGGCCCCTGCGCGGTGATCAGCTCGTCGTTGCCGTCGCCGTCGAAGTCCCCGGTCGCGACGCGGACGCCGCCGGTAAACAGCGGCGCGCCGGGGGAAGCCGGGACAAACGCATAGAACGAATCGGAGATCGTCTCGAACGTGCCGTTGTTGTCGGCGTCGAAGCGGATTACCACGTGCGGACCGCCTCCTGCGTCCGCGCCTGCGACGATAAATCTCGACGCGAGCGCGGGAGCGCTCGTGAGCACGACGACGACGGCCGCGAGCAGAACGCGTGAAAGCACCTTCATCGAAGCCTCCGGAATAAACGATTGAAGTGAATAGATCGGTGAACGACGGAACCCGGGGATCGACGACGCAGCCGCCGAACCGCAGAGAAGCCGATCGAAGCCGTCAGGCGACGCGCGGTGAGCGCGTCACACGTTCAAGGCCCGGAGATACGGCACGCTGGCTTTCATCTGATCGAGGCTCAGCTCGACGAAGTAATTCTTGATCCCGCCGGTCTTCGCGGCCGTGAAGATCTTCTTCCAGTCGAGCGCGCCCTCTCCGACCGCCGCCGTCTGCTTCGTGTCCGGCGACCAGTCCTGCACGTGCATCGAGATGAAGCGTCCGGGGTATTTCGTGAAGTACTCGGCGGCGTCGTACCCGCGGCTGATCGTGGAGATCTGGAACTGGAACTTCACGAGTGTCGGGTCCAGCAGGTCCAGCAGGATGTCGTAGGTGTTGGATGCCCGCCTGCGCCGCACGTGCCCCCATCTTGTTGTACTCGTCCGCCGCTCGCTTGACATCGTCCATTGTGGGCGTGCGCGGGCCGGAGAGCGTCGGGACGATCATCTGAGTCAGGCCGACGTCCTTCGCCCAGGCGATCCTGTCGTCGAGATCCTTCCTCAGTTCCTCGATGCCGAAATGAGAGCTTTCGCACCGGACGCCAAGATCGCCGAGCAGGCGCCGCAGTTCGGCGCCTTTGTACTTGGCGACGTCCGCGAAGCCCGACGAGGCGTAGCCGACCGGCGAGCACAGCTCGATGGCCTCGAAGCCGGCGTCGGCGAGCAGCTTGATGGTGCCCGGAAAGTCCTTCGCGATGAGCGTCCTGACCGGCCACGTCTGGCAGCCGATCGGCATCCCGAGCGGGGCGGCGCGAAGGCCGGTGACGCGCGCGGCGACCAACGCCGCGACGGCCGCGTCCGCCGTCGCTTTCGCCAGAAATTCGCGTCTCGTCAGACCAGCCATGCGCACCTGCCTTGTCGTGGAACGGAAACATATACCATGCGTGTTCGGCTTGTAGGTCAACCTCCGCTTGACGTTACAACGGAATCGGCTAAGCTCAGCAGCGCGCAGCGGCAATCCAGGGCCCCTGCTCGAGGAGACGCATGGCGACGCCATTCATCAGCGAAATCAAGATCATCAGCTGGAACTATCCGCCGAAGGGCTGGGCGTTCTGCAACGGGCAGCTCATGCCGATCAACCAGAATCAGGCGCTGTTCGCGCTTCTTGGGACTTCGTACGGCGGCAACGGCCAGACGACGTTCGGGTTGCCCGATTTCCGCGGCCGCGTCCCCGTTCACGTGGGGTCGCAGCTCGGGATCAACGGTCAGTCGGGCGGAGAGGAATTCCACACGCTCCAGATACCGGAGATGCCGGCGCACACGCACGTGGCGCAGGCCCAGCCCGCGAATGCCGACACGGGCATCCCGAACAACAACATGCTGGCGGGCGTGCCGACGTTCGCGTACCGGACGAGCCTCACGAATCTGACGTCGCTCAAACCCTCGTGCGTGACGCCGGCCGGCGGCAGTCAGCCGCACGAGAACCGGCAGCCATACCTCGTCCTCAACTTCGTCATCGCCCTCGTCGGCGTCTTCCCTTCGCGGAACTAGGAGCAGGCGACATGAGCCAGCCATTCATCGGCGAGATCCGGATGTTCGGCGGAAATTTCGCGCCGGCAGGATGGGCGATGTGCCAGGGGCAGCTGCTCGACATCTCGCAGAACGACGCCCTGTTCAACCTGATCGGCACGACGTACGGCGGCGACGGGCAGAGCACATTCGGGCTGCCCGATCTGCGGGGACGCGCACCCGTGCACCAGGGACAGGGACCGGGGATTACGCAGAACTACGTGATCGGCGAGAAGGGCGGGGTCGAAGGCGTCACGATCACCACGGCGCAGACTCCGATCCACACGCACCCGCTGACGGCGTCGAGCGACAGCGCGAACCAGATCACGGGGGCGAACGCCGTCCTCGCCGCGCCGGTGTCCTTGTCGACGTACTACGCGGCGGATGCCGATACCGCGCGGAACGCCGCCGCGATCCAGCCGGAGGGTGGCAGCCAGCCGCACAACAACATGCAGCCGTTTCTGGTCGTGACGTTCATCATTGCGTTGTCCGGCGTGTTTCCAAGCCAGAACTGACAGAGTGGAGAGCGAACGATGTCCAGTCCATTTGT
>QHWR01000202.1:0-15621 GCA_003223835.1 Acidobacteriota bacterium | reverse complement strand
GCGCTGTTCTCGCTTCTTGGGACCACGTACGGCGGCGATGGCAAATCGACGTTCGCGCTGCCGAACCTCCAGGACTCGACGCCCCTCTGCCAGGGGCAGGGTCCGGGCCTCAGCGTCCGCGACCTGGGCGAGAGGGCGGGGGAGGCGCGGACCACGCTGCTCCCCACCGAGATTGCCGCCCACCCGCATTCGATGAGGGCCTACACCGGCGACCCGGCGGACGGACGCATTCCCGGCCCTAACGTGGCGCTGGGGCAGCCGAGTCCCGGCAATTTCTACAATGCCTCGACGAATGGGATCGGCAAGATGAACCCGGGAGCGCTGGGCGCGGCCGGCGGCGGCCTGCCGCACAACAACACGATGCCGTACCTGATCGCGACATTCTGCATCGCGCTGCAGGGCGTGTTCCCACCGCGTTCGTGACGATTGCCAGGACGCCTGTTCGTTCCGCGATCGCCTTCCGCCGGGCGACGGAAGACGATGTTCCTTTTCTGCGCGAGGTCTACGCCACCACGCGCGAGGAGGAGCTGAGGAGCGTCGACTGGAGCGCTGAACGGAAGGCGGCGTTCCTCGACATGCAGTTCGCCGCGCAGAAGACTCACTACGAGGAGTTCTATCCCGCTTCGGATTTCCTGGTGATTCTGTTGGACGAACGCCGCATCGGACGGCTGTACGTCCATCGCGGCGAGGCGGACATCGAGGTGCTCGACATCGCGCTCCTGCCCGAGTACCGCGGCCGGGGGATCGGGCGCATGCTGCTCGAAGAGATTCTCGACGAGGGACGCGCGACCGGCCGGAACGTGCGGATCTACGTCGAGCACTTCAATCCCGCGCGGCGCCTGTACGATCGCCTCGGCTTCCGTCACCTCGACACGAACGGCGTCTACCATCTGATGGAATGGCACGCCGGCGCCGCAGGTCCGTCGTCTAGGTAAAGACCGCCTCGTACTCGGTGGCCGTCTCGTCCTGCCCGATCGGCACGATGAACAGGTTCTCGAACGTGGCCTCGCGGCCGCGCAGGGTGTACATGCCTTGCGGCAGGACGAGCGACGGATCGCCGAGCAGATACAACGCGAACGCATCGCGCTTCGGCTTCGTGCGCTGCCGCCGCTGCCGCACTTCGTACGGCAGCGCCTCGTCGAGTCTGAGCGTCGTCGTGCGGCCGTTTTCGAGCGTCACCTCGAAGGTCGTGCCGACGAGCGGCTTCGCCGCTTCGAACGTCAGGTCTCCCAGATCCATGCGCATCTTTTTACCACACGTGCGAGCGTGACGCGGGTGCACGACGCGTTGTTCGTGTTCTCGACCGGACGGTGCGGCACGCAGTGGCTCGCGGCCGCGCTCGGGCAATGCCTCGGAGATCGCGCCGTCGTCGCGCACGAGCCGCTCGGCCGCGACTATGCGTCGCGCGAAATGCTCGGCGCCGGCGATCCGTCGTCGTTGGGTCCGGACGCGGCCGATGCGATTCGCGATCACGTGGCGGCGATCGAGGCCACGCTCGAAACGCGGCCGTACATCGAGTGCGGGCATCCTGCCTGGAGCGCGATCCCGTATCTCGTGACCCGTTTCGCCGGACGCGTCCGCGTGCTGCACCTCGTTCGTCATCCCGTTCCGACGGCGTGGTCGTGGGTGACGCACCGGGCGTATTGCCCGCCGCTCGCGCCGCATCTCCGAGAGCGGGTGCTCCTCTCGCCGTTCGACGAAGGGATTCGCCTGACGTCCTATCGGGAGCGCTGGCCTGCGCTCAACCCCTACGAGAAGTCGCTGTTCTACTGGGCCGAAGTGAACGCGTTCGGACTGCGGGCGGCGGAGAACAGCGGCGCGCCGTGGCTGCGGGTGAGATTCGAAGATCTCGTTCGAGGCGACGCGTTGCCGCGCGTCCTCGAGTTCGCCGGCGCCGGCGCGACGACGAACCCGGAGCGCGTGGGTCTCGTCGACGAATTCCGGTGGCTCACCGAGTTCTGGTGCGATCCGGCGCTGGTGGCCCAGCACCCGGACGTCGTCGCGACCGCCGCGGCGCTCGGTTACGACGCGCTCGCGTTCGACGAGACGAGGCTCCGCCAGCGGTATTCCGGCCGGTGACTTCGGTCTGTGTGGTATATATAGGGCTGCTTCATATAGGTGTCCACCATGTCCAGCCGCCGTGCGATCGACGAAGCCAAGAAGGGCAGCGCCGAGGTCCTGATTCTCGCCATCGTCGACCGCGAGAGCCATCACGGATACGAGATCGCAAGGCTCATCGAACAGCGCTCCGACGGCAGCCTGCGATTCACCCTCGCGTCGCTCTACGCCACGCTCTACCGGATGGAGGATCGCGGCTGGATCAGGAGCCGATGGATCGAGAAAGCGGGACAGCGCCGGCGGTGTTACTACCGGATCACCGATGCGGGGCGCAGGGTGCTGGCCGAGCAGCGGGCCGACTGGAGCCGGTTCGTGGCGGCGCTGGGGGCGGTCGCCGGCGTGAAATTCGCCTGACGCGGAGGGTCCCATGGATGCGACACGCGACTGGAGAATGCTCGTCATCCGCCACGCCCGCGCGGCGGGCGCGGACCTGGCGGTGCACACGATCGACGAGCTGGCGGCGCACCTCGAAGACATCTACCTCGATGCGCGGGCATCCGGCCGCACCGACGCGGAGGCATTCCGCGCGGCCGAGAGCGCCCTCGCGGAATCCGCGCTGGCCGCGGTGCCGCGGTCGCGCGCGCGGACGCCCGAGACGCGTGCGGCCGCGGCCGCACCATCGGGCCGCGGCCTCGTCGGTCTCGCGGGAGATCTGCGGTTCGCGATCCGGCAGCTGCGGCGCGCTCCGTCATTCGCCGCCGTCGTGATCGTCACGCTCGGCCTCGGCGCGGGCGCCGCGACCGCAATCTTCAGCATCGCCGATACGGTGCTCCTCCGGCCGCTGCCCTTCAGGCAGCCGGAGCAGCTCGTCGCGCTGTGGGAGACGAATGCCCAGAAGGCGCTGCCGCGAGAGCGTCTCTCGCCGGTGAACTTCATGGATTACCGCGGCGTCACCTCGGTGTTCGCGGATGCGGCGGCCTGGTGGCGCCCCGAGCTCACGCTCTCCGATCCGGGGATGGACCCGGTGCGCGTCGGCGCGATCGAAACGAGCGCGAATCTGTTTCAGCTGCTCGGCGTGTCGACGGAAGTGGGCCCGGGATTCCCGCGGGATGGCGCGTTCTACTCGCGCGACAACATTGCGGTCATCAGCGATCGGCTCTGGCGGCGCCGTTACGCCGGCGATCCGGCCATCGTCGGCAAGCCGCTCAACCTGAAGGACGGCCGCTACATCGTTGCCGGCGTGATGCCGCCTGGCTTCACGTTTCCCGACGATGTCGACGTGTGGCTGCGGTTGAACTGGGATCTGACGCAACACAGCCGCGGCGCGCACTTCATGGAAGCGGTCGCGCGGCTCGCGCCGGGGGGCGTCTCAGCGCGCGGCTCGGAGAGGAGCATCCCCCGACGAACCGCGGATGGATCGCCAGACCCGTCCCGCTCCTCGACGACATGCTCGGTTATTACCGGCCGGCGGTGTTCGTGCTGCTGGGTGCTGTCGCGCTGCTGCTCCTCACCGCGTGTTTGAACGTGGCGAGTCTGCTCCTCGCGCGTGCGACGGCGCGGGCGCGGGAGATCGCCGTCCGCGCGGCGCTGGGCGCCTCGCGCGCGCGGCTCGTCCGGCAGATGCTCGTCGAGAGCCTGGTCCTCGCGTGTGCCGGGACGGCCGCGGGCGCCGCGGGAGCGCTCGCGCTGCTGAACATCGCGCTCGCGTCCATCTCGCTGCCCGTTCCGCGACTGTCCGCCGCGACGCTCGATCTGCGGCTGCTCGGGTTCGCGGTGCTGGTCGTGGGGGTGACCGCCGTCCTCTTCGGGTTCGCGCCCGCCCTCGTGTTGTCGCGTACGCACGCGGCGCAGGCGCTGAAGGACGGCTCGCGCGCGGCGACGGGCGCACGCGGCCGGCGCTGGAATCGCGCGCTGGTCGTCGTGGAGCTCGCGCTCGCGTCGGCCGTTCTCGTCGCATCCGCGCTGCTCGTCCGCAGCGTCACGCGGATGATCCACGCACCGACCGGCGTCGTCGCGGACGGCGTCCTCACCGCCACGCTGCAGGCGCCCGCCGCCGGCTATCGCGAGTGGCCGAAGGTCGATCAGTTCTACACGGCGCTGCTCGAGGGGATCCGGCGTCAGCCCGGAATCGAGGCGGCAGGCGCGGCGACGGCGCTGCCGCTCGACGCGGGCTGGCGCCTGCCGTTCCGCGTGGACGGACGGCCCCCCGCGCGGGCGGACGAAGACGCGATCGCGCAGCACCTCAGTGTGACGCCCGGGTATTTCGACACGATGCGCGCCACGCTGCTGGAGGGACGCCTGTTTGCCGATACCGATCGCCGCGACAGCGAGCCGGTGGTCATCGTCAACGAAACATTCGCGCGGCGCGTGTTCCCGGGCGAGGACGCACTCGGGCGGCGGCTCGTGTCTACCGCGACCAACATCGGGCCGCTCGGAATGAATGTCGTCGGGCGCGGTCCGTTCCGCATCGTGGGCGTCATCGCGGACGTCCAGCAGGCGCCGCCAGGGCAGCCCGGCGAGCGCGCGGTGTACCACACGGCGCGGCAATTTCCCTTCCGCGCGATGACGCTCGTGGCGCGCGGGGCCGACGCGTCGGTCGTCGCCACCGGCCTGCGGGAGGCGCTGCGGCGGCAGGATCCGTCGCTCCCGCTCGGCAACGTGCGCAGCATGAACGAACGACTGCTCGCGAGGACGTCGGCCCCGCGTCTGCTCATGGTCGTCCTCCTCGCGTTCGCGACGGTGACGAGCGCTCTGGCCGCGATCGGCGTCTACGGTCTGCTCGCCGGCGCGGTGAACGAGCGCCGGCGCGAGATGGCGATTCGCGTCGCCCTCGGCGCGCAACCGGCCGCGCTCGCGCGGCGCGTGACGGCCGAAGGGCTCGCGCTCGCCGCCACGGGCATCGCCATCGGGCTGACGATCGCCCAACTCGGCGGACGCCTGCTTCAGGCCGTCCTCTTCCAGACGCGGACGAGCGACGCGCCCGCGCTCGTCTCCACGTGCGTCATCCTGCTGTCGGCCGCCGCGCTCGCGAGCTTCGCGCCCGCGCGCCGCGCCGCCCGCGTTCCACCGACGGAAGGATTGAAGGTGGAATAGTGTAGGGCTGATGCCGTTCTTCTCGGTGGTCATCCCAGCTCTCAACGCGGCCGCGACGCTCCCGGCCACACTGACGGCGCTGCAGGAACAGACGTGCTCCGACTGGGAAGCCATCGTGGTGGACGACGGGTCGACCGATGACACGCCGCGCGTCGTGGAACGGCACGCCGCGCGCGATTCGCGGCTCTCGCCATTCCCGATCCACAGCTGCGCCGTGCGGCGTTCTGCCGTGGTCGCCGCCGGAGGATTCGACACGGCCTATGTCACGTGCGAGGACTGGGACTCGGATGCCGTGGTGCAGCACCTCGTGGGCGCCTCCGGGTTTCTCATCGGCGTCACGTGCCGCTTCGGTTCCAGCGCGTTGGACGATGGGCCGCTGCGATTGCCGCGGATCGAAATCGCAGGCACGGACTCGCTGACGGATTTCATCCGCAAGCTCGGCGCGCGCTGACCCGCCATCCGTCTACGTGACGATCATCCCATGCAGCCGTTTGTACAGCTCGGTGCCGCGCCAGTACTGCGTGTGCGCGGCGAGGGGAGTCGTGGCGAAGGGATCGACGACGTTGTCGATCGGATTGGCGGGGTCCGTGCGTTCGTCGTAGTAATCCAGCCGGCCGCTGATGATGTCGGCGCGCGACCACAGGTTGACCCACTCCGGCCGGTTGACGTAATTCGCGATCAGCGGCTGGATGGCCGTCGCCAACCCCTCGCGAAGCTGCGACCGCGGATCCGCCTGCGCGCGAAACAGGTACGCCGTCTTGTCGAGCGGCGAGCCGAACGTGATGAATCCACGCGTGCGCGCCCTCACCGAATGCTTCTCGGGCTCCATCGCTTCGTCGAGCAGCAGGCGATTGAGCGTGTCGTATGCGATCACCGATCCGAGCGAGTGGCCGACGATCACGTGCTGATCGTAGCCGCCGTGTTCGTACACGGCGCGCGCCGCCGTGCAGCACACGTCCTGAATCTGGTCGCGCAGCGCGTCGAACACGCTCACGCGGTAGGCGGACAGATAGATCGCGACGTCGCCGAGGAACTGCAGGATCCACCAGCGCGCGGCGAGCGAGACGCCGCCGACCGCGATCCAGACGAGCGTCCACCAGGGAAATGCCTTGACGCGCGCGGTCCATCGCCCGGTCGCGCCGCTGCCGATCGCCGGCGTCGCTGACGCCGTCTGATCGGCGGTGACGACGACGCGCGGCGCGCGATGGATCCGCTCGAGGTGGACGGCCATCAACGACGCGGCGCCGATGATGCCGGCCGCCACGAGCACGCACCCCACGTAGAGCAGGGCGTCCAGCGTTCGGCGGATCGCGCGGCGCGCCGCCGTCTCGCCGCGCCGCCACCGCGGCAGCAGACGCGTGCCATACAAGATCGTCAACATCGACGCGGGGATGAGCAGCCACAGCAGATCCTCCGTCACTTGAGGAATCGCCGTCGCCGGCAGCCACGGCGCCCCGCGTCCGATCCACGCGAGCAGGACCGCGGCCTGCACCGCGTTGATGCCGATCAGCGCCGAGACGAGGACGAGCGCGAGCAGGAAAATGAGCGGCGTGCGAAACGACCGCGGCCACGACACGAATCCGCCGAACAGGAATCGGACGAACGTGCGCCGGAAGAGCGACATCCGGATCCCCTGCCATCCGGACTTCAGAAAGAACAGCACGGTCGCGCGCAGCGTGATGCGCCCCTCCGTCAGCGGCGCCCAGTAGCCCTCGTACACGTGCACCGTCCTGGTGCCCGTGGACGTCTGCAGCTTCAGCTCGGCGCGCCCCAGCTCCTTCGACCCGAGCTTCGCCACCCTCACCGCCGGCTTCGGCGGCGCCGGGAGGCCCTGTTCTTTCTGATAGCGCTCCGCGTACTCGTGCAGCGCGGTCGCCAGGCCGTCGATCGTCTGGAACCGCACCTGCTGTCCCATCCCGTGGCAGACGAACACGGCGACGCGATCGCGCGCCGCCGGCGCCGCTCGCAGCGCTTCGAGGTCGGTTTCAGGTTTCGGCGGCGCAAGCCTCTGCGCGACCGGCGGTTCGACGGTGAAGGGCGCATCCGGCTTCCCGGGCATGCGCGCATCGTCCAACCGGCGCGGCCGGGTGTCAATGGGCATTCGCGCAATACGCGCGGATGAAGAACGGCTTCCCTCCGATCTGCTGCGCGCGATCCTTCACGGGACCGAAGACGGCGCAGACCGCGTAACGCGTCTCGATCCACTCCATGAGGCGGACGCAGTAGTCGCGTCCGAAGACGGCGGGTCCGAATTCCTCCGTCAGCCGGTTCGTGATCAGGATGAGACGAGCGTCCGCGACCTGCAATTGCCGGATCGCGCGCGCTTCCCCTGCCGCATCGAGATAGCCGGGCGTCACGATCTCCTCACGCAGCGGGTTTCTGCGGCCGCTCAGGAAGTCCAGCGACGTCCCTTCCGGCATGACGGCGACGGCGTCGCCCGGTTGCGTGTGCGCCTCGATGTACGACAGCGCTTCGTTCCACGCCTGCGCGACGTCGGGCGCGGCCCTCATCGTCCCTCGCGCCGTCGTGATGAGGGCGGTGCCGGTCTTCCGGTAGCGAAACGCGAGGACCCCCGCGGTGCCCACGGCAACGGTCAGGATCATCGTCAGCGCGACCGCGCGGGCAGCATATCGAGTGCGCCGGAAGCGATCCGGAAATGGCTCGATCCACGCGTACGTGAACAGGACGACCGACATCGGGAGCAAGTACGACCCATAGGCGCCGCCGCTCCGCACGTGCAGGATCATGCGCGCGAGGCTCGCGAGCGCGTAGACGGCGTACACGATCAGGATCGCCGTCCGAATGCCGGTCGAACGGGAAGGGTCCGCGCGAAGACGCCGCGCGAACATCACAAGCAAGCCCGCGAGAAGAATCGGCATCGAGAGATGTGGACCCTTGTCCCAGTCGAGTCCCGTCGTCACCGAGAGCCCGATCATCAGCGCGACCGCGCCGGCGAGTCCGTACCACGCGCGCGCGACGATGCGCCGTTGTCCGGTTTCGTTCGCACCGTTCCGTTCGCGGTTCGCCGTCCTGTTTCCGATCAGGATGCTGACCGACGCGACGATCGCGGCGACGATGCCGAGCTTGATCGCGGCGAGGAGCATGCGGCCGACCGAAAGGAGCGGATGATCGAAGCCGGAGATCTGGCGGTTGTAGTACACGAGCTCGCGTGGGAGGTTGTACGCAAGCAGCCAGTTGTCCGACACGAGCGTGGACCAGCCGACGCGAGATGCGATGAGCCCGTACACCGCAGCCGTCACGCAGACCGCGGGCGCGACGAAGACGACGGCGCGCTTAATCCCACGTCGCGCATCGGGGTACGCGGCGAGCATGGCGGCCGTGGTGCCCGCTGCCAGCGCCGCCAGGCCCATCTCGGTCTTCGCCAGCAGATCGATACCCGCGACGATTCCCGCGAGAAAAAATAGCGACGTGCGGCGTCTCTCGAGCGCCGCGACCGAAATCGCCAGCGCGATCAACCCGAGCACCGTGCCGTGCAGCGCGTTGAAGGAGTAGGGGAGAATGTAGTTGCCGGATGGTTTGAAGACGCACAGCCACGTCACGCTCAGCGCCGCGGCGCCGGCGGCGTCCTCGGGCAACACCCGGCGCGCGAGCCAGTACACGAGCGCGAGCACGATCGCGGAACTGACGATGCCATCGGCATAGAGCACCGCGAGCGACGGGCCGAACGCGCGAAACAGCGCCGCGTGCAGCGACGGCGAGAGCGGCCCGTAGATGTGGCGCACGTCCGAATACAGCGTTTCGCCGTTCTTGAGCCGGAGCGGCTGATTCATCTCGCGTCCGGTGTCGATGATCGGGCTGCTCCAGCGGTGCCATGAGACGGCAGGGCGAGCCACGCTCGATCGCGCGCGGACGGGAACCGCGGCAACGTCATGTGCTGAGGGCTGGGTGCTGAGACAGGGTGCCACCCTTCGGCCCAGTCCGCGAAATCGCAGCGGGCTATCTCGGCTGCCGCGGATTACATTGATTCGCGCCCGAGTCGTTGGCGTCCCACACGCACCTGTTGCCGTCGCGCTTGAAGCGGCCTTTCGCCGGCGTGCACTGATCCGCCCCCTGCTCGTTGGCGACCCACACGCACGCGCCGCCGCTCTTCTTGAAGCGGCCGGCCGTCACCGGCGTGCACTGGTTCGGGCCGGAGTCGTTCGCGTCCCACACGCAGTTGTTGCCCTGTATCTTGTAGCGCCCTTTCTGCGCGTCGCCGGCCGACGCGCCCGCCGCGACCGCGAACGCCACGAGCAGTACGGGGACGACGAGACGAACAAAGCAGCGTTTGGCCATATCGGTCTCTCCTCGCGTCATCCTAACTCAACTATTAATGTCGTGGCTGCGCAAGAAGGTTCGCAGTCTGGTTGTCGTGTGCACCAACGTCGGCGCAGTCGCAGACCGCGCGTTCCGTGCAGCCGGCACCGAAGGAGTGGACCGCAGTCGAGGATCACCGAAACATGATGGAGCAGCTCGGCATCACGTCGCTGCGGCCCGGGCCGAGCGGCAACGAGCAGGCGCCGAATCACGCGAACTACGACGAGTCGCTGGCGAACCCGTTTCCGCATCTGCCGGAAGTCCTCACGCTGAAGAATGGCCGCAGGGTCGCGACCGCGGATGCGTGGTGGGAGCGGCGGCGTCCTGAGATCGTCGAAGACTTCGAGCGCGAGGTGTTCGGCCGCGTGCCGAAGCGCGTTCCCGCCGTCGCGTGGACGGTCGTGGCGACGACGGACACGACGGTGGGGGGCTATCCGGTGCTCGGCCGGCAGCTCACCGGTCACGTGGACAACTCCGCGTATCCGGCGACGACGGTCGACATTCAGATGATCGTGGTCACGCCGGCGGACGTCACACGTCCGGTGCCCGTGATGATGATGTTCGGCGGTCGCGGGTTGCCCGGACTCCCGGGCTTCGCGCCCTCCGGCGGACCGCCGCCGGGTCCGGCGCCCGGACGCGGCGCGCCCGCGGGAGGCGACCCTCCAGCCATCGAACAATTGATCGCGGACGGGTGGGGCTACGTCGCGATCAGTCCCGCGAGCATCCAGGCGGACAACGGCGCCGGCCTCACGAAAGGCATCATCGGCCTCGTCAACAAAGGTCAGCCGCGGAAACCCGAGGACTGGGGCGCGCTTCGCGCGTGGGCGTGGGGTGCGTCGCGCGGCCTCGACTATCTGGAACACGACGCGCGCGTCGACGCGAAGCGGGTCGGCATCGAAGGCGTCTCGCGCTACGGCAAGGCGGCGCTCGTCGCGATGGCGTTCGACACGCGGTTCGCCGTCGCGCTCGTGGGCTCGTCGGGCGAAGGCGGCGCCAAGCTGCATCGCCGCAACTGGGGCGAAGCCGTCGAGAATCTGACCGGCTCCGGCGAGTATCACTGGATGGCCGGAAACTTCCTCAAGTACGGCGCCGCGGAGGCCACGTTCGGCAGCAGGACCGCCGGCGATCTTCCCGTCGACGCGCACGAGTTGATCGCGCTCTGCGCGCCGCGCCCGACGTTCATCAGCTACGGCGTTCCCGAAAAGGGGGACTCGAAGTGGCTCGACCATCAGGGCAGCTACATGGCGGCGATCGCCGCGGGTCGGGTGTTCCGGCTGCTCGGCGCCAGGGATCTCGGCCGATCGGATGACTACAGGATCGAGAAGATGCCCGCCGTGAACGTGGGGCTGCTCGACGGACAACTGGCGTGGCGCCAGCACGACGGCGGCCACACCGACGGGCCGAACTGGAAGTACTTCATCCCGTGGGCGGACAAGCTGCTGCATCACGCACCCGCGCAGCGGAGTCCGTCGAGCGCGCCCCCCGCCGATCGGCCGGCCGCGAGAGCGGACGAGAACTCGATGATGGCCCACAGGGAATTGCTGGAGAAGCGGACGAAGGGGCGCATCGACGTCTACTTCGAAGGCGACTCGATTACGCGGCGCTGGGGCGCCACGGATTATCCCGAGCTGCTCGCGAACTGGCGCGCCAACTTCTTCGGCTGGAACGCCGCCGATTTCGGATGGGGCGCCGATCGGATCGAGAACATCCTCTGGCGCCTCGATCACGGCGAGCTGGACGACGTGCATCCGAAGGCGATCGTCATCCTCGCCGGGACGAACAACGTCGGCGCGCAGCCCGGCGGACCGGACAAGATCGCCGGCATCACGCGCGGCCTGCGGGCGCTGGTCGACGTGTGCCGCCGCAAGGCGCCGGAGGCGGCGGTCGTCCTCACCGCGATCTTTCCGCGCAACGACAACATGGCGGTCATGCCGGAGATCGATCGGATCAACGAGAACCTCGCGCGGCTCGCCGACGGATCGCGCGTGCGGTTTCTGAACGTCAACGACCGGCTCGCCGACCGCGACGGGCGGCTGTTCGACGGGATGATGGACGCGCGCGACCGGCTGCACCCGACGGTGAAGGGGTATCAGGTCTGGGCGGACGCGCTGAAGCCGATTCTCACGGAGCTGCTCGGACCGCCGGCCGCGACCGATCACGCGCCGCCGCCGACCGGTGATCCACGCGCGCGTGCCGCTCGTGCCAGGCCACAGATGCGCGCGGATTCAGATCTGCCACTGCCACAGATGAACGCAGATGCATACCAGATCAGCCACAGATGAACACAGATGCACACAGATAAGAATGGGTATTCATCCGCGTTTTTCTGTGTCCATCTGTGGCTGATCCCCATCCATCTGTGGCTGATCCCCATCCGTGTGTATCTGTGGCCCCGATTTTACTTGCCGCGCAGCCGTAAGACTGCATAGACTCCGGCCTCTATTCCAGTACACACCGCCTTGGTGTTCCGTCCGTCAAGCTGCGTACGCAAAGGAGGCGTTATGACGGCAGGACAGGGGTTTCGAGTCGGAGGGGTTGCGTGGGGTTGTCTCGTGACGGTTCTTGCCGTTGCGTCGGTCGTCGCGCCGCGGGTGCTGGCCGACGACGGCGACAGGGATGGCGACGAGTCCAGAATCCGCCGGGGGTTCGAGATCGCGCCGGTCTCTCTCAATCTGGCCGGCAAGAACCGTGCGCTGGTCGGACTGGGCAGCTACATCGTCAACGCCAAGGGGGAGTGCAACGGCTGTCATTCTGCCGGTCCGCAGACGCAGTTCGGGCCGGGTGGCAATCCCTACTTCGGCCAGCCCGAGCAGACCAATCCCGCGACGTACCTCGGAGGCGGCCGCGATTTCGGCCCGTACCCCGGGCCCGCGTCGCCCACGCACATTGTCTCCCGTAATCTGACGCCGGACCACACGGGGCTGCCGATCGGCGGCGACACGTTCGAGGAATTCCGTCACACGATTCGGACGGGCATCGATCCGGATCTGCTTCACCCGAACCTGCCGGCTCCTTTCAACGGGACGCTGCTTCAGATCATGCCGTGGCCGGCGTACAAGAACATGACCGATCGCGATCTTCGCGCCATCTATGAATACCTGAGCGCGATTCCGTGCGTCGCCGGTCCGGGCCACGTCTGCTGAGTCGAGGGTCGGGCCCGCGCGCGGCTCGTGCCACGGATAACCGGGCCCGGCCACAGATTCGCGCGGGTTAAAATCTGCCACAGATGAACACAGATGCAGATCTGCCACGGATGCACGCAGATGCACACAGATTAAGGATGGGTATTTATCTGTGTGCATCTGTGGCTGATCCTCATCTGTGTTTATCTGTGGCCGCGGACGTCGAGGATGCGACCATGACGTGCGGTTCGGAGAGGACGGGCGCCGTGGCGGCGGCAGTGGCGCTGACGATCGCGTCGCTGCCTGGCGTCGCTCTGCGTCTCACGGCGCAGAGCGGCACGCCCGCGGAGGTTGCGGCGAAGCTGACGGGGCGCTGGAAGCTGAATACGGAATTGACGCCAACGTCCACGAAGCCCGGGCGCGGCCGCGGCGGCCCGGGCGGCGCGGCGTCGTTGGCGAGCGCCAGCGCGCCGGTGCAGCGCGGCGGGCGCGGCGGGGGCGGGGGCGGGGGTGGCGGGCAGCCCGGCGACGCGTCGGCGCCCTTGATGGCCGAGGAAGTCGCCGCGCAGGCGGCATTGTCGACCCTTCATCAGGTGCCGATCGAGCTGACGATCGAGGCGAGCGCCGAGAGCGTCACGTTCCGCGAACCGCGCGGGGAATGGCACTTCACGATTGACGGCAAGACCAGCACGATGGCTGTGCCTGGGGGGACGCTCCGCAGCAAGTCGAGATGGGATCGCGGCACGCTGCACCAGGAGTTCTCGAGCGCGCAGCGCAAGCTCGTGAAACTGTGGAGCGTCGACGCGAACGATCGGCTGGTGCTCGTCGAGAAGGTCGAGAGCGTCACGTTCAACTCCGAATCGAAGGCCGTGTTCGACCGGCAGTGACGGGCTAACGAAACCGAGGGCCGTCAATCTGCCGCCAGCCGATGGCGCGCCACGCGGTCAGCAGCTCGTGTTCCCGCGCCAGCAGGTCGGCAATCCGTTGAAATCGTTCGATAATGTCGCGTGGTCAGGGCGCGCCTGTCGCTGTTCTGTGCTGTGGTCTTGCTGGCGGCCTCGTGCGATCACAAGAGCGCCGCCGTCACGTCCCCCACGCCATCGCCCCCGTCGACGGATGTCGATCCGCTGAAGGATGCGGCGGCGATGTCCGGCAGGCTCGTCGGCGCGGCGGTTCAGTCCGCGTTCCTCGGCGACCCTCGGTACACGCACGTCTTCGATCGTCATTTCAACTACGTGACGGCCGAATACGAGATGAAGTGGGCGACCACCGGCCGTAGTCCAGACGTCGAGGACTTCGGCGCCGGCGATGCCATCGCCGGCTATGCCGAATCGCGGGGGATGCGGATCAAGGGCCACGCGCTGATCTGGCACGGATCGGTTCCCTCGTGGGTGAATGCGTTGTCGGCGTCCGAGCTGCGCTCGGCATTCGAGAACCACATCCGCAGCACCGCCGCGCATTACCGCGGCCGCGTGCTCGCGTGGGACGTGGTCAACGAGGCGGTGGCGGATGACGGCTCGGGGCTCCGCGACACCGTCTTCCGCCAGAAGCTCGGGGATCAGTACATCGCGAACGCGTTCCGTCTCGCGCGCGAGGCCGACCCGCAGGCGCTGCTGTTCTACAACGACTACGGCGGCGAAGGCCTCACGGCGAAGTCGGATCGCATCTACGATCTGGTCAGAGACCTGGTGGCGCAGGGCGTGCCGATCGACGGCGTCGGCCTCCAGATGCACGTCAGCGCGGCCAATCCGCCGCCGGACGCCGGCATCGCCGCGAACATGCGGCGGCTCGCCGATCTCGGGCTGCGCGTCAATATCAGCGAGATGGACGTGCGCGTTCGCGACGTCCCGGGCACGTTGCAGGCCCGGCTCGACGTTCAGCGGTCGGTCTACCGTTCGATTGTCGCCGTCTGCGTGGCGGAGCCGCGCTGCGATGCGGTGACGTTCTGGGGTGTTTCCGACGCGCATTCCTGGATCTACACGCAGTACGGACCGGACAACCCGCTGCTGTTCGACGAGCAATACCTGGCGAAACCGGCCTTCTACGGTGTCATGGACGCCTTCCGGCGCCGGTGAGCGATTCCGCTTGCCGGCCGGTGAAAGACCTCGTACACTCTTCCATCCCCAGTCAGCCGGCCGGCCCTGCCTATCTCCGTCGTCTCCACCCAATTCCCGATGGATCCAAGCGCGACGTATACGCTCTCGCAAGGTGGACACCAGTACGGACCCTTCACGCTCGAGCAGCTTCGAGATCACGTGAGCCAGGGTTCGATCCAGCCGACCGATCTGATTTGGTGTCCAGGCATGGCGACGTGGGATTCGGTGCGCGAGGTGCTCGGATGGGCCGCCGCGCCGGCACCTGTCAACGTTGAGACTCCGCTCGCGTCGCCTTCGACGCCGGCCCCGGTATCACGCAGCGAGAGCGTCGCCGCGTACCCGAAGCCGCCGTCGCTGCACTGGGGCCTCGTGCTGATGTTCACGGTCCTGACCCTGGGGCTCTTCGGCCTCGTCTGGATGTTCGTGCATGCCGCCTGGGTGAAGCACATCGACCCCACATGCAACGCGTTGTATGTCCTCGCCGTTGGGATTCCCCTGGAGCTGTTTCTCGGATTCGCAGGACGCGCGGAAGGACTCGCGTCGCTGGTCGGCCTGATCGCGGTCACGTGGGCGTACTTCTGGATGCACGGCGCCATGGAGAAGCGCTTCGGCCTGAACCTGAGCTTCGTCATGACGTTGTTCTTCAACATGCTGTATCTGCAGTACCACATGACGGAGATCGCCGATCGGGCGGACGCCGCTCGCTGGCAGCGCCTGCAGGTGTGAGGGTTCGTCCGCGAAGACTGAGGCGACTCAAGAAAGGGCGGCCTTAGGATTCTGGATGACATGCCGTTGGGGACGCTCTCCAAGCCCGTGCGGGCGAGCCGGTTGCTGAACACTGCGCCGTTTATCGGGAGTTACATGCTGATGTCCGATACGCGGCGTTCTCAGTCACGGCCACGCTTCGAGTATCTATGTTGCGCCGCGGGCTTTCA
>QHWR01000201.1:6919-7925 GCA_003223835.1 Acidobacteriota bacterium | reverse complement strand
CGCCGTCCACATACGAAGTGACATCCCAGACCGCGCCCGCGCCCGCCAGTCCATTCGACGCGCCGACGACCTCCACGTTCGCCACGTCGGACTCGACGCTGATCAACCGAATCTTAACTGGACCCGCGATCGGCTTCGGGCTCGTGTTCCTCAGCCGCACGGTCATCGTTGTTGTCTGCGCGCCCGGGTCGTAGTCGCTCGAGACGCGCTCGAGCGTCGTCAACTCAGTCAGGTCATCCAGCGACGCGAGGTCATCCGCGCCGTTCTTGATGGCCTTCGCCGCCACGGTGACGGCGGCCGTCCACACCTGATGCCACCCAGTACGGTTGTCGATCCAGTACGGATGAAACGTTCCGTTCGTGTCCGCCGCGAGTCCGGCATAGTCGCCCGGCACGTAGACGTGGACCGGTGCGAAGATCCGCATGAGAAGCAACCCACCGGAGAACACGGGCGTCCCACCGCCGGTCGTGCTCGCGGTCGGCGGCCAGTGCTCGCGGCCGTCGAACCGCGCCGGCGCTTCGGACACGACGACACTTGGCAGAAACGTCTCGCCGCCGTCGAGCGACACACGAATGCGCGCGTGCCACGCGACGCGATCGGCTGCATCCCGCCTATCGAGCCAGCTGACGGCGACGACCCCGGCGTTGTTGACGGCGACCGCCGGCAGCAGATGGTTGGGCGCGGGCGCAGGCGGGAGCGGACGCCGATTGTCGTTCACAACGATCGGCGTCGACCAGGTCTGACCCCGGTCCGGGGAGTAACTCAGCAGAATGTCGGTCCCGCCGAATCGCGCGTCGGGCCAGACCGCATAGACGCGATCGCGGAATATGCCCACGGTCGTATCCGCAGCAACGGCCGGAATGTCGATTGAGTACCGCGAGTACAGATTCGGGATATGCCACCCGCTGATCGTCACCGCCTCGTTCAGGGAGTCGCCTCCGTCATCCGACGCGATCGCCTCGAGCCAGGCGTTTTCCGGCTCCGGCGGAGGGGCAAATTCAGCCTG
>QHWR01000201.1:0-6819 GCA_003223835.1 Acidobacteriota bacterium | reverse complement strand
GACGCGTACAGCGCCAGTCCAGTTCTCCACACGCTCGTCGTCGTGCGCGGGAACGAGGTGCCATGTATGTAGACGCGGCCGTGAAACCGGCCACCCGTCGTGTCCACGACGAGCGATTCGTGGTCCACATAACGCAACGAAGCGCCGGGGCGCCACGTCCGGCCACCGTCTTCCGACCGGAACAGGGGCAGCCGTGCCTTGATCGACGACCCGGATGCCAACGGAATGTACGTCACGTACGCCGTTCCATCGGGACCGTAGGCACACGCAGGATCGCCACCATGATCCCCGGCATTGCTCTCGAACGTGCGCTCCCAATGCCTGCCGCCGTCCTCTGATAGATAGCCGACGACTCCTTCGCCGATCGTCGCGTCGCGGATCATCGAGCAGACAAGCAGCCGCTTGGCGTCGCTTGGATCCGCCACGATCGTCCCCTCGCCGTGCATTGTCGTCGCCATCGAGGCGCTGACCTGGACGTTGGGTCCGATGCTGATGATGGACGGCGCGACGTTGGGCTGGGCAGGTGCGCTCAGCAGCGTGAGCGCCACACCGACCGCGCCGGCATATCGGATCACCGGCGGCTAAAACGACGTGCGCAGCATCACCTGCGCGGACCGTGGAAGCTGACGGGACGTCGTCGTGCCGAACAGCGGGTTATAGGTCTGGTTGCTGCCGCTCTGGAAGCGGAGGTCCGCGTCGTGGTTCGTGACGTTGAAAGCGTCGAGGAAGCGGCGCCCGACGCGCAGATTGAGGACGTGCAGGTTCGGCGTCTTCAGCTGGCCTTCGCCGCGCGTGGGATACGCGAACCGGATGATCGTCGAGAGGGGATTCGTGACGATCCGGCCATTCGGCAGGGCGATCAGGGTCGGCCCGAACGCCGGATCGGCGGCCGCGAGGCGCGACACGATCGGGCCCGACCAGATGCCGGATTGAAGCGTGTAGCTTGCCGCGGCCACGATCCCCCACGGCGCGCTGTACGTCAACCCGGATCTGACGCAGTGATCGACCCACTGCGCGCTGCCCGTCGACCCCTGCGCCATGTGCGTCCCCGACAGGCTGTTGGCGTCCGTCGGTCCGGACAGCGTGCCGGTCGTGCTCCCGATGCCTTTGTCGTTCGGGAACGCGTTCGGCACGAGGAACGACGCCGGATCGTTCGGTTGCCAGGAGCCGTCGATGTGGCGCCATTGCTTCACGTAGCTCGCGATCCCCTGCACGCGCGACGTTCGCTTCGTGATCGACAGCTCGAGCGAGTTGTAGACGGGCGTGTTCCACCGGTTGTTCGTCCCGATGTAAATCTCGTTGAAGCCGGGGTCCTTGTATCCGACGAACACATTGCCGCGATAGTCGCCGTTGATCTCGACGAGCGTCGGCCGGTCCACGAAGCGGCGCCGGACGAAGTCGGCGCTCGCGCTGATTCCGCCGCGCAGCTGTCTGCTGTACCCGGCGCCCCATTCCTTCACGGACGGCTGGTGCAGCGCGCGGTCGATCGACTGGTTGGGCGTGACCGTGAGCGTGGCGGGCGTGACGAAGACCGTCTCGAACGTGCCGTCGAGATTCAGATCGTACAGATCGCGGGTCGCGACCGTCGCCGTGCCGACCGGCGCGACGATGCCCGGCTGGTCGTGCACGCGCACCCAGTGCGCTTTCACGACGTTCCGTGCATCGGCTGTCAGCGAGTAGTTGACACCGAAGCGCGGCCCGACCTCGGTGCTGTTCTGCGACGTGACCTGAAACACGAGGTCCCGGGCGGTGATGTAGTCGACCCGCACGCCGGCGCTGACCGTGAGCCGCGACGACGGGCGCCATGCGTCCTGCACGTAGGCCGCGTAGTCCCAGCCGCGCTGCCGGAAGCTCGTCAAGTGCGTGGTTTCCATGATCTGCCGGTGAAACGGCACGAGCGCGCCATCGGATTGACGAACGGTGTCCTCGATCGTGAACCCATCGTTCACGTACGTGACGTCGTTCCCCTGCACGCGGCGCTGCGTGTAAACGCCGGCCTGCAGTTCGTGCGTGCTCGACCCGTGCCGCGCGAACACCGTCGCGTCGAACGAGAAGACGGTCTTGGAGTTCGGCTGCGAAACGAGCGCCGTGATCGGCGACTGCAGCGTCGCGAGCTGACCGTTGCCCGCCAGCCGGCCGCCGGAGAGGATCGTGCTCTGAAACACGCGCTGGAACGGACCCTTCACGCCGATGTCGACGATGCCCCGCCGCTTGTCGTTGTAGCTCGCGCCGGCCCGCGTCGTCAGATGGCTGGACCAGACCGACGACAGGCGAAGGGACGCCGCGGCGCCGCCCATCCATTGCTTGTTCGGATTCACGACGGTGGCCAGCGCGGTCGAGACGGGGTTGACGTCTCGTTGATAGAACGCCGTGACGTGGTGGGCCGCGGCTGGTTGCGCGGTCAGCTTGGCGATCCAGAACTGCGCTTCGTTCGTGCTGTCGAACGGCTTGTAGTCCTTGACGAGCGCCTGGAGCGTCGCCAATTGCGCCGCGGTGCGGCTGATGCCGGTGGTGACGTCAACATAGCGGTACGCGCCGACCGCCCAGAGCCGATCCTTCACGACCGGCGCGCCGATGGAGACGTCGACCTGCCGCTGATCGACCGTGCTGCTCGTGCCTCCGGGATTATTCGATCCGTTCCAGCGACGCGGCTGCGCCGCAAACGCAACCGCGCCCCTCAGTTGATTCGTGCCGCTCGCGGTCGCGATGTTCACGATCCCGCCGATGCCGAGCGGCGACGAGGCGTCGACGCCTCCGGTCTTGATCTGCATGTCGTCGACCGCATCGATGTTGAGATTGATGCTCGACACGCTGGAGTTCGTCGCGAGGCTCACGTCGGCGCCGTCGATCTGGACGATGTTGGCGGCCTGGTCGGCGCCGTGGACGTAGAACATCTTCGTCCCGGAGAAGTCCGTGACCGTCACGCCCGGGGTGAGGTTCAGCGCGCCGTACCATTCCCGCTGTTCGGAGAGCGGGACGCCGCGGAGCAACTCGCCGCTGATGTTGACCGCCTGCGTCGCATTGCGCGTCTCGAGCAGCGGCGTTTCCACGCGGACTTCAATCGTTTCGCCGATGGCGCCAACCTTCATCACGATGTTGACCTCGACGTTGAGGCCGGCGCGCACGGTGACGGGCGTGCGCAGGAAACGCGCGAAGCCCGCGAGATCGGCGATGACGGTGTAGTCGCCCGGCGGCAGATCGCCGAGCCGGTACTGGCCGAGCATGTCCGTCGTCGCGGTGAACACGCCCGGCACGGTGGCGCTCGTCGCGATCACGGCGACGCCCGGGACGACCGACCCGTGTTCGTCCGTCGCGACGCCGCGGACGCTTCCGGCGGCCGTGGTCTGGGCGTGGACCGCGCGCGTGACCATCAGGATGACCAGCACCACGCCGTACATTCGCCGCATCGACGAGCCCTCCTCTCGATCGGATCGCCTGTGATGGAAGGCGATGGGAAAGACCGGCCGATCGATTGCCAGGAGGATGCGCAATCGGATCGACCGGTTCGTCACCGTCGCCGGATCAGACCGGCTCGGGCACCGGCGCGACGGCTTGCAGGAACGCCTCCGCATCGCTGGCGTCCACCGGCACCTCGCGGCAGTACTCGTAGGCGAGCGGCGTCCGTTCCGCGCGCACGGTGCAGTCCGCGCGGACGACCTGGAACGCGCGCTTCAGCTCCTCGGCGCCGACCGCGTCCGCGCTTGTATGGCTGGCGAAGAAGTCGGCGAACGCGCCGAGGTAACGCGCGTTGTCGCGCATGCGCTGGCCGTGATCGGCCCAGCGTTTCCCGCCGTCCGGGTGCGCCAGAATCCGCTCGAAGTTCGGGCGGAGCCATCCGGCGACCAGCTCGATCCCCGCCTGCTCGATCGGCAGCCGGCACGCGGCGCGCAATTCCGCCAGGCACTCCTTCATCGCAATCTCCGGCAGTCTCTTCATCGCTACACCTCCCGCGCGTGGCGACACACCAGGCCCTCCGATCCGAGGTGTCGCGTCTGAGTTAATTCGGCTTGCAGCTATGAATGCCGCGCGGAATCGGGTCGTGTACCATCGTCACCGATGAAAGAGCTGGCGATCGAGGCACGCGACCTCGTGAAGACTTATCCGGGCAACGTCCGCGCCCTCGACGAACTGTCGTTCGCGGTCGCGGGAGGCACCATCTTCGGACTGCTCGGCCCGAACGGCGCCGGCAAGTCCACGACCGTGAAGGTGCTGAATACGCTGACGCGGCCGGACTCCGGCGTCGCGCGCGTCGGCGGCCTCGACGTGATCCGTCAGCCCGACGCGGTGCGCCACGCCATCGGGAGCGTCGCGCAGCGCTCCGGCGTCGACGTCAACGCGTCGGGCCGGGAGAACCTCACGCTGCAGGGACGGTTCCACGGCCTCGGGGGCGCCGAGTTGAAGACGCGCGTCGCGTCCCTGCTCGACCGCTTTCTGCTGACCCCGGCGGCGGACCGCGAGGCGCGCACGTATTCCGGCGGCATGCAGCGCAAGCTCGACGTCGCGATGGGGCTCATCCATCGCCCGCGCGTGCTCTTCCTCGACGAGCCGACCACCGGTCTCGATCCCGAAGCGCGCAGCGATCTGTGGAAAGAGATCACGCGGCTCGCGCACGACGACGGGATCACGGTGTTGTTGACGACGCACTATCTCGAGGAGGCGGACCGTCTCGCGCACAGGCTCGCCATCGTCGACCGGGGACGCGTCGTCGCCGAGGGGACGCCGGACGCGCTCAAAGGAGAGCTCTCGGGGGACGCCGTGCAGATCGAACTATCGGAGACGCCGGGGGATTCCGCGGTCGCCGCGCTGCTGTCGAGCGTGCGTACCGTCCACGACGTGACGGTGACGGGATCGACCGTGCGCGCGCGGGCCGATCACGGCGGCTCGGCCGTGCCGGCGATGATCACGGCGCTCGAGGCTGGCGGCGCGCGCGTCTCGTCGGTCCGCGTGACCCGGCCGTCCCTGGACGACGTCTACTTGCGCCACACGGGGCGGACGTTCAACGAGGCGGATCAGGCATGACGGCGCTGATGCACACGTGGTTCATGACCGTGCGGCACCTGCGCGCGCTGATGCGCCAGCCGTGGTGGATCGCGATTTCCCTCGTGCAGCCGATCACCTACCTGCTGCTCTACGGCCAGGTCTTCTCGCGCATCGTCGAGCTGCCCGGCTTTCATGCGCCCAACTACGTGACCTACGTCACCCCCGGGATCGTGATCATGATGGCGCTCTTCGGCGGCGGCTGGAACGGGATGGGGATCATCGCCGAAATCGATCGGGGCGTGATGGATCGATTTCTCGTCGCTCCCGTCAGCCGCGCGGCGATCATCGCCGGACGGCTCGTCCAGATGTCGATCATCACCGTCGTGCAGGCCGCCATGATGCTCGGCCTCGGGTGGGTGCTGGGGGCGCGATTCGAGGGAGGGTTCACCGGCCTCGCCGTGCTGATGCTGTGCGCCGTGCTCGTGGCGCTGCCGTTCGGGGCGCTCTCGAACGCGATGGCGCTGGTGATCCGCCGGCAGGAATCGGTGATCGGCGCGTCGAATTTCATCCTGCTGCCGATGACGTTCCTGTCCCCCGTGTTCATGGCGCCGACGCTGATGCCGCGGTGGGTGCAGCGCGTGTCGCTGGTGAACCCTGTCGCGTGGAGCGTGGAGACGGCGCGCAGCGCGCTGTCGGCGCACGCCGACTGGAGGCTGATCGGCACGCGGCTCGTGTGGCTGGCCGCGCTGGGGCTGGCGAGCGCATGGCTCGCCGCGCGCGCGTTCCGGTCGTATCAGAAATCGATCTAGCGGACTGGTTGGTCCTCGCGCGAGCTCGAGTGCTATGCTCCGCGACGCATCTGGAGCGAGACCCGATGATGGCAGCCGGCCCGATCCGAAGCACGTTCCTCGTCTGCCTTGCGGCGGCGGCCTGGGGACTCGCGCCGTCGCAGGCGCAGGCGCCTCCCCAGCAATCGCCGGCTCCGGCGCAGGCGCCGGCGGTCCCGGGCCCCGAGCCCGGTCCCGACTCGCGCCCTCAGCCCGGCACTCCGGCCGGCGACGTGATCAAAGGAGAGTTCGATCGGAGTCAGGTCTATCCCGGCACGTGGCGGGAGTACTGGGTCTACGTCCCGAAGCAACTGGACCGCTCGAAGCCCGCGCCGGTGATGGTGTTCCAGGACGGCCTGCAGTACAACGCACCGGTCGTCTTCGACAATCTCATTCACCAGAAGGCCCTTCCTCCCCTCGTCGGCGTGTTCGTGATGCACGGGCGCGTCAAAGCGCCGTCTGCTGACGCCCTCGATCGGATGAACCGCAGCTTCGAGTACGACGCCGTCAGCGAGGACTACGCGCGCTTCCTGATCGACGAGTTGCTGCCGTACGTGTCGAAAACCCACGGCGTGACGCTCTCGACCGATCCGAACGATCGCGGGATCGCGGGGAACAGCAGCGGCGCCATCGCGGCGTTCGTCGCCGCGTGGCAGCGGCCGGACGGGTTTCGACGCGTGTTCAGCGCCATCGGCACCTACGTCGGTCTGCGCGGCGGCAACACGCTGCCCGTCATGATCCGCAAGACGGAACCGAAGCCGATCCGCATCTTCCTGCAGGACGGCCGCAACGATCTCAACAACTACACCGGCAGCTGGTTCGTCGCCAACCAGGACATGCTGTCGGCGCTCGAGTACGCCGGCTACGACGTCCGGCACGAGTGGGGGGACGGCGAGCACAACTCGCGGCACGCCACGGCGATCTTTCCGGACGCGCTTCGCTGGCTGTGGCGCGACTGGCCGTCGCCGATCAAGGCCAATCCGGAAGGCAAGTCGCGGCAGGACGTCCTGCA
>QHWR01000200.1 GCA_003223835.1 Acidobacteriota bacterium | reverse complement strand
TTCCCGCTCCGAGGCGCGTGAAGGCTCCGTCGATCGCGTACGAGACGCCCAGCCACTCGACGCGCGACGCATACGTCGCCGTCGTCGATGCGCCGCGCGGCGAACACGCCGAAGCCGCCTGTTCCGGCGTGACGTCGGCGCCGGTCCACACCGCGGCGCGCATGCCGATCGTGAAGTCCTGCGCAGGAGCCGCGGCGAGCGATGCGTTGGCCTGAGGGAGGCCGGGACAGGCCGTGGGCCCGCGCGCCTCGACCGTCCATCCGGCGGGAAACGGCACCCGCGTCTGACCGTCGCTCATCGCCGTCGCGGACCACTGGAACGTTTCAATCGGATCGACGGTGCCGGAGACGAGCAGGCGACCGTCGAGACCGATCAACGATTCGCGCAGAACGCTCGCGTTGAAGGCAATCTGCTCGAGCGGTCCGATGTAGCGGGCGATCAGTTTTTCAGCCCCCAGGTCGAGGATCGCGTACTCCATCCCGATCTCGCGGGTGCCGTCCGCCTCGGTGCCGTTGATCCGGCCGGCCAGCGATCGTGTATCGCCCGGCCGCAACCCGGGCCGGTTATCGGTTGCCGTCGCGACGATCGCTTCGAACGACTGGCTTCCGATCAGCGCCTGCTCGATTTGTTTGGGCGCCCACGGCGAGAGCGCGCGGTCGATCCGCAGGACGACGGGTGACAGCTTGCCGTCGGTCTCGATGCGCGCGCGAAACGGCGAGACGTCGCTGAGCCCCTCGGGCAATCGCAGCACGACGCCCTTTCCCTCGAGGGCCTGCAGCGGTCCCAGCCGGATGCGGCGCGCGGGCAGTTGTTGATCGACGCCGTGCAGCTCGAGAAAGTCCTTCGCCTGGTTGACCGGAATCGCGAAGGCAATCCCCCTGAGCTTCATGGTGATGACGCCGACGGCAAAACCGTCCCGATCGACGATCGGGCCGCCGCTGTTCCCAGGATTCACGGCGTTGGTGACCTGCAGGTAACGGCGTTCGCCCGCTTCGCCGTTCCGGGTGGCCGAGATGGCGCCCGGCGTCGTCGTGATTTCCGGGACGACGTTCCGCGCTTCGACGGGAAGCCCGACTTCCACCCGGCGGCCGAACGGATAGCCGAGCGCTTCGACCGGCTGCCCTGCGATCACCACATCCGAGTCCCCGAGCGCGACGTACGGAAGATTCGGGACGCTGACATAGAGGATCGCGAGGTCGAGCGCCGGGTCGGATGCGTACACCGACGCCTCGGAGCACGATCCCCCGCCTCCCGGACCCTGTGAAAAGCACACTTCAACTCGTGGCTGCGTCACCGTCAGCTTCGCCTTCATCGTCCCGCGCGACACGACGTCGTCGTCGACAGCGATCACGTGCTGGTTCGTCAGGACGTACCCGTACGGGGAGATCACGAACCCGCTCCCCGTCTGCACCTCGACGTGCTCGCGATCGATGGTCTGCCTGACGCCGAATTCCTCGAGTTCGATGTGGGCGTTCGCGACCACTCGGATGAACACGGTGGCCTCGGCGGCCGATCGGGCGCGCTCGGCTGCGGCGCCGCCGGACGCGATCAACAGTAGCGCGAGGATCGGCGGCATCACGTCGTTGGGGTGGAGATGGCGACGCCGCATCGGGCGCGGCGTGCGGCTGTCGTCGAGGCGATTATGGCTGGAGCGACAGGGTTGTCAAGGTGTCGACGACGGCCGGACTCTCTCGAACGCGTGCAGCGCCGCCTGCTCCTTCCTGTCCGCTTCGCGCAGCAGCAGCATGTTGTGTTTCTGCAGCGCCTGCGCGCGAAGACGCCAGCTCTCGTCGCGCAGCCGCAGGTACTCCGTCGCGTCCGCGACGAGCGCCTGATGCTCGGGGGGCACGCCGCCGATGTTGTTGAGCCGTGCGCGGACCGCCTGCACCTCCGGCACGATCGTTCGTTCGATCAGCCTGGCGAGCGCTTCGGGTTTCATCCGCCCAAGCTTGAACTGCTCGACGGCCGCTTCGTATGCCGGCACCGTACGTTGTTCGAGCGCGACGACGCGTTCGAGCTCCGGCCGCACGTCCGTCACGCCGCGCAGCGGGACGCCGGAGGCGGCGGCAATCGTGAGCACGGCGCCGGCCGTCGCCGCGAGGCGCGCCGCGCGCGGCTTCCGGTCGGCGACCTCGGTCGTCAGCACGCAGCCGCACACAGCGCCCGTCAGGAAGCCCACCACGACCGCGCCGCTCGATTCGTTGCCGCCGGCGAGCTGAACCAGGGCGAACACCGCGGCGACAGGGGCCAGCTTTTTCAGCGCGCCCAGCGGTATCGTCAGTTCGCCGCGGCGAATGAACGTCCAGACCAGCGAGGCGAGGAACAGGCCGTACAGCCCCGCCGCCGCGGCGGAGGCGTCGGTGATGACCGCGACGCGATGCGGATACAGCGTCGCGAGGCTGCCGGCGACGCCCGACGCGATGTAGACCAACGCAAAGGTGAGATGTCCGACGAGCCGCTCGAGGACGAGGCCGAGCTGCACGAGGACCGCCATGTTCACGAGCAGCGCGAACATGCCGGAATGGACGAACGTCCCCGTCACGAGACGCCACCATTCGCCGTTCGTCGTGCGCGGTCCGAAATTCGCGCCCCACGCCACGAGCGTTGCGGGATCGCCGACCGCCCCGTCGCCCGACGCCTCGCCGATGAAGACCGCCACCGTGACGATCGCGAGGGCCGGCGCCACGATCGCCCAGCGCGTCCGCGCGCCGAGCGCGTCGTCGAACGCATCGCGCTTCGGGACTCTCTGCGCGGCGGCGTGCGAGGCTCTTCGAAAGAGCGGCGGCACGGCCCGGATGATCCGGAGCCTCTCCTCCGCGGTCGTGAAGTAGAACGCGACGGCGAGCACGACGAGGAGGAAGGGGAGGATTGCCATCTGAATGGTGAATGCCGAATATTTGTCCTATTCAGGGTATGTGCCAGATCGGACGCAGGATTGACGAGGCATTTCAGGTGAGCGCGCCGTCGCCGGGGCCAGGCGATTTCAAGGCTGACGCGCGGCCACGCGATTTGTAATCGGGGTGTCGCCATTCTCCTGGAAGTGATCGTCCAGACCGTCGGGGACGCGCGCCAGGCGGCGCTCGGCGGCGCCGATCGTCTCGAGATCGTTCGCGCGATCCGCGTCGGCGGGTTGACGCCGTCGCTCGCGCTCGTCCGCGCGGTCGCCGCCGAAACGCGGCTGCCGCTGCGCGTCATGGTCCGCGCGAACGCGGGATTTACGACCGGCGCACGCGAGTTGCGCGCACTTTGCGCCGCGGCATCCGCGTTCGAGGGCGCCGGCGTGGACGGTCTCGTTCTCGGATTCGCGCGCGACGGCCGGCCGGCGCTCGACGACGTCGCGACGGTCCTCGCGGCGGCGCCATCCGCCCGCGCAACGTTTCACCGCGCGTTCGACGCGCTCGATGATCCGCTCGCCGCGATCGACGCGATTGCCGCGCTTCCGCAGATCGATCGGATTCTGACCAGCGGCGGCGAGGGCCCGGCGGCCGATCGATGCCGCCGGCTCGCCGAGTACGCGGCGCGCGCCGCCGCGGCCGGACGCGCTCGCGCGAGGCCGCCGATCGAGACGATCGCGGGTGGCGGCGTCGACGAAGACGTCCTCTCGGCGATTGCACGGACCGGATGCGTGCGCGAAGTGCACGTCGGGCGCGCGGCACGCGACGGCGTCGATCGGGAAGCGCCGGTCTCCGCCGCCGCCGTTCGGCGTTTGCGACGCCTGCTCGAAGGCAGAACGTAGAAGAGGCCCGCGAGCGCTGAGCAAAGAACCAGACTCTACACGCGCTGCGACGCGGCGCGTGGGCTGAGCGGCGGCACCAGACGCGTGTAGGCGACGATGCCGACGACGAGGACGCCGGATACCGTGAGAAACGCGGGCACGTACGAGGCGGTTCGTGCCACGACGAACCCGGTGATCATCGGCGCGAGGACGCCGCCGATGTTGCCGACGCAATTCTGGACGCCCGTCCAGAGCGCGACCTGATCCGGCGGCGCGCTGATTTTCGGGATGGCGAGCATGTTGCCGCAGGCAATCCCCGAGAGCGACGCCGCCAGGAGGAACGCGATCGACGACGCCGGCGACTCGACGAGCGCGGCGGGAAGGATCAGCAGTCCGAAACAGAACCCCGCGGCGACGAATCCCTTGGTGACGACCGAGATGGGCGCGCCGCGCCGGATGGGCGCGCCAGCGCCCCACCCGCCGAACGCTTCCGCCGCGGCGAAAATCAGAAACGGGAGCGCCCCGAAGAGCGCCAGACGCGGCAGCGCCACGCCGCGAACGTTATAGAGATAGCTCGGCAGCCACGAGATGACGAAGTACCAGAAGAAATCCCAACAGAAGAACCCGATCGACATCCCGACGAGCGCGCGATCGACGAGGAGCCCCCGCCAGTCGATCCGTGCGGCCGCCGGCCGTGCCGCGTCGCGCGCCGGGTAGAGCCACCACCACGGGATCAGCCAGATGAGGCCCGCGAGGCCCGTCCGAAAGAACAGGCTGCGCCACCCGAACCTCACGAGCAGCCACACGTCGATGGCCGTCCCGATCGCGAGTCCCAGTTTGGCTCCAAGGTCGAACACGCCTGCCGGCCACGCGCTCTCGTCGTCGCGAAAGTGAAGGCTGACGACTTTCATGCCGCCCGGCAGGTAGACCGATTCGCCGATGCCGAGGAGCACGCGGCACATCACGAGATCGCCGAGACCGCGCACCAGCCCCGTCGCCGCCGCCGACAGCGACCACAACGCGAACGCGACGGCGTACACCCGTTTGATGTTGTAGCGATCGACGACCCATCCCATCGGGATCTGCATGGCGGCGTACGTCCAGAAGAACGCGGACAACGCGACGCCTTGCTCGAACGGCCCGAGGTGGAGATCGCGGCTCATGATCGGCAGCGCGACCGCGAGGCTGCCGCGATCGAGGTAGTTGATGAATGTCGCCGTCGCAAGGAGGACGACGAGCGTCCACCGCCGCGACTCGCGTCTCGCACGGACTGTCATGCCGCGCAGATGGTAACGGAAATCGCATGGCGCGTTCCCGCGACGGAAGGCACGTAATTCTTACCGACACGAAATGCGACACCGCGGCGGTCGGCGCGGAGGGAACGTGGGGTTTCACGGACGTTCCTGACGGAACCCGTCTTGCACCGGTCGCGACGATCAGCTCCCTTCAGGCGGAGGCGTGTGCTCCGAATCGCGGTCCTCATCCTCAGCGCGCTTGCTTTGGCCGGCGTGCGCTTCCTCATCCGCCGGCGCCGCGTGAAAGACGCCGGCGCGCCCCAGCTCGAACCCGTGAGCAGCGACTGGCTCGCCCAGGCCCGCGGCCGCCACGAACACACGCCTTGAAGAAAGACGGAAAAAGGAAAACGGAAGACGGAAAAAGGAAGAAGAAAAGCTGGAAGCTGAAAGCTGAAAACTAACGAGATCCGCACGACTCCCGGACCACGAGCTGACAGTGGAGCAGGATGTCGCGCGCCGGCAGATCGGGACGCGCCACGCGTTCGAGCATCGCGCTCAGCGCGGCGTCGCCGATCTCGCGCGTGGGCTGTCGCAGGGTCGTCAGCGGAACCGGCAATAACTGCGCGTACTCGACGTCGTCAATCCCGACGAGCCGCACGTCGCCGGGGATCGCGTAGCCCAGCCGCAGCAGCGTGTGCATGAGACGTCCGGCCGTGCGGTCGTTCGCGCAGACGATCGCGTCGGGACGTCCCGTTTTCATGAGCGCCTGCACGCGCCGTGGATCGTCGGGATCGAGGCGGTGCGCGAGCGCGCGGTCGACGCGCGCGCCGGAGGAGAAGAGGGCCTCGCGATAGCCCGCTTCGCGTGCGTCCACGGTCGCCGCGGCGTGCGGCAGCGCGACGAAGGCGATGCGCCGGCACCCGAGCCGCAGGAGGTGTTCCGTCACGACGAAGCCGGCGCGTCGGTTGTCGATCCCGACGAGATCGTGACGCCCGCGCCGCGGATACGGCAGGACGGTGCGGTCGAGCAGCACAATCGGGATCCGCGCGGCGTCGAGCGCCTCCGCGATGCGCGCGTTGACGTCGTCTTTGTCGGCCGTCAGCTCGAGCGGCGCGAAGAACACGCCCGATACCTGCCGGGCGATGTACTGGCGGCAGAGCCGCCAGGCGCGATCCGCCTTGGACTCGATCGCGCCCTGGACGCTCCCCCAGATCAGCGCATGTTCGCGCGCCGGGGGGGACGCCATCATGCCCTGGCAGATCGGTTCGAAGATGTCGGACTCGCCGAGATCGGGGATCAGCAGCCCGAACGACAGCGCGCTCGCGGGCTGCGGCCGCTTCACGTACGTGCCGGAGCCCGCGCGCCGCTCGACGAGACCCGCCGCCTGCAGCTCGCGGACGGCGCGTCCGACCGTGATCCGCGACGCGCCGAAAGAACGCACGAGCTGCGCCTCGCTGGGCAGACGTTCGCCGAGCGCCCAGCGCCCGGTCTGGATGTCGTCGCGCAGGGTGGCGTAGAGGCGGCGGTACTTCGGCTGCTTCGCGTCTTTCCCGTCGGTCCCCTCATTGCCCTCATTGGCCGCACGCATCGTCACCATGCCTAAATGATATATCAACTTTGCCAAAGCTGATAATACTGATATGCTCGTCCACGGTGGATACATCAATCATGGAAACCCCGGTTCGCAGACATTTCCTCGTGGCGTCGGACTTCGATCAGACGCTGAGCTTCAACGACTCCGGCCTGGTGTTGAGCGAACTCATCGGCGCCTCGCGTTTTCAGGAGAAGGTGAGCGGCCTCGCGCGCACGAACCTCGTGCACCAGGGAGGCGAGCTGGCGTATCTGATTCGGCACGACCCCGAGTTCCGGGGCGTACGCCGTGAGCATCTCGAGGAAGCCGGCCGGCTCGTCCGCCTGCGCCACAACATCCCGGCGCTGATCGAATTTCTCGCGCGCGGCGTTGACGGCGTCCGCTTCTCGTTCTTTGTCATCTCGGCCGCGCCGCGCGAGGTGATTCAGTCGGCGCTCGCGGGCATCGTGTCGCCGGACCACATCTTCG
>QHWR01000399.1:2755-3262 GCA_003223835.1 Acidobacteriota bacterium | reverse complement strand
AGGAGGTGTCGCGTGAGCGTGCGGCGTTCGCTCGTCGGCCTCGTCCTGCTCTTCGTCTTTCAGTGGTTGCTGCCCGGCCGCGCGGCGGCGCAGAACATCGGCGGCAGCATCCACGGCACCATCACCGATTCGAGTCATGCGACCGTTCCCGGCGTGACCGTTGTGATCCGCAACGTCCGGACGGGCGCCACACGGGAGCTCGCGACCGACGGCGCCGGCACGTACCGGGCGCCGCTGCTGCCGCCGGGCGAGTACGAAATCAGGGCGTCGCTGACAGGATTCCAGACCGTCGATCGTCGCGGCATCGAACTGGCGCTCGGTCAGGATGCGATCGTCGATCTGACGCTCACGCTCGGCCGGGTCGAGCAGGAGGTCGTCGTCGTGGCGAGCGCGCCGCAGGTGAACCTCGCGTCGGGCGCGGTCAGCGGACTCGTGAGCGAGCACGAGATCCGGGCGCTGCCGCTCAACGGCCGATCGTTCCAGCAGCTCGCACTGCTGCAGCCGGGC
>QHWR01000399.1:0-2703 GCA_003223835.1 Acidobacteriota bacterium | reverse complement strand
GAACAACTTCCTGCTCGACGGCACCGACATCAACAACGTGTACAACAAGACGCCGGGCTCCGCCGCGGGCGTGCTGCTTGGCGTCGACGCGGTGCTCGAGTTCCAGGTGCTGACCAACGCGTACTCGGCGGAGTTCGGCCGCTCGGCGGGCGGCGTCATCAACGCCGTGACGCGCTCGGGCACAAACGACGTGCACGGGTCTGCGTTCGAATTCCACCGCAACTCCGCGCTCGACGCGCGCAACTTCTTCGATCCTGTCGGGACGAAGCCTCGCTTTACGCGCCACCAGTTCGGCGCGGTCGCCGGGGGACCCGTACGGCGCGATCGCACGTTTTTCTTCGGCGTCTACGAGGCGCTGATCGAGCGGCTCGGGATCACGGGCGTGACCGCCGTGCCCGACGACAACGCACGCGTCGGCATTCTGCCGACGGGACCCGTCGCGCTGCATCCGGCGATTCCCCAGTACCTCGACGTCCTGTTTCCGCGCGCGAACGGCGCCTCGCTTGGCGGCGGCGCGGCCCGGCGGACGAGCACTTCTACCAGGGACGTCTCGATCATCGCCTCTCGTCCACCGACAGCCTGTTCGTCCGCGTCACCTACGACCGGGCCGCGGTCGATCGCATTCCGCCCGACAAACCGCCAATCTCTCTCATCATCGAGCGCACTCGGAACACGTACGTGACGGCGGAACACCAGCACACCTTCTCGCCAAGGACATTGAACGTCGTGCGGGCGGGCCTGAACCGTTCGGTGTCGCTCGCGGACAACCGCCGCACGGTCGACGTCCCGCCAGGCCTCTCGTGGATTCCCGGCGATCCATTCGGCTATCTCACGATTCGCGGCATGGTCACGGAGATGGCAGGCGACTTCCGTCTGCCGCGCGACGACCGGCTCCACAACTGGCAGATCGCAGACACGCTCGTGCTGACACGCGGCGGCCAGGTGGTGAAGATCGGTGTGCAGGCGCAGTACCTGCAGTTCGATCAGCACACCACCAGCCAGGTCGGCGGCATCGTCAATTTCGCGAACCTGCAGAGTTTCCTGCAGGGACGCGCGATCAGCGTGGACTTCGCCGTCCCCGGCAAGATCGATCCCGATCGCCGCTACCGGCAGGCGCTCATCGGCGCATTCGTTCAGGACGACGTGCGATTGTCGCCGAGGCTGTCGGCCAATCTCGGCCTGCGCTATGAATTCGTCACCGTGCCGACGGAGGCGGACGGGAAGATCTCGAATCTCCGTCACGTGAGCGATCCGGCGCTCACCGTGGGAGGCGCGTGGCACAGCAACCCGTCGCTGCGCAACGTCGCGCCGCGCGTCGGCGTCGCGTGGGATCCGTTCGGCACCGGCAGGACGTCGGTCCGCAGCGGCTTCGGGATCTTTCACGACGAAGTCCTGCCGAAGTACTACTTCTTCTCGGGCAGCCTCAACCCGCCGTTCACGACGCGCACCTCGATCCAGAGTCCGCCGTTTCCGAACGTCGTGGCGAACTTCGATCCGAACGCGCCGATTCGCGCGCAGCTGCAGACGGTCAATTACGATCTGCGGACGCCTTACATCATGCAGTTCAACGTCAGCGTCCAGCGGGCAATCGCGGGCGACGTCGACGTGATGGTCGGCTACGTCGGCTCGCGCGGCCGCAACCTGTTCCGTCTGGGGGACGCGAACCTCGCGCCGGAAGAGATCGTCAACGGCGTGAAGGTCTACCATCCGGAACTCGGGCGGCGCAATCCGAACTTCCAGGGGATCTGGCAGCGGGTGACCGACGCCACGTCGCGCTACAACTCGCTGCAGGTGGGCGTCAACAAGCGGATGTCGAACGGATGGCGCGCGCAGGTGGCCTACACGCTCTCGAAATCCGTGGACGACTCGAGCGGCATCAATTCCCAGGATTTCAGCAACGTCGTCCAGTACGGGCTCGATGACGTTCAACGGCACGTGGGAGATGCCGTTTTTCCGGAGCCGATCAGGGCTCGTCGGCGCGGTCTTGAAAGGATGGTCGCTCAACAACATTACGACCGTCCGCTCCGGCCATCCGTTCACGGTGCAGCTCGGGTTCAATCGCTCGGGCAACCTGAACACGACGAGCTTCTCGATGCACGAGCGGCCCGACGCGGTGCCGGGCTGCGATCCGGTGCTCGGCGGCCCGAGCCGCTACTGGGACATCGCGTGCTTCGCCCTTCCGCCGGCGAACCAGCGCGGAACGGCGCCGCGCAATTCGGTGGCCGGCCCGGGCCTGGTGGCGGTGGACACCGCGCTCGTCAAGGCGTTCGCGTTCGGCGGACGGCGCCTCGAGCTGAGGGCGGAGTGCTTCAACCTGCTCAACCACGCGAACTTCGCGGTGCCGTCGGGGCGGACGGCGTTCACCGGCGTGGCGGCGGACGGATCGCCGATCGTCGCGCCGACGTGGGGCCGCATCACCTCGACGGCGACGACGTCGCGGCAGATTCAGCTGGGGGTGAAGGCGGTCTTCTAGCCTCGGTCATTCCGACCCGGCTCAGTCCGCACCCGCTGACCGCCGGCGTCGCCACGAGATGTCCCGCGCGCGCGACGAATGCGCGTGCCCGCATGCACGGCTACGGCGTGCGGGGGGCGCGATCCGCCTCAGCCCCCTACGCTATACTCGCCGCGTGGACTCGTCGCTCTTGCGCCGCTGGATAGAAGACAAGCGCGCGGCCGAAGCCCGCGAGCGCAGCGACGCGCATA
>QHWR01000243.1 GCA_003223835.1 Acidobacteriota bacterium | reverse complement strand
GCCGGGCGGCGGCGCCGGCGGCAGCGGCGGCGGCTTCGGCTGAAAGCGGAACGGGTTTCGATCCGCCGACCGCGGCTCCGGCGGCGGCTGCTTCAGGGCCTCGAGCCGGACGGGGGGCGGCTTCGTCAGCACGCCGCGCCCCTGCGTCGCCACGCCGTCTCTCGGAAGATTAGACGGCGCGGCGGCGGGCACGGCCGCCGGCCACGTGTACCACCCGATCAGTGCGATGAGGACGACACCGAGCGTCACGAGGATCCATGGCCGCGGCGTCTGCCGCGGAGCGCCGTCAGCCACCGGTGCCTGCCCGGTAATAGGTAGCCACCTGAAGCTGGACGCTCAACCCGCGCTCGCGCTGCTGTTCTCCGCTCTGAAGCGCCACGTGCTCGAGCACGAGGAATTCCGGCGCCGTCTCGAGCGCGTACAGAAAGCGCCGGACGTCCCGATAATCGCCGGTCAGCACGAACACGGACGTCAGCTTGTTGAGATCGCTCCCCTTCTCCTTCGACGGCTCGCTCGCGATGCGCTGATGACGCACGTTGGCCTGGCGCGGGCAGCACGTCCTTGTAGAACTTCTGCAGCTCGACGTCCGCTTGCGCCTTGCCCGTGACGAGCGCGCGCGCCGACTGATGATCCTGCCGCGCGAGGCGCAGCGCCTCCCGTGTCTGCCGCGCGGCGACCTCGTTCGCCGACACCTTCCGTCCCAATGGATAGACGACGACCGCGTACAGAAGGACGGTCGCGCCGGCGGCGATCGCCAGCGGCAGGAGCAGGCTGCGCTTCTCCACGACGATCCGCTGAATCGTCGTCATCGCACGGGTCCCTTCGTGGCGACCGCCGGGCGCGCGCCCGGCGCCGCGCCGGCGCCCGTGTAGACCGATTCGAGCTGCACGCGCTCCGACCCGTCGTCCTGCACCGTGTCGCTGCGCGGCAGGACGTTGCGGAAGTGGCCGGTCGCCTCGAGGCGGTTCATGAAGGCGTCCACGTCTTCCGTGCGGCGCGCGATGATGTCCATGTTGACGATCGTCTGCTCGTTCTTCACTTCGGGATGGACGCTGAGGAGCATCACATCCTCGGGCAGCGTCTGCTCGATGTCGTTGAAGAACGCCGTCCAGGAAAACGTCCGCTGCTCGATGAGCGAGTTCGCCTCCGACGCGGCGGTCGCGACCTGTTCCAGCTCGGTCCTGTTCATGCGACGGCGGACGTCCGCGGCCTGACGCGTGAGCTGATCCGCTTCCCCGCGGTCGCGCCGGATCGCGTTCGTCAGCTCGGTGTTGTACCGCGACAGCCGGATGATCCGGACGCCCTGCCACACGAGCACCGCGACGACGATCAGTGGAGAGGTTGGTGCGCAGCACTCAGGCCACCCGCTCCGCGGCGCGCTCGCGGAGCAGCACGCCGAGCGCCGGCGCCAGCGCGTCCAGCAGGTCGGCCCCCGCCGAGATCCGATCGCGCATCGCCGCCGTCTGCCGGAAATCGAACGCCTCGACCCGCGTGCCGAGGCGCGCCTCGAGACTGGCGCGCGCGATTTCGCCGGCCGCGGCGCTCGCGGCCGCGACCCCGGAGAGAATCACGCGGCTGAACGCCCCGCCGCCGAGCCGATCCTCGTAATACATCGCCGTCTGGTGCACGACGTCGCCCAGATCTCCCTCGGCGTCGTTCGGCCGCGTGCGGAAGAAGATCAGGTCCCGGCCGCGCACAATCGCGAGGCTCGCGTAGTCGCGCGCAACGTGGACGAGCAGCCAGTCGCCGGCCGGCGCGCCGGTCGCGAGCACCGCGTTGATCAAGTTGAACGACGCCAGGTCCACGATGCCCGCCTGCGCGCCCGCGCTCGCCACCGCGTGTTCGTACGCCTCGACGACGTCGCGTCGCGCGAGCGTGACGATGAACTCGCGCCCGCCGTCGGCGAGCCGGCTCGCCTCGACCCATGAGATCTGCGCGTCCTCCGGCTTGAAGGGGGCCGCCTTGCGCACCTGCCAGCGAATCAATCGATCGAGATCCTGCGCGCGGGCGGGGATTTTCTCGAAGCGGACGAGCGACACCTTGGCCGAGGTGTCGGGAACGACGAGCGCGACGCGCCGGATGCGCGCGCCGAGCCGTTCGAGCACCGAGCGCAGCGCGCCGGCGACGACCGTCGGATCGTGGATGTTGAGCGCGTTGAGCGCCGGCGTGACGGTCCCCTCCGGCAGCCGCTCGCTCGCGTGCCCGGCGATCGTCCACGCGCCGCGCTGGCCGCCGAGAAGGACCCCCGTCACGCGATCCGCCGCGATTTCGATCGCCGCCGCGGGCGGCGCGCTGACGAGAAACGCCGGCAGCCGGCCCGATCCCGCGCTCATTCGACGAACGTCACCTTGTTGACTTCGCGCAGCGTCGTGACGCCGGCGAGCACGCGCTCGACCGCCGATTCGCGCAGCGACTGCATGCCCTCGTCGCGCGCCGCCTTCTTGATTTCCGACGTCGGCCGCCGCGCGAGGATGATCTCGCGGATGTTGTCGCTCAGGTCCAGCAGCTCGCAGATCGCCGTGCGGCCCTTGTAGCCGGTGCCGCCGCACTCGATGCACCCGCTCCCCTCGAAGAACAACCCGCTGTCCACGAGCTTCGGATCGATCGCGGATTCCTCGAGCTGCGCGCGGGTCACCGTCGCGCGACGCCTGCAGTGCAGGCAGATGTTGCGGACCAGCCGCTGCGCCAGGACGCAGTTGAGCGCCGACACGAACTGATACGCCTCGACGCCCATGTTCAGGAACCGGCCGAGCACGTCGACGACGTTGTTCGCGTGGACGGTCGTGAACACGAGGTGGCCCGTGAGCGCCGAGTTGATCGCGATCTGCGCCGTCTCGTTGTCGCGGATCTCGCCGACCATGATCTTGTCGGGGTCGTGGCGCAGGATCGACCGCAGCCCGCGCGCGAACGTCAGCCCTTTCTTCTCGTTGATCGGAATCTGCGTGATCCCTTTGAGCTGGTATTCGACGGGATCCTCGATCGTGATGATCTTGTCCTCAATCGTCTTGATCTCGGACAGCGCCGCATAGAGCGTCGTCGTCTTGCCGCTGCCCGTCGGCCCCGTGACGAGCACCATGCCGTACGGCTCCGCGATGTATTTGCGGAACCGTTTCAGCTCCGAGTCCGGGAAGCCGAGGATGTCGAGCCGCAGCTCGTGGAACTGCTCGCTGATCGACTCCTTGTCCAGAATCCGGATGACGGCGTCCTCGCCGTGCACGCTCGGCATGATCGATACGCGGAAGTCGATCGTCTTCCCCGGCAGGCGCAGCTTGAACCGCCCGTCCTGCGGGATGCGCTTCTCGGCGATGTCCAGCTCCGCCATGACCTTGACGCGCGAGATGATCGTGCTGTGGAACTGCTTCGCGATCGGGCGCATCGCGGGCTGCAGGACGCCGTCGATGCGGTACTTGACGTGGACCGCTTCGTCCTGCGTCTCGATGTGGATGTCGCTCGCGCGACGCTGGATCGCGGTGTAGATCGTCGTATCCACGAGCCGAATCACCGGGCTCGCGTCGGTCGTCAGCTTCTCGACGGTGAGCTGGTCCTCGCCCGTCTCGTCCTCGCGCAGGATCTGGAGCTGGAAGCTCTCCGTCGCCTCCTCGAGCACGCGCGTGGAGCTCTCGCTTTTCTTCAGGATCGACTGAATCGACGAAGGGGTCCCGACCGTCACCTTGATCGGCGTCGCGAGCATTACCGCCAGCTCGTCGATCATCGGCAGGTCGGTAGGATCGGAGACGACGATCGTCAGCGCGTTCCCGTCGCGGCGGTACGGCACGAACCCGTAGCGCAGCATCAGATCCGCGGGAATCGAGCGGAACAGCTCCGGGTCGATCCGGAACTGCGCGACGTCGATGAACGGCAGCCGGTACCGCTCGGCCAGGTGCCGCGCCTGCGCGACTTCCGCGGCCTGCTCGGCCGCGCTCGGCTCGGGCGTTCCAGCGACGTACAGCTCCGGGTTCTGAGCGGCTTCCGGCGGCGTGGCGGGTTGCGGGGTCTTGACGTCCATAGGGATTCTCAGCGGAGCGCGGACGACAGGTTGAAGAGCGGCAGATACAGCGCGAGCAGGAGGCCGGCGATGATCACGCCCATGACGACGAGCAGGATCGGCTCGACCAGCGTGATGAAGCGGCCGAGGTTCGTCTCGATTTCCTCGTCGTAGAAATCCGCCAGGCTGTTCAGCATCTCCTGGAGCGCGCCGGTTGACTCGCCGACTTCCACCATCTTGATCGCGACGTCGGCGAACGCGCCGCTGTCCTGCATCGCGGCGGCGAGCGCGCGTCCCTCGCGCACCTGCTGCGCCGCCGACAGCAGCTCGGCGGCCATGTACTGGTTGCTCAACGATCGCGACGACACGTCGAGCGCGTTCACCAGCGGGATGCCGCCGCCGAGCAGGGTCGCGAGCGTGCGCGCCGCCTGCGACGTCGAGAACTTCTGAACGATCGGCCCCAGGCCGGGAATGCGCAGAATCACTCGATCCAGCCTGCGGCGCTGTCCCGGCTGCCGGACCCACGCCCAGAACGCAAAGGCGGCCGCGGCGATCCCCAGCAGGATGAACACGAAATACGACGTCACGAAGGCCGAGACGCCGACGATCGCCCGCGTGGACCACGGCAGCTCGTGCCCGAACTGGTTGTAAAAGGCGCCGAATTCCGGCACCACCCGCACGACGATGATCGTCACGACGACCATCGCCAGCACGAGCAGGATCGCCGGATAGACGAGCGCCGAGATCGTCTTCCGGCGCACGCCGGCGACGATCTTCACGTATCCCACGTATCGGCGCAGGACCTGCTCGAGATTGCCGCTTTTTTCGCCGGCGAGCAGCGACGCCGTGTAGACCCCCGGAAACAACCCGCCGTGCGCCTCGAACGCTTCCGACAGCGCGCTTCCCGCCCGCACCCGTTCGTGCACGTCGTCGAGCACCCCTTTGAGGATCGGGTGGTTGACACGACGGCGCAGGATATCGAGCGACTGCACCAGCGGCATCCCGGCCTTCAGCAGCGTGGCCAGCTCCTGGTTGAACACCAGGAACTCGCGCGCCGGCACCCGGCGGCGGTACGGCAACCGGAGCCCCGCGAGCGCCTGCCGGCCCCCTCGATGGATGTCGAGAACGAAGAGCCCCTTGTCCTCGAGCTCGCGGCGCAGCCGCGCTTCGCTCTCGGCGACGTAGATCCCCTCGATGACTTCCCCGGCGGGCGTCCCGAGCCTGCAGCGGAATTCCATCGCTACGGCCGGACCCTCGGGTCCGCGCAAGGCCTTGTTCGTGTGGACATTATGGGCAGACGCTTCGCCGAATTATATAACAGCCCGGCCGGCGGCTCCCGACGCGCCGGCGACTCCAACCTTTTGGTTTAGACAGTGTTCCGAGGCGGATGGACGGAGCGCGCGCTGCTATTCGATGCCGGCGATCGACAGGATGCGCGAGACGTAGGCCTGCGTTTCCCGGTACGGCGGAATGCCCTTGAACTTCTGAACCGCGCCTTCGCCCGCGTTATATGCGGCCAGCGCGAGATCGACGGCGCCCAGGCGATCGAGCAGGGACTTCAGGTGGCTGATGCCCGCTTCGATGTTGGCGTGAGGATCGAACGGGTTGCGCACGTTGTACGCTCGGGCGGTGGACGGCATGATCTGCATCAGCCCCATCGCTCCCCTGTTCGATCGCGCGCGCGGCTTGTAACCCGATTCGACCTGGATCAGCGCGCGTACGAGCAGAGGATTGACGCCGTGCGCCTCCGCGACCGAGGAGATGATTTCTCCGTAAGGCGTTGATTGCAGGAGATCCGTCGAATCCGGTTTCCCCTGCTGCGCCGCGGCGGCCGCTTCCTCCGCGGGATCGGGGTGCGGAACTTCGTCGGACGCGATCCGCGCGATGAGCGAGCGGTCGCACGTCACTTCCCCGCCGGTCCGAAGGGTCAGGATGACGGAGCTGCCGTCGATACGATGCTGCTTGACCGACAGAGTCCGGCCCGAGGTCAGGAAGACGATTTCGGCTGAGGCCGACACCGCTGCCCCGGCGACGCAGACACACGTCAGCAGCACGAGCTGAGCTGTTCTCCGCACTTTCATTGGGACGAAGGATCCTAACATCCGGTTGGGACCGGTGTCCAGAATTACTACAGTTGAGCTTATCGGGCGGTCGGCCGACGGGCTTTAGGCTTGAGCCACGCCTATTTGGGTTCGACGTACGCGTGGAAGACGCGAATTCCCAGCTCACGCGGATCGTTGTTGCCAGGCGAAAAGGTGCGGTCAACGGCGATGGTCAGGTCAACCATGTCCCCATTGCCCATCTGGGCGGCGGTCATCGGGAAGGTCTTCAGCGTCGGGTTCTTGGCGTCCGCCGCAAACTGCGCGATGGACTGACCCCCGAGGCTGAGCGTGACCTGTTGCGGGGGATTGAAGAGGTCCGTCCGGGCGTCGAACTCGAGGTACAGCGTCGCATCCTTCCGCGGGTTGCGGAAGTTGATGGTCGCCGTCTTCTTCGTCCATTGCCATTCGACGGACGGGTTCTTGGCGTCCGACTCCGGCTGGTGCCAGCCATCTTTATATATAAGGAAGACGTTCTCCGACTGCGGCTGCACCTGGAACCTCGTCACGAGATACTCGCGCCGGCTGACCTCCTGCGCGTTGAGCGCCAGGCGCCGGTTCGTCGCCGGGTCGTACATCCCGAGCCGGACGTCGGCAGGTCCGATGTACGGATAGTTCGGCACGAAGATGGTGCGCTTGTATTCGATGGTCTGACCGGCCTTCCACTGGCCCGTCGGCGTCGGCGGCAGATGATCGTCGGTCCACATCTGCTCCCCTTCCGGATCGAGCACGTGGACGAAGACGTAATAGTTGCGATCGAAACTGGCGTCGGGTGCGACCTGAAACTTGTAGGTCAGCGTGACGGCGCTCCCGATGGGCACGCGATCCTTGCTGAGCGACAGCGACGGCGTGGCGACGGCAGGGCTCTTGTCGGACTGATTGCGGCTGCATGCCGGCGCAACGGCGCCTCCGGCGAGCGCGGCCGCGCACAACAAAACTTTCAGCGAGCTACGCATGTGGTGATGAGCGATCGTTCCGAGGACCAGGCGCGGAACATCCGGCCCGCGCGGCATCGTACTAAAGTTGTTGGCGTCCCTGCAATATGTTAGGCTCCGCGAACGAGGAAACCAGATTGGAAGCACTGGGGATGGTCGAGACGCGGGGCCTCATCGGTTCCGTTGAAGCGGCGGACGCGATGGTGAAAGCGGCGAACGTCGTGCTCGTCGGCAAGGAATACATCGGGGCGGGTTACGTGACGGTCATGGTACGCGGCGACGTGGGCGCCGTGAAGGCCGCGACCGACGCGGGCGCGGCCGCGGCGCGGCGCGTCGGCGAGCTGGTTTCCGTGCACGTCATCCCGAGGCCCCACGGCGAAGTCGAAAAGATCCTGCTGGCGCAGCCCCCGGCCCAGACCGACCGCGATCTTGCCTCGATCGCCGAGGCGCGGGCGCTCGCGCGGCGCGCGCGGGCCGCGGCCCCCATCCTCGCCGAATTCTCTCAGGAACAGATCGACGCGGTCATCGATGCGATGGCGGCCGCCGCCACGGCACAGGCGGAAGCGTTCGCGCGGCTCGCCGTCGAGGAAACCGGTTACGGCGTCGTCGCCGACAAGATTCAGAAGAACCTCTTCGGATCGGAGAAGGTCTACAAGTTCATCCGCCCGCAGAAAACGGTCGGCGTCATCCGGCGGCTCGAGGATCGCAAGGTCGTCGAGATCGCCGAACCGTTCGGCGTCGTCGCGGCGATCGTGCCGTCCACGAACCCGACCTCGACGGCGATTTACAAGATTCTCATCTCGCTGAAAGCACGCTGCCCCATCGTCATCAGTCCGCACCCCGCGGCCGTGCGCTGCATCACGCGCGTGGCCGAAGTCATGAACGAGGCGGCGCGACGTGCCGGCGCTCCCGAAGGCGCGGTCAACTGGATGACGACCGT
>QHWR01000397.1 GCA_003223835.1 Acidobacteriota bacterium | reverse complement strand
GAGCGGTGCCGGCGGGCCCGCATCGGCTGACGATCGCCGTCGATCCGGCGCTGAGCGCGCCGGGAGTCCGCGACGTTTCCGTCTCGCGCGTGGATGTCACCGTCGCGCCACGAGAGTCGGCCGAGCACCTCGCGCTGTCGTTCGCGCCCGTCCTGTACGCGCGCGCGAACACCGTGGGCCGCTTCACGGACGTGCCGATCCTGATGTGGTACGAGGTGAACCCGACGCCGCGCGGACGTCAGTTCCGGTACTCCGTCATCTTCACGAACGAGGATGGCGGGACCGCGACCGATCGCCTGATGGCGACGTGGGGGCGCACGACCGACATCGAATACGTGTACGGCGTCGAGCTGGACGCTTCGGGCGGGGTGGTGTCGGAGGAGATCCAGGCCGCCGGCCACAAGTACCCGGCGTTTCAGGGACGTCATGAAGCGCGGCACCCGCTGCTCTGGGTGGACACCGACAACAACATGGTGGCCGACCGCGG
>QHWR01000396.1 GCA_003223835.1 Acidobacteriota bacterium | reverse complement strand
TGCGTGAAGGCAAGATCCGCGAGGATGCCGCGGCGGGTTCAGGGCTGATTCCAGATCCGCGACGCTTCGTCTACGTCGAGGCGTGCACGGAGCTGCGGAACGCGGCCGTCGTCTTCTCGATCCGCGCGGCCGATCGTGACGGGCACGACGCGTGGTACGACTCCGATCGCGGCATGCCGGAATTCCGCATCGTCCGGACCGGCTGTTTCCGCGGCGCCGTGCCGCTGCCCGCCGGCGCCGGGCCCGCGTCGGCCATCCGGTTCCGGGCGTTCACGAAGCGCGACGAGCACTCGCAGGGCCCATCGGCCGTGACGGTCACGCGGGTGAACCGCGTCTTCACGCTCGACCGCGCGTACTTGCCCTCGACGTCACGATTCGAATGGACCGGCTCAATCGTGCTGGAAATCGACGGCGATTGGCACGACCTGGTTTTTGGAGGCCGCTAAGGTACCGTCGTCCTTCCCAGAATCATCCCCACGATCGACGAATACCACTCGCCGTGATTGTGCACGTAGGTGCCGCGCATCCACAGCAGCGCGAGGCGCGGATCGTGCCACGTCGGAATGATCGGACGCAGGTTGTCGTCGGTGGAGTTGCGCGTGATCGGCGTCCACGTCCACTTGCCCGCGGCGCCGCGGCGGCCGCGGAAGAGCTCGGCGTGCCGCGCGACGGGTCCGCGTCGGTCGAGATGTACACCGTGTCGGGATCGGCGGGATCGAGCGCCCCCAGGCCGGTGTAATCATCCTCCGTCGGATACAGACGCCGCCCCGCGTACGCGATCTCTTCCTCGTGCCACGCGGTCCCGTTCCATCGCGCGTAGTGATACCGCAGGTCCATGCCCCCTTGTCCGCGCGGCAGCCCTCTTCCGTCGACCTGCGTGGAGAAGAGCACGTACGGATGACTCTGCGCATCGAGCTTGATGTCGACCATCCACGCCACGTTGTCGGGCGTTCCCTGGAACACCTTCGTCAGGTCCCAGGTCGCGATCTTCGCCTCGGTCGACGTGCTGAGCGGCCCGATCGGCGTCCCGTTCGAGTGATAGATCGTGCCGTCGCGCAGATAGCCGTGATAGAGGCTGTTGTCGAAGTTGCGCGGGTGATCCTCGGTCGTGACGAAGTGGACGGTCCCCTTGCCGTCATACGCGTACTTCACGTACGGGCTGTAGCCGTCACGGCCGTACATGAATCGTCCGCCGTACTTCCACGTCTTTCCGTCGTCGTCCGACGTCATGTAGTTCGGATCGTGGCTGAAGCCGCGATAGAAGTTGAAGAGGCGGCCGTCGGGCATCCGGAACGGGTTCGAGTAGGTGGCGTTGTCGCCGGCGTACGTCGCGTCGCTTCCCGGCGTTTCCAGGATCGTCGCCGGCCCCCACGCGAGCGGATTGCGCGGTTCGGAGATTCGGAAGTACACGCGGCGCTCCACGGCGTGCTTGCTGTAGATCGCCAGGTAACTGCCGTCGCGGCGCACGAACAGCGAGGGTGCGTTGTGATCGTCCTGTTCGAGGTGCGGGTGGAGGACGGTCGTGTCCACCTTGCCGGTTCGGATGTCGTAGACGGAGATCTCGACGTTGCCCCACCGCGGGTCGGTTTGATTCGCGAGATGCGAGCCCACCGCCCGCACCGATCCCACGATGATCTTCCCGTCGTCGACGATCGAGCGCGGGTCCATGAACCAGGACCAGGCGCCGTTGTCGTTCAGCCGAACCAGGCTGCCGGCGACGTAGTTGTCAGGATACTCGTCGTTGACGGGCGCGCCGCCCGCGGCCATCGCCACCGCGAGGCAGACCGCGGCGGCGCGGACGAATCTCACAGGACCTCCTGAGGCGGAAGGATCCTACAGCGTCTCTTTGTGCAGCACCTCGGCGACCGCCGGCTTCTTCTTGCCGCCGAGCCCCTGAATCTGGATCGTCGGCTGCTCCTTCAGCACGTGCTGGCGATAGAGCTCCGCCATGCGGTCGTGCTCCTGGTCCGCCTGCTGCTGCTGCTGCTGCTGCTGTTGTTGCTGCTTGCGGGCGCGCAGCTTTTCCTCGCGCGCGTTCTTCGCGACGCCCAGCTCGTCGAGGTCGGTCTGCTTCCCGGCCGCGACCGCCGCGGGATCGAGCACGAG
>QHWR01000242.1 GCA_003223835.1 Acidobacteriota bacterium | reverse complement strand
GTGCGGCCGGCGGGCGCGCCGTCCGCCGCGAGCGGCTGCAACACGAGCAGCGTGGTGCCCGTCAGGTTCGGATCCTTGATGGTGGCGACGACCTCGCCGATCACGCGCGCGAGCTGCACGTCAGGCGTCCTTCACCTGGACGGTGTCGACGATCCCGACGATCGCCGCATCCACCGGACAGTCTTTCATGCCCGACGCCATCCGCGCCGAGCTGCCGCTGACGATGAGCACGGTCTCCCCGAACCCCGCGTCAACCGTGTCCACGGCGACGAGATAATTGCCGTCGGCCTTGCCGTGGGGATCGACCGGCCGCGCGATGAGCAGCTTGTTGCTCACGAGCCGCTCGTCCTTGCGCGTCGCCACGACGGTGCCGACGATCCTTGCGAGAATCATGTCAATGCTGAATGTGAAATGCTGCCCGCCTCCGCCCGCCGTTCCAACGCGCGCGGGCTACGGCGGGGCCTCGCCGTAGCCGCTTCGCGGCGAAGGCGGGAATGCCCGAACGCGCACTCATTCGGCATTCGTCATTCGTCATTCGGCATTCGTCATTTCGTGGTTGCGGCCGCTTTGCCGATCGGCAGCGCATCCTCGAGGTTCGCGTGCGGCCGCGGGATGACGTGCACGGAGACCAGCTCGCCGACGCGGCGCGCGGCGGCGGCGCCGGCGTCGGTCGCGGCCTTCACCGCGGCGACGTCGCCGCGCACGATCGCGGTCACATAGCCCGCGCCGATCTTTTCCCAGCCCACGAGGGTCACCTTGGCGGCCTTGACCATGGCATCGGCCGCCTCGATCATCGCGACGAGCCCTTTGGTCTCGACCATCCCGAGCGCTTCACCCATTTGTGCTCCTTAATGCAAGCTTCCAGCTGGAAGCGTTATTTCAATTCTCTGACCGCGGCTTCGATGAGCGCCGACAGTTCGCGGTATGTTAGCCGAATTTCTCCGTCCCTGCCCGCCGAGAGCCGCGCCTCCGGCACGAGACGGTCGCCGGCGGACAGCGGCGCCTCCACGGTCTGACACGCGGCCTGGTCCGCCTCGACGCCGTCCGGCGGACAAAACGGCGCCGGCGCCGCGATCCCGTACATCCCCCGCAGCCCCTGCAGCCGATCGACTTCCTGCCGCGAGAGCAGCCGCTCGCCGCCGAGCAGCCGCGCGACGAGGCTGATCTTGGCGAAGTGCTCGATCGTCTCCATCTTGTAGTACGCGGAGAACAGATCGGTCCCGACGGTGAGGGCGCCGTGGTTGGCGAGCAGCATCGCGTCGTGCGCCTTGATGTACTTGCGCACCGCATCGGGCAGCTCGCGCGTGGACGGCGTCGCGTACTCCGCAATCGGAATGCTCCCGAGCGTCGTCACGACCTCCGCGAGGACGGCGCGGTCGAGCGGGATTCCGGCGACGGCGAAGCCGGTCGCAATCGGCGGATGCGCGTGGACGACCGCCTGGACGTCGGCGCGCTGCCGGTACACCTCGAGGTGCATCTGCATCTCGGACGAGGGATCGCGCTCGCCGGCGAGCTTGCGTCCATCGAGATCCGTGATGCACATAATCTCGGGGGACATGAAGCCCTTGCAGACGTTCTTCGGCGTCATCAGCAGGCGTTCGCCTGCGAGGCGCACGCTGATGTTGCCGTCGTTGGACGCGGTATAGCCGCGCGCGTACAGACGCCGGCCGACCTCGACGATATCGGCGCGGAGCGCGGTTTCATCCCGGGAGCGCGTCATTGGTGGACCCAGGCCTGGCGACAGCCCTCCGAGCAGAAGAAGCGGACCTGCCCTCCGGTGCCGGCCGTCAGAGCGCGAGACGGGTCGACGAACGTTCCGCACACGGGGTCGCGCACGAGGCCAATCGGCGGCGGCTGTTTCTGTGCGGTCGGCGCCGAGACGCCGTGGGCGATGCCCACGACGAGACGCGCGATCGCGCGGGCGACGAGGTAGGCCACCAGCAGGCCGAGGAGGATGCGGAGCATGTCACTTCCCCGCCCCGGACGTGCCGAGCCCCTGATGCCCGGCCTTGATCCGATCGAGCGCCTGGCGCGCGGCCCTGGCTTCCTCCGAATTCGGCGCGATCGCGACGACCTTGTTCCACACCTCGATCGCGCCGTCGAGATCCTGCTTGCCCATGGCGCGTACGATGCCGATGTTGAACAACGTCTTGACGTGCTTCGGGTCGATCTGCAGCGATTGCTCGAACTGCGCGAGCGCGCGATCGGGCTGGTTCGTGTAGTAATACGCGATGCCGAGGTCGGTGCTGACGTTGACATCCTTCGGGTTGATCTTCAACGCCGAGGCGTACCAGTCGCTCGCCTCCTGAAAGCGTCCGGCGTCGAAGTAGAGATTCGCGAGCTCGATGCGGACCGATTCATCCTTCGCGTTTCGCGCGGCGCGTTCCTTGAGCGCGGCCGCGCGCGATTCGTCGAGCGGCGCCACGGCCTGCTGCGGCGCGGCGGAGCCGGGCGCCGCGGCGGCTTGCGGGGCCGCCGGCGGCACACGTCCGGCCTCCTGCTGGCTGCCGATGATCCAGCCGACGAGGATGCCGAAGAATACTCCGGCGACACCCAACACGACAGAGTCCCGGGACATGATGGTGAATCGTGAGGTGCTAACGGTGCTAAGGGTGCTACAGGTGCTAAGGGTGCTGGTGCCAAGGGTGCTGGGGGTGCTAAGGGTGCTGTCCAACGGTGCGGTGCACCGTTAGCACCCTTAGCACCCTTAGCACCAGCACCTTTAGCACCCCAGCACCATTAGCACCGTTAGCACGACAGCATTCAGGATCATATCAACGTCTTTCTCACCCAGTCCACCAACGCGCGCACCAGGTCGGGGCTTCTCGCGAGCATCGTCGTGCCGTGGCCGGCGCGGCTGAGGAGGAGCGTTTCGCGGCGGCCGCCGCCGGCTTTCACGATCTCGCGCGTCGATCGCGTCGCGTACGGATCGTCGTCCGCCGCGACGAGCAGCAGCGGTCCCGAGTACTTGCGCACCGCCGCGTCGATGCGCAGCCCGCGATAATCGATCGACGGCGACAGCAGCGCGATGGCCGTCACGCCGGGACGCGCCGCGGCATCGAGCACCGCGAGGTTCCCGCCGACCGAGGCGCCGATGAGCGCGATGCGCGACGGGACGACGTCGCTGCGGGCGGAGACGAAGCGCCGCGCCGCCGTCACGTCCTGCAGGAATGCCGTGTACTGTCCGTCGGAGGGCACGGATCCGCCCGATTCCCCGTGACCGCGTAAATCGAACGCGAGGACGCCGAACCCTTCGCCCGACAACCGCGAGGCGAGCGGCTCCCAGTCCTTGCGCGATCGGTGCAGCATGTGAATCAGGATCACGGCGGGTCCGCGCGCCGGCGGCTCGTACCACAATCCCTCCAGCGCCACGCCGTCATCGGTATGAAACGACACGCTGCGCGCGGCCGCGTCAGCGCGCGTCGCGAGCAGCCACGCGACGATCAGGATCGCGCCGCCCCGGACCGCGAATCCGAGCGGGTGAACCCGTGAACCCGCGAACCGGTGAACCCGTGAACCCATGAACCGGTGAACCCGTGAACCCATGAATCCGTGAACCGTCAGCGAGCCGCGAGCACGCCGAGGTAGTCGCGCACGGCGCGATCGAGGCCGACATACAGCGCGTGGCTGATGAGCGCGTGCCCGATCGACACTTCGTCGAGGTGAGGGAGCGTGCGGAAGAGCGTCAGGTTGTCGAGATCGAGATCGTGGCCGGCGTTGACGCCGAGGCCCAGCCCCCGGGCCAGTTCCGCGGCCGCGATATAGCGCTGGAACGCGCGCTGCGCCGTGGCGCCGCCGAACGTGAACGCGCGAGCGAACGGCTCCGTGTACAGCTCGACGCGATCCGCGTGGACCGCGGCCGCCATCCGGATGGGGCCCTCCTCGGGGTCCACGAACACGCTGACCCGAACCCCCGCGGCCTGCAGATCGCGCACGACGCCGCCGAGCATGTCGCGTGAGGTCTCGGCCGGCCAGCCCGCCTGGCTCGTGACTTCGCCCGGACGCACGGGGACGAGCGTGCACTGATCCGGCCGCACCTCCTTGACGGTGTCGATCAGGTCGGGCCGGGGATCCCCTTCGATGTTGTACTCGACGGGCCCGCGGCGCGGCGCGAGCTCGGCGGCGATTTCGCGCGCGTCCGCGAGCGTGATGTGCCGCGCGTCGGCGCGGGGATGAACGGTGATGCCGGGGCTGCCCGCCGCGATGCAGACGCGGACGGCGTCGATCACGGACGGGACGTGGCCCCCGCGCGAATTCCGCAGCGTCGCGACCTTGTTGACGTTGATGCTCAGACGAGGACGGCCGGACGCGGACGCGTTCATCCGAGATGCTGCTTGACGGTTTCGGCGATCTCGCGCGCCCAGCCCTGGATTTCCTGCTGGTCGCGTCCCTCGATCATGACGCGCAGCAGCGGTTCGGTCCCGGAATAGCGGACGAGCAGCCGCCCGTGGCCCGAGAGCCGCTGCTCCACGCGGTCCATCGCCTCGGCGATCGCCCCGACGGTGCGGAGGTCCTTCTTCTCGCGCACGCGGACGTTCACCAGCACCTGCGGATAAGTGACCAGCTCGGAGCCGAGGTCGCCCAGCTCGCGTCCGGTGTCGGCCATCACGCGCAGCACGCTGAGGGCCGTGACGATCCCGTCGCCGGTGAACAGGTGCTCGGAAAAGATGACGTGCCCGGATTGTTCGCCGCCAATGGAGAGATCGCGCTTGAGCATCTCTTCCATCACGTACTTGTCGCCGACGGGACAGCGCACGAGATCGATGCCGCTCTCGCGCAAGGCGATCTCCAGACCGATGTTGCTCATGACGGTCGCGACGACGGCGTTGCCCTTCAACCGTCCCTGCCGCTTCATGTGGCGCGCGCACATCAGCATGACCGCGTCGCCGTCGACGATTCGCCCCTGCGCATCCACGAAGATCGCGCGGTCGCCGTCGCCGTCGAACGCAACGCCCATGCGGTGGCCTCCCTCGCGGACGGCAGCCGCAAGCCGCTCGGGGTGCGTCGATCCGCAATCGAGGTTGATGTTGCGGCCGTCCGGCTGCGCGCCGAGCACGGTGACGTCGTACTCCAGGTCGCGAAACAGACGCGGCGCGACGGTCGTCGTCGCGCCGTTCGCGCAGTCGATCGCGAGCTTCAGACGGCCCAGGCGCTCCGGCTCCGGAAACGCGAGGCGCGCGTGGGCGATGTAGGCGTCGATGACGTCCGTTCGCTCGACCGGCGCCAGCCCGCCGCCGGGCCCCGACCAGCTCCGGTCGGCGATGATTTCCTCGACGCGCCGTTCGACCGCTTCCGTGAACTTCTCGCCGCGGCCGGAAAAGACCTTGATGCCGTTGTCTTCGAAGGGATTGTGCGACGCGGAGATCACGAGGCCCGCGTCGTAGCCCATCGCGCGCGTCACGTAGGCGACGGCCGGCGTCGGAATGACGCCCGCGGTCGTGATCGCCGCTCCTTCCGAGTGCACGCCGCGCCCCAGCTCGCGCTCGATCCATTCGCCCGATTCGCGGGTGTCTCGCCCGACGAGAAACTTGTAGGGCCCGGCCTTGGCGGGGCCTTCGCGCATCGCCCGCACGAGCGCCGCGCCGAGCCGGGCGACCGTTTCATGATCGAGGGGATACGTGCCCGCCGTGCCCCTCACCCCATCCGTCCCGAAAAGACGCTCGGTCATGAATAGTAGAATTGCCGACTGCTCATTCAGCACTCAGCATTTCGTCATCTGATCGTGACGGTTACCGTGGCCGGATCGATCGTGCTGACGCCGACGTTGTCGACCGCGTCGACCTGGACTCGCAAATTGTACCGGCCGGGTCCGAGACCGGCAAGGTCCACGAACGGCTGGACTGCATCGGAACGCAGCGCCGCAATCGGCTCGCGGCTGCCGCGGATCGTCAGGCGCACGGCGATCGGCGTCACGTGCGCGCGAAGCCCAGCCGGCAGATTCCGCCAGCGCACCGGCACGTCGGCGATCTCGCGTTCCACCGGCGCGGGCCACACGTCCACGAGCACGGTCGCCGTCACCGGCTGCGCGAGCCGCACGGACGGATCCAGCACGCCGACCGTGACCACGTCCCGCACGCGTGCCCGCGCATTCCTGATCACGACCGGCTCCGTCGTCGCTTCCGCGACCTGACGGACGCGCGACTCCGGTCCCAGGACGTCGACGGTCGCCGGCTCCGAGCTGATACGGCCGATGACGTAGCCCGGCGCCGGATCCCCGTCCGTCGCGGGGACGATCGGGACCGTGCGCCGCGCCGATTTCTCCAGTTCGAGCGACACCGTCGACTGCGACACCTGCGCGATCTCGACGCCGAACGGGGCGCGGATCTCGTCGGCCCGCAGCGGGAAGAGACGCGCACCGGTCCGCGCGCCGCTCAAATCGATCACCGCGACAATCTCGCCGGGCTCGAGCTTGCTCAACTGCGCGGATGACCCGCGGACGCGCACGTCAACGGCCCCCGGCGGCTCCCCGACGATCTCGAGGCGGTCGGGCACGTTGCGGAACTCGAGCGGCACGCGCACGCTGCGTTCCACGACGTGCTCGCCGGCCACGCTGAGCCACAACAGGGTGGCCAGCGCGATCGAGAGCACCTTCAGTCCGAGATGACGGAAGGGGTGATACCGCATTACGTCTCGTACACCGTTCGCGCGCGGCCGCGCCGGACCGTCACCAGACGTCGGAGGCGATCCCGGAGGGCGTCGGCCGAGAGCGGCCGCTCGATTTCGCCGTTGAGCGCGAGCGAAATCTGCCCGGTTTCCTCGGAGACGACGACGGCGGCGGCGTCGCTTTCCTCGGTGAGCCCGATCGCGGCGCGGTGGCGCGTGCCAAGGTCGCGGCTCAACCGCGGGTTCACCGTCAGCGGCAGGAAACACGCCGCCGCCGCCACCCGCGATTCCTGGAGGATGACGGCGCCGTCGTGCAGCGGCGACTTCGGCTGGAAGATCGTGACGAGCAGGTCGTAGGTGAGCGTCGCGTCGAGCGGGATGCCGCTCTCGATGTAGTTCCGCAGCCCGATCTCGCGCTCGATCGCGAAAATCGCTCCCACCTTCTGACTCGCCAGCATCGTCGCCGCCACGACGACTTCCTCGATCGTCTCGTCGGCCGCTTCCTGCCGATTGAAATACCGGAAGAACGGCGCCTGCCCGAAGTGCGCGAGCGCGCGCCGGATGTCGCCCTGGAAGATCACGATCGCGGCGAACGCGACGTACACGAGGATGTTGCGGATCAGCCAGTTCACCGTCTGCAGCGGCGCGAGACGCGACACGTAGAAGAGCGCGACGATGAGCAGCGAGCCGGCGGCCATCTGCACGGCCCGCGTGCCCCTGATCAATTTCAGGAACTCGTAGATCACGAGCGAGACGATCGCGATGTCGAGCAGATCCCACCATCCGACCGGCGGGCGCCGGAGCAGGCTGCCCAGGAACTCAGGCATTCGCGCTTTAGAGTATCAAAACGGCTGGCAGGATCTGGGATGCGTAATGCCGGATGAGGGATTCGCGATGGAGCGATGCGGTCGGTGATGCGGACGACGTCGAGCGGCGCGGCGACAGGCCGTCGCCGCAGGATGAGCCGCTCAAAGGGGCAGACGGATTCCATCCCTTCATCGTGCTTCGATTGTCGCCGCGCTCGATCGAGCGCGGAATCGGCGAGCCACGAGTGGGCCTTGTCGATCCACTTGTTGCTTCAATGTGGCCGCGCTCGATCGAGCGCGCAATCGAGCGAATCTCGCGTGACACGATCGCGCAGCTCAGGGCTTCAATGTGGCCGCGGTCGATCGAGCGCGGAATCAGCGGTTCAGGATCAGGCTGAACGCCGCCATCGCCTCCCACACCGTCCGGCGGACGGCGCTTTCGACGTCGAACAGGCGCCATCGGCCGTTTCCCCTTTCGTCGATCAATGATGACGCCGTTTCAACGGCACGATTGACCCTGCGCGCCGACGTGGTCGTAATCCTGGAACACAAGCTCGTCCGCGTCTCACGAATTCTCGTG
>QHWR01000241.1:19850-26156 GCA_003223835.1 Acidobacteriota bacterium | reverse complement strand
GAGCGGCGACGAGGCGACTCCCTGGTACGGCCAGTCGTTGGCCCGCCCCGTCGACAGCTTTTCATGCGTCTGCTGCCAGAGGAACTCGCCCGTGTCTTCCTTGAAGGCCATCAGGACGCCGCGATCGCCGGGCTGCTTCGGATCGCGCACGCCTTCGTTGTTCGTGCCGACGAACACCATGCCGCCGGCGACGATGGCATTGCCGTAGCTCTGCGACCCGAGGCTTGCCACCCACTTCACGTTCTTCTTTGTCTTGACGTCCCACTCGGTCGGCAGCCCTTTCATGCCCGAGACCATGTTCCGGTCGGGCGTGCCGCCCCACATCGGCCAGTCGCCGTTGCCAGGGTCGCTTGCTGATTCTTCCGCCTGAAGGCGGAAGCCACGAGATTCGGTACTTAATCCGGCCCTTAATCCAGTACTTAATCCGGTACTTAATCCGGTACCTGTGGCTTCCGCCTTCAGGCGGAAGACTCCAGCAGCCGCGAGCACGAGCGTGAGGGCAACCAGACTTTTCTTCATTGGTTTGACGTGAGCTTGATATTGTCGATGTAGGCGCCGAAATCGGCGTCGACGAACAGTCCCGGCGCCCCCTTGTGGTTGCCGATCGGATCGATCTTCTCGATCGTCCACGCGTCCGGTTCCGGCTGACCGGTCGGCCACGCCTTTCCGCGCGCGCGCGTTTTGCCGTCGGGCATGTTCTCCACCCGCAGCTTCAGGTGATACCACGTATCGGCCTTCCACTCGTAGGGGACCACGACCGTTCGGTGCGTTTCCGGCTCCCACGGCTCGATCTTGAGCTGCTGCGCGTTGCCGTAGAGGACGAGCGAGTAGCGCTGCGCGGTCACGCCGATGTCCGTCATCTGCCGCCGCCTCGTCGTCCCGCGCACGTCGGCTTCGATCGTGTAGTTCGAGAGATCCACGGGCCCGAAGAACGCGCGGATGCGCTTGAAGATGGTGTTATCGGGGGCCTTCTGCAGGACCTTCTGTCCGTCGAGCGTGACCACCGAGAACTTCCCCGCCGTGCCGTTGATCCAGCCGGGCGGCACGGAACCCTCCGCCATCGATTCGAAGGTCTCGGTCCACGGCAGCGGACGAACGACGCGCGCGCGGGCTGCGCCGCTCAGCGCGCCGGCGGTCGCTTTGATCGTACCGGCCTGCTCCGGCGTATCGGCCGCAGGGGTAAACGTCCCGTCAGGTGAAACCGTGCCTTTCAAACCCTGCAGCGACCACGTCGCGCCCGTCTGCTCGTTGAGGTACCGTCCCTGGGCGTCGAAGAGCCGCGCGCGCAGCTTGACGGTCTGTCCCGGCTTCAGCACGAGCTCGGTCGGCGAGACTTGCAGCCACGCCGGATCTCCCTCCCCCTTCACGGCCGGTTCATCGATGGCGAGGCCGGCTGTCGGCTTCGGCGTCTTCGGACCGATCGCGTACACGCCGCCGGTCGACACGAAGAAAATGCGGCCGTGCGACACGGCCGCGCCGGCAAAGATCGGCTCCGGGAGACCGGCCGACTGGCCGGCGTTGTCGTCCTTGCTCGGCGGCATCTCGACGGCGCTCAGAATCTCGGCGCGATCGGCGGACGGCCGAACGATGAAGAACTTCCCGCTTTCGGTGCCGACGTACAGCTTGCCGTCGGCGAGCACGAGCGGCGCCTTCTGAATCGTCCCGAGCGTCTGCGTCCAGAGCGGCTTGCCCGTTTCGAGGTCGTACGCCTTGAGGCGCGAGCCGTTCTCGATCTCGTAGACGCGGGTGCCGTCGATGACGGGCGAGGAGAAACCGAACTGGTCTCCCTTCTGCGCCCACTTGACGGTCTTGATGTCTCCCTTCTGGGATCCATCGATCGCGGCGATCATGCCGAGCTCGTTGACGTCGAGGTTCTCGTCGCCGTGCGAAATGATGACGGTGTTGCCCGACACCGCGACACCAGTGTTGATCGCGCGCTTCGCCGCCACGAAGCCCCAGACCTTCTCGCCGGTCTGCGGCTTGATCCCGTAGATGCCGCCGTCGCCGATGCCGCAAATGAGCAGCCGCACGCCGTTCATCGGGGCAATGACCGGCGCGGCATAGGCGGTGTCGTACGGACGGCCGCCGGGGTTCGACACCCACATGATGTCGCCCGTGCGCTTGTCCAGCGCGAAGAAGCGGTGTGCCCGGCCGGCCTCGGTGCCCCAGCTCGAGACGGCCGCGCTGACGATCACCAAATCGCCATCCACCAGCGGCGACATCGTCCGGCCGCCGTGCGTGGTGAACGCGGCGAACTCTTCGCCGATCGATCGATCCCACAGCAGCTTGCCGTCCTTGTTGAGCGCGATCACCGTGGCGCCGACGCCCATCGCGTAAATGTTGCCGGTCTCCGGATCGACGGCGGGAGACGCCCATCCGACGCGGTGCGGCGGTACGTCGCTCTGGAACACGTTGAACTTGTGTTCCCAGATCACCTTTCCCGAGTCGGCGTCGAGCGCCATGACGCGCTCCTGCATCGCGTCGCCTAGGCCGGCGGGATTCTGGACGTACACGCGATTGCCCATCACGACAGGGGCCGACCGTCCGCCGTACGGCGCGCGCCAGAGAAAGTTCTGGCCGTTGAGCGCCCACTTCTCGATCAGGCCTTTTTCATCCGAGATGCCGGTCCGGCGCGGTCCGCGCGGTTCCGGCCAGTCGCCGAGCGCAACATGCCGCGGACCCTCGGCTGAGGTGAACGCGCCCAGGGTCAGGGCCAACGGCACGACGGTGCACAGTCGTTTGAACATGTCCGTTCTCGTGGTTACGCCATTTTATCGCACGGTGTTTCGTGGCCCGCCGCCTTCCGCCTCGCGGGTCCTTCCACCTGAAGGTGGAAGCCACGGATCGTCCTCAAGAATCCTGTGGCTTCCGCCTTCCGCCTTCGCGTGAAGCTTCGGCGGACCGCCGTAGCCTTGGCGGAGGCGGTCAGGCGGAAGATCCTTCAACTGACCGGCTATGGGACGGGCGGACAGGGCGATTCGCTCGTATATCCGTTGCATAATGACCCGCATGTTTTCGAATCGTACCGGCCCGTGCGTTCTTGCGATCGTCTTAACCGTCGCGATGCCGCGCCCGGGCGACGCGCAGTCCGTTCAGCCTCAGGTGCACGTCACGCTGCCGACGGTGACGGTCACGGCGCAGAAGGAGCCGGCCGATCCCCAGACCCTGCCGGTCAGCGTGACGCTTGTCCCCCTCGACGCGCTGTGGAACGGTGGGCTCCTGACGATCGGTGACGCATCGATCGAGGCGCCCAACACCTACTTCACCGATTTCACCGCGCGGAAACTGAGTAATCCGCGCTTTCGCGGCATCGGATCGAGCCCGGCGAATCCGGCGATCTCCACGTATATCGACGGCGTTCCTCAGTTGAACACGAACTCGTCGAGCATCGAGCTGCTGGACGTCACGCAGCTCGAATTCGTGCGCGGCCCGCAGAGCGCCCTGTTCGGGCGCAACACGCTCGGCGGCGTGGTGAACGTCACCAGCGTGCGACCGTCCTCGACCCGGTGGACGGGATCCGCCGTCGTCCCGGTCGGCAATTACAGCGCGGTCGACGTCCGCGCGCACGCGTCGGGGCCAATCGGCGGGAAAGCGGCCGTCGCGTTTGCCATTGGCGACTCGCGCCGCGACGGATTCACGACGAACGACGTCACGGGGCACGACATCGACTTCCGTCACGCGACGTTCGGCAAGGCGCAGCTGCTGGTGACGCCGACCGCCAGGTGGGAAGCGCGGCTGATCTACACCGGCGAGCGCGCTCGCGACGGCGACTATGCGCTCAACGATCTCGACGCGCTTCGTCAACGGCCGTTTCACGCCGCGCGCGATTTCGAGGGGCACACGAACCGTGACGTCCATGCGACGACGTTCCTGACCCAGTACGCCGGGCGGCGCTTCACGGTGGCGACGACGACGGGCTTCGTCCACTGGAAAACGGCCGACCTGACCGATCTGGATTACACGCCGCTGCCGCTGCTCACGCGCAGCAACGACGAGAAGGACTTTCAGTGGACGCAGGAAGTCCGCTTCGCCTCGACAGCGGCGCATCCCGTGAAGCTCGGGGACCGCGCGTCGCTGAAGTGGCAATCGGGCATCTTTCTGTTCACGCAGAATTACGATCAGGACGCGGTGAATACGTTCGCGCCGTTCGTGCTCCCGTTTGTACCGTTCACCGTCACGCAACACTCGCCGCTGGCGGCGCTCGACGATACGGGCGTCGGCGTCTATGGCAACGGCACCGTCACGCTGGCCGACAAGGCCGACGTGACGATCGGCGCCCGGTTCGATCGCGAGAATCGCAAAGCGGCGCTGAGCACGTTCTTCGTCGCCCCTGTGCTTCTGGCCCTGCCCGTCAACGTCAATGCGGAGAAGGCATTCTCGAACGTGTCTCCCCAGGCCGCGCTGTCGTATCACGTGCGGCCGGACGCGATCGCTTACGTCTCCGTGAGCGGCGGATACAAAGCGGGCGGCTTCAACCCGGCGTCGCCGGCCGGCAGCGAGGCGTACGGTGAAGAGCACACCTGGAACGTCGAGGGCGGCCTGAAGAGCGCGTGGGCCGGACGGCGCGTCGCGACGAATCTCGCCGTCTTCTCGATCGATTGGCAGGACCTGCAGCTCAACCTGCCGAATCCGTCCGTGCCCGGGCAGTTCTACATCTCGAACGTCGGCTCCGCGCGCAGCAGCGGCGTCGAGATCGAAGTACGCGGCCGCGCGCGCGACGGCGTCGATCTGTTCGGCGCGTTCGGCTACACGCACGCGCGGTTCGGCGCCGGCACAACGTCGAGCGGCGTCGACACCTCGCACAACAAGATCCCGAACACGCCCGACTACACGGCGGCGCTCGGCACGGAAGTGTCACACGGTCTCAGCCGGGGCATCAGGCTGTACGGCCGCGCCGAAGCGGTGTTCTACGGCGCGTTCAAGTACGACGATGCGAATGCGGCGGGACAGAACGCGTACTCGCTGGCCAACCTGCGCGGCGGCGCGCGGGGAAAGCTTGTCTTCGCCGAAGCATGGATCCGAAACGCGTTCGATACGCACTGCGTCCCTGTGGCGTTCCCGTACGGCCAGCTGGCGCGGTCCGGGTTCATCGGCGAGCGCGGGCGTCCGCGTACGTTCGGCGTCACGGCAGGCGTCACGTTCTGACAGGGTTCACGGGTTCACGGTTCACGGTTCACGGTTCACGGTTCACGGTTCACAGGTTCACCGGCTGGAGACAGACATGAACATCGCGCGCCTCGTCGGGGTCGTTTTCCTTGTCAGCTTCCTCGGCGCCGTTGCGCGCGCGCGCGTGGCCCCCGCTGACTGGCCTCAGTGGCAGGGTCCCGACCGCACCGGCATGTCGAAAGAGACAGGTCTGTTGAAAGAGTGGCCCGCGTCAGGTCCGCCGGTGATCTGGACCGCGGGAAATCTCGGCAACGGCTACGGCTCCATGGCCGTGGCCGGCGAGCGCGTCTACGTGCAGGGCATGCGCGACGGATCGAGCATCGTCTCCGCGGTGAACCGCGCCGATGGAAAGGGGGTCTGGTCGAAAGCGCTCGGTCCGGCGCTCAACAACGATCAAGGTCCGGGACCGCGCGGGACGCCGACGGTCGACGGCGATCGCATGTACGTGCTCTCCGAGAACGGCGACCTGTACTGCCTGAAGACCGACGGCAGCGAAGTGTGGCACCGGAACATCCTGAAGGACTTCAACGGCCGGCAGCTTCGCTGGCTGATCAGCGAGTCCCCGCTCGTCGACGGCGGCGCGCTGATCGTGTCCCCCGGCGGGCCGGGCGCGGGCATGGTGAAGCTGGACGATCTGGACGAGCAAGGACCTGAGCGATCTCGCCGGCTACTCCTCGCCTATCGTGGCCGACGTCCAGGGCGTGCGCACGTACATGACGCTGACGTCCGGGGGCGGCGTCGGCGTGCGCGCCTCCGACGGCAAGCTGATGTGGCATTACGATCGCGCGGCCAACAGGGTCGCCAACATCACGACGCCGGTGTTCTTCGACAACAAAGTGTTCTACACGTCCGCGTACGACACGGGGGGCGGCCTCGTGGGCCTCACCGCGCAGAACGGCCAGGTCGACGCGAAGGAGATCTACTTCACGCGCAACATGAAGAACCACCACGGCGGCGTGGTGCTCGTGGACGGATATCTCTACGGCTTCAACGATTCGATCCTCACGTGCCTCGAGTTCGCTTCGGGTAATCCGGTGTGGCGCGATCGCAGCGTCGGGAAAGGATCGGTGACCTTCGCGGACGGGAACCTTTACATCCAGGGCGAGAACAACACGGTCGGTCTCGCCGAGGCGACGCCGT
>QHWR01000241.1:4675-19822 GCA_003223835.1 Acidobacteriota bacterium | reverse complement strand
GCGCGGCTGCTCGGCCTGTCGTCACGACAACGCCCGCGTCCAAGCCATCTCTCGTCGCAGCCGGTGATGCCTTATCGGTCAAGCGAGTGATGCCGACACAGTGAGCCTGGGCCGCTGCGATCCCGCCGAAGGGTGATCGAGGACGAACGCGCAGAATCCCGATTCCGTCGCCCCCATTACGTCTTTGACGGTCTTTGACAGCCCGGCGGGCCCGGCCCCCCTATGCCGACCGCCGGGCACACGGATTGCCCTGTCGGGCACGTTTCCCCAGCGAGGATCCTCTCCATGAAAAGCCTGGGAGTCTTCGTGTGGAACGTGTTTCTTGCCATCGCGATAGGATTTCTTGCTCCTGTCGCCGTCCTCGCACAGACCGGCGCGGGGTCGATGACGGGGATTATCAGCGATCAAAGCGGCCTGTCCGTTCCCGGCGCAATCGTCATCGCGATGGACCAGGCAACGAACGTCCAGTACATCGCGTTCTCCAATGAGGCCGGTAACTACACCATTACATCCGTGCCCGTGGGGACGTACATCGTCAAGGCGGACCTCTCCCGCTTCAAGACGGCGACGACGAAGCCGATCCATGTAGAGGCCAAATTTCAGGCTGGAGCTGGGCGGGACCGAGGAAACCGTCGAAGTCACCAGCGAGTCGCCGGTTCTGCAGACCGAATCGGCCACGGTCGGCCAGGTGATCTCGGGAACCACCCTCGCCTCGTTGCCGCTGAACGGCCGCAACACCGGACAGTTCTCCTTGCTGCTCCCGGGGGTCGTGACGGTGAGCCCCAGCTCGTTCACCGCGATCCGCAACTTCGGCGGCGGCCGGCCTTACGTCAACGGCAACCGTGAGCAGACCAACAACTACACGGTGGACGGCGTCGACATGAACGAGTCGATCGACAACTACGTCGCCTATCAGCCCAGCCCCGACGGGCTGGCCGAGATCAGCGTCGAGACGAACAACTACGCGGCCGACACCGGAAACGTGGCGGGCGCGGTCATCAGCAATGTGACCAAGTCCGGCACGAACCTCTTCCGCGGAAGCGCGTTCGAGTTCTATCGGAACAGCCGGATGGACGCGAACTCCTGGGCGAACAACCGTTCCAATGCCCCGAAGCCCGAGCGCAGACAGGATATCTTCGGAGGCACGCTGGGCGGCCCCGTGACGCGGAACAGGCTGTTCTTCTTCGCGAATTACCAGGGTACGCAGTTCAGGGCACCCGGCTTCGAGACGATCTCGGTCGCGCCGGATTCCTGGCGCCGCGGCGATCTCTCGGGCGTGACCTCGGTGATCCGCGACCCGTCGACGGGCCAGGCATTCGCGGGCAATCAGGTTCCTCTGGGCCGGATCAGCCCGATCGCGCGCGCGATCCTCAACAACACATCGCTGTACCCGCTCCCGAACCGCGACGTCAGCGGCGTGACGAATAATCTCGTCGGCCCGACCCTGCAGACGATCCGCGCCGATCAGGGCGACGCGCGCATCGACTGGAACGCGTCGACCCGGGATAAGGTCTTCGGACGTTTTTCGTTCGCCGAATACGAGTCCAGAACCAGCGAGCGGGCGTTTCCGCTGCTTCTGGGCATCCGGACGAACGCACCGTTCCGCAATGTGGCATTCAACTGGAACCGCATCTTCGGCGCGTCGGTCGTCAACGAAGTCCTCTTTGGCTACAACCAGATCGCGATCGTGACGAAGGCCTTCGACTGGGCCGGGGTCGGGAACGCCAACTCGACCTTCGGGATTCCCGGCGGCCAACCCATTCCCGGGCTCAGCTCAATCCAATGGGGAGGCGGGCTGACGTCGATCGGCACGATAGCGAATGACAGCGACACGCTTGACAAGACGTATCAAATCAACGAGAAGCTCACGTGGCTGGCGGGACGCCATTCGCTGAAAGTCGGCGGTCAGCTCCTGCACTACGTTCAGCGGCGCTTCTACGCCGGCAACAACGGGCTGCTCGGAATGTTTACCTACGGCGGCGCGTTCACCGGATTTCCCTTCTCGGACTTCCTTCTGGATCAGGTGGGCAGCAAGGGACGCGGCAGCGCTTCGCCGCCCTGGACGCAGCTCCACAACCGGAGCGCGGTCTTCGTCCAGGACGACCTGAAGGTCACGCCCGAGTTCACGCTCAATCTCGGGATGCGGTGGGCGTACACGGAGCCGCTTGTCGAGAAGGACAACCGTCAGGCGAATTTCGATCTGACGACAGGCCAGCAGATCCTCGCAGCGTCCGGCAGTCGCGAGGCTCGCGCGCTCTACAAGGTCTACATGAAGGGCTTCGAGCCGAGGGTCGGCTTCGCCTGGCGGCCTGGCGATGCCTGGGTGGTCCGCGGCGGATATGGAATCTCGCAGTACATGGAGGGGACCGGTGCGAACCTGCGCCTGCCGCTCAACCCGCCGTTCTATTTCGAATCGGCCGTTCCCTACGACCTCACGACCGGAGCAGGAAGTCTCGCGACGGGCTTTGCCGGCCTGAAACCTCTCGATCAACCGTCGGGTCAGGTGCGCGCGTGGGATCCGAACCTGCGGCCGCAGTTCACCCAGCAGTGGAACGTGTTCTTCGAGCACCTCGTCACCGCGTCGATGTCGGCGAATTTCGGGTACGTGGGGAACCAGGCCACACACCTTGTGACACCGGTCGAAGGCAACCAGCCACTGGCGGGAGTCGGGGATCCTTCGACGTGGGCGCCGCTCCAGAACCGGCGCCCGTTGTTCGCGACGGCTCCGCTGATTACCAACATCTCCGTGACTGCGTCGCAAGGAAAGAGCAACTATCACGCGCTGCAGGCCGGGCTGCGCCAACGAGCCCGGCACGGCCTCGAGTATCTCGCCTCGTACACGTTCGCGAAGGCGATGGCGAATCAGCTCGGCTACTACGGCTCGTCCGGCCAGACCGCGATGGAAGGCACGTACTGGATGAATGCCTACCGGCCCGACTGGAATTATGGGCCGGCGTTCTTCGACGCCCGGCACAACTTCGTGTTTTCGGCCAATTACGAGCTGCCGTACGGACAGAGACACCCGCGGGGCGACGCCTCGTCCAGCGTGGCTCGCGCGATCCTCGGCGGCTGGAGACTCGGCGGCATCTTCCAGGTTCGGACCGGCTTCCCGATCACGATCCTCGACGGTCGCGGTTCGTCACTGCAGGCCGTGCGCGGGGGAGAGCGGCCGGACTGCATCGGCAATCCCGTACCCGCCGACCAGAACATCGACCACTGGCTCGATATCAGCGCGTTCGCCCGCGCACCCCTTGGCACGTGGGGCAACTGCGGTGTGGGCACCGCCCGGGCTCCCGGCTATCGAGACATCGACGCCGTCCTGGCGAAGCAGTTCGACATCGGCGCCGGACGCTACGTCGAATTGCGGGGGGAGGCGTTCAATCTGACGAACACGCCCAGCTTCGGTCCGCCGGCGCGCGATATCAACGCTCCGAATACGTTCGGGAAGATCACGACCACGATCAGCACAGGGCGGACAGTGGAGCTGGTGCTGAAGGTCTTCTTCTGATTTCAGCGCACGCTCTGCCCCGTTAGAGAGCCAGCTCGAATGCCAGGATGTTCTTCCGGTCGCGCGCGAAGAGCTTCGTGCCGATGAGTGTCGGCGGCGTCCACGAGAGGTTTTCCAGGATGGACGCCTTCGCGAGCACCTGAAGGCCCTGCGGCGACACCGTCGCGAGGCCGAGCGTGCCGTCCTCGTCGAGGATGACGAGCTTGCCGTCCGCGTACAGAAGCTGCGCGCGCGAAAACGCGCGGTCCTGCCACACGACGTTGCCGGTCGTGACGTCGACCGCGGTCAGGAATGCCGGCCCGAAGTCGCCGCTCGATCCATACACGTAATTGCCGATCCGGATCGCCGTGCCGATGTGAATTCGCATGCGGTTGCTGAACCACTTCTCGGAGACGCTGGTCTTCCCACCGGATTGACGAAGCTCGAGGACGCGGCTACCGGTGCTGTACGCGGACGACACGAAGAGCAGGTGATCGGCCGGCGACCAGATCGGGGTGCTGATATTCAAACCCCAGTCGGTCTTGTGCGGGTGGGTCCACAGTGTGCGCCCGTTCGCCGGATCCACGCCGGCCACTGCGTCGCCGGCGAAGTAGACGAGCTGCTTCTGCCCCTCGACGTCGATCACGATCGGCGACGACGGCGAGAAATCGACGTCGCCTGATTTCCAGACGAGCGCGCCGCTCTTCTGGTCGAACGCGGCCAGCGCCCCGCCGGGAGCGCCCATCGTCATGATGATCGTGCCGTTGTACAAGAGCGGGCTGCACGCGTACCCCCGGTCGGGTCCCCTGGCGCCGTACTCCTTTATTAGATCGTGCGACCAGACGACCTGGCCGTTCGTCCTGTTCAGCGCGAAGATCTCCTTCCGGCTGCTTGCCGCGAAGACGCGATCGGCCGTGACGAGCGGGGTCGAGTGGGGTCCGGCGCCTTGTGAAAAATCCAGGCCTGAGGTCGGCGACGCGTACTTATATTCCCAGACCGTCGACCCGGTGTTCGCATCGAGCGCCGTGACGACCTCTTCCTGGCTGCGGCGCACGTACGAAAGGAGTCCCGCCGGGCGATACATCGTATAGAGCCGTCCGCCATCCGCGGCAATTGACGAGTGACCCTCGCCGAGCGCGCGGCTCCAGAGCTTCTTCGGGCCGTCCGACGGCCACGAAGACGCGAGCCCTTTCGCGTCGACGACGAAATTCCTGGTCGGCCCGCCCCACTGCGGCCAGCTTGCCGACATCGTCTGGCGGGCCATGGGCCTCGCGCCCTGAACGCACGTCAGGACCGCGGCGGCCGCGCAGAGACTCAGGCGGATGCGCATCGACTGCGGAGCATACATGAATTCTGAACCGCGGAACGGTATCCTTCGTCCTGAATGACGCTTCTGGAACGTCTGCGACGCGCAGCCGGCCGCCTCCTGCGGTCCGGAGATCCCGACATCCAGCCCCGGCGCTCGAATGCTGCACCGGCGGCGAGTCAGCCACCGCCGCACGAAAACGAGCGCGGTACCAGAACCAGAGAGCACGACGCACGCGGGTTTGGATTCGTCGGGCTCGCGGGCGAGGAATCCATCGGCGCCATGAGCGCCGGCGAGCTGTCGGCGTGGGAAAATCGCGGCATCCCCAGCATCGATCGCGTCTCGGACGAGTTCGAATCCCGCGCGGACGAAAAGCAGGATGTCACCACCAGCCTGAACTTCCCGCTTCACTGGACGACCGCACGGGAAAGCTGGGACTACCTGTTCGAGTTCTCCGTCGCCTGCGAGCTGCTCGGCCCGCGGCCGGATGACCGCGTGCTGGACTTCGCGGCCGGCACGTGCTGGGCGACGGAACTTCTCAGCCGCCTCGGCGTCCGGACCGTTTCAGTGGACCTGTCGCTCGAGATGATGCGGCGGGGACGGCAGCGGCTCGCCGCCGACAGCCGCCTCACGTTTCGCGACGACGCGGCATTCGTCGTCGCGCGCGGACAGGCGCTGCCGTTCGCCGACGGCAGCTTCGACGGCGTGCTCTGCCTCAACGCGCTGCATCATCAACCTTCCTACGCCGTCGCGCTCCGGGAGATCCGGCGAGTGCTCAAGCCGGGCGGACGCGCGGTGTTTTCGGAGCCGGGCACCGCGCACGCCGCGCAGCCGCTGTCCGCATTTCGGATGCGGGAGGAGAGCGTCCTCGAGAAACCCGTTTCACTTCCCGCGATCCGCCGGGTGGCGATGGACGCCGGTTTCACGCGCATGCGGGTGATTCCGCTCCGATCCGCATCCGCGTACGTGTTCGAGTACGCGGCGGCGCCCGCCGACGCTGCGACGCTCCGTCAGATGTGGGATGAGACCGTTCGGCTCTCACCGGGCGAACACGCCCGCTTCGTCCTCGACAACGGCGACGATCCGCCCGCCGACACGCTGCTGCCGCCGCACAGGCTCACCGGACGGCTTCAAGCGCGCATCGTGCTGGAACAGGTATCGGCCACCGTCACCGCAGGACAGTCCTTCACCGATCGACTGCGGATCACGAACACGGGAAGCGTCACGTGGAAGGCGCGAGGACGGCGGTTCGGCGGACAGGTCACGTGCGGACTCAAGGTGTGCGATGCTCACGATGAGTTGCCACGAGACGTCGCTCCCGGCGAAGAGATCGAAATCGACATGACGGTTGCGGGCGCGCTCTCGCCCGGCCGCTACGGATTGCGCTACGACGTCGTCGTCGAAGGCGTCACGTGGTTCGAGTTCCAGGGCTCGCCGTGCGCCCGGCGGTCGCTCGACGTGACAGCATCTGACGTACCGCGCGCCTAGCCAGGCCCCGCGCCCTGCGTGGCGACATAGAGTGCATAGATCGACTGGCTCGCCGCCATGAACAGACGATTGCGCTTGGGGCCGCCGAACGTCAGATTGCCGCAGACTTCCGGCAGGCGAATGCGACCGAGCAGCTTGCCGGCCGGATTCCACACCGTCACGCCGCTGTAGCCGAGCGCGCGTCCCGCGTTGCTCGACACCCACACGTTCCCGTCGACGTCGCACCGCAACCCGTCAGGTCCGCACTTCACGTCGTCAATCACGCAGTCCGCGAAGAGTTTCCGGTTCGAGGGTTTGTTGTCCGGTCCGACGTCGAACACGTAGACCTCGCCCTTCCCGCCGGCCCCGCTGTCGCCCGGACCTTTTCCGGTGCTGGCAACGTAGAGCCGCTTGAAATCGGGTGCGAACGTGAGGCCGTTCGGATCCGGCACCTGGTCCTCCGTGACCACGACGTCGAGCCGGCCGCCCGGATCGACGCGGTACACGTTCGTCGGAAGCTCGCGCTTGAACGTTCCGATTTCAGCAGGCTGGCCCGCCCTCGCATTCAAGCGGCCCGCCGGATTCGTCGGGCCGCCGCTCGCGTCGGGCGCACCCTCGTACAGCTGACCGCCGTACGGCGGGTCGGTGAACCAGACGCTCCCGTCGCGATGCACGGCCACGTCGTTGGGCGAATTCAAGCGCTTCCACTGGAACGACTCCGCCATCACGGTGATCGATCCGTCGTGCTCGTAGCGGGCGACGCGGCGCGTGAGATGCTCGCAGGAGAGCTGGCGCCCCGGCCGTCATCTTCGAGCCATCGGAGCTGACGGTTGTTCGGGATGTCGCTCCAGAGCAGATAGCGTCCCTCGCTGCTCCACGCGGGACCCTCGGCCCAGAGCGCACCCGTCCAGAGACGCTTGATCGAGGTGTTCGCCTGCACGAGCGCGTTGAACGCCGGATCGATCGTGAGGACGTCCGGGTCCGTGAAGTAGGTCGTCGGCGGGGCGTCGGGACCGAAATCGCGCGGCGGATTCGAGATGACGGTCGGCGCGGAGGCCGGGCCCTGGCGCGCTTGCGCGAAGGTGGATGCCGGCACGACCGCGGCGGCGCCGACGGTCGCGAGAAAGCTGCGCCTCGTGATGTGCGTGGTCATGTGTTCGCCTCGTCTGAGCGCACACATCTTACACACGAATGCTACCTTGCAACGCGAGGCCCGAGCCTCGGCGTCAGCGAGCACACAGGCTGCGCATCGCCGCTTGCCCGTCGCGGCGCGGTGCTGGTAGAACTACGCTGTGACGAAACCAGCCACCGTGTTCCTCGGCGAGATGACGAATCCCGAAGTGGAAGCGTTTCTCGCCTCGCACCACACCGTCATCGTCCCGACAGGCGCCACCGAACAGCACGGACCGCACGCGCCGCTGCTGACGGACGTCCTGATCCCGCAGGAGATCGCGCGCCGGATCGCGTCGCGCATCGGCGCCGTCGTCGCGCCGCCGATCAACTACACGCTGTCGTATCCGCACGTCGGCTTCAAGGGGCTGGTGCACGTCCGCATCCCGACGTTCATGGCGCTCATCGAGGATCTCTGCGTCGCGTTCGCGTCGACCGGCTTCAAGCGGATCATTTTCCTCAACGGGCATTACGACAACACGTACGCGATCGCCTACGCGTGCGCGAACGCGGCCGAGAAGCTCACGAAGGACGTGAAGGCGTTTCCGGTGAACTATTGGGACGGCATGACCGCGGCCGACGTCGACGAATTCGCCGGCCTCAAGAACGGGCTCCATGCGAACGCCGCGGAGACGTCGGCGGTCCTCGCGATCAACGCGTCGCTCGTCGACCTCGAACGCGCGAACGCCGAGTTTCCGCCGTTCCCCGAGTTCACCGTCAACACCGGGCCGGTGCACACGGCGTTCTTCTTCACGTCCCCGGGGTCGGTGTATTGGGCGACGAAGTCGGGCACCTGGGGAGACGCGCGGCGCGCGACGCCGCAAATGGGGGAACGCTACCTCGAGGTCGGCGTCCGCTCGACGCTCGCCGTCCTGGAGAACATCGAGAAGACGTTTGCCGCGATGCCGCCGCGGTGACCCTTCAGTGTGTCAGCAGCGTGCGCCAGTTGAGCAGGACCGTGAAGGCCGGCGACCGTTCGGTCTCGACGTCGGTCAGCAACAAGAACTGCTGGCCGTCCGCCGAGACGGCATATTGCCCTGATCCCGGATTCGTTTTCAGGCCCGTCGCGAACAGCGTGGCGGGCAGGCTCGCCGTGAGGCCGCCGCTGGTCTCGACCTTGACCGACATGAGCGTGCCGTCGAGCGCGAGGTAAAACAGCTCCCGGGCGTCCGCTCGCCAATGCGGCTGGAGGCCGCCGTCGGTCGAGATTTGGAACTTCTGGTCGGCGTTCGGAAACGGCGTCACGTACACTTCCCAGCGTCCCGTTTCGTTCGAATGGTAGGCGACCCACTTTCCGTCCGGCGAGAATTCCGGCTCGTCTTTGATGAACCCGTTCTCGAGGAAGATCCTGGGCTTGCGCGGACCGGTCAGCGGAAGAATCCACACGTCGGAGTTCCCCTTGCGCGTGCAGAACAGAATATTCTGGCCGTCGGGAGACCAGGCTTCCACGTATTTGGTGACGTCCGACGCCAGGAGCACTTCGTCCCGCGCGTTCGCCTCCGTGCCGCGCTGGTGGATGTCGAAGAAGACCTTCTCGCGGACGGAAAACGCGATGTGGCGGCCGTCGGGCGCCCACATCGGATCCGTGTGACTGACCGGCTCCGTCGTGAGCCGGCTCAGCGCGCCGCGTTCGACGTCCATCAACCAGAGGTCGTTCAGCCCGCGGTCCGAGTCGTAGCGCGCGACCACCACGCGGCGGCGGTCACGCGACACGTCGAAGTCTCTGAATTGCTCCGCCGGTCCGACCTTCCGAATCAGGTTGCCCGCGTGATTGAGCCAGACGAACTGCCGCCGGCCGCGCCCGCCGCCGCTCGTGTAGCACACGATGCCGCTCGATGAGACGGAGAACGCGGCATAGGACCCGCGATCCGCCTGGAACGGCACGTTCTCCGCGATCAACGCCGCCTCGCCCGTCGTCTCGAAGCGACGGAGATCGAACGGCTGCGCGAGCAGTCTCGGTCCGCGCGCGTAAATAAGGTAACCGGACGAAAACACGACCTCGGAGTCCGTCGTGAGCAAAGGCGTCGCGTTCGCCGGGGTCTGCAGCGACGCCACGTGCACTCGGCTCGACGGATCGCCGAGGTCCTGCGCCAGATACAGAAAGTGGTCACCGTCGGGCAGAAACCACGGACGGCGATGTACCGCAGTGCCTTTGACGGGACGGTCGATCATCGTGACCGGAGTCGCGTTGCCTCCAGCCGCGGGCACTCGGCTCAGGCCGCCAACGGCGTCGGGCGCAAACAGGATCGTGCCGTCCGGACTCCACGATCCACCGCCGCCGTTCGGCGCATCCGCAATTTGCTGCGGCCCGCCGCCGGCGACGTCAACCCTTTTCAGCTTCCCGCCCGCGAAGAACGCCACCCGCTTTGAGTCGGGCGCCCAGAAGGGCAGCGCGGCTCCTTCGGTGCCGGCGACCATATCCGCCCGCGCGGAATCCATTCCCCAGATCCACAACCGCTTGATGCCGTCGGCGGACGTCCCGACGAACGCGACGCGCGTGGCGTCGGGCGCGATCGCGGGCATTTCCGGAAACGACGCGCCAGGACCGGGGGCGATGCTCAAACGCAGCACCGGACCCGGCGTCGCGGTCCGGTCAGGAGACGAGAAGGTCCTGAGCACGAAGCCGACGCTCGCGATGATGATGAGGGCGAGGGCAAGCGCTCCCGCGACGAGCCACTTCGTGAAGCGTCCGAGCGTCACCGCCGACGGCGCCTCGCTCATCGGGAGCGCACGTAACTCGAGAAAGAGATCGCGCGCGTTCTGCCACCGGTCGTCGGGATCCTTGGCCAGGCAGCGCGAGACGAGCCGGTCGAGCGATGGGGGCGTCACCGGCTGTCGTTTCGACAGCGGCTCCGGGTCTCGCTCCAGGATTGCGGCAATCGTGCCGGCGTGGCTCTTCCCCTCGAACGTCCGCCGCCCCGACGCCATCTCATAGACGATGCAGCCGAACGCCCAGATGTCCGCGCGATGATCGACGGGCTGGCCTTCGATCTGCTCGGGGGCCATGTACGCGAGCGTCCCGAGAATGGTGCCCTGATCGGTGAGCGGCGACGTCTGCGTCAACGCATCGCTCATTCCGGCGATCGCCCCTCGAGGCCGCAGCTTCGCCAGACCGAAATCGAGGAGCTTGATCCCCGACGCGGTCAGCATGATGTTCCCCGGCTTCAGATCACGATGGACGATCCCGGAGCGATGGGCCTGGTCGAGCGCGTCGGCGATCTCGAGCGAGTACCGATCGGCAGAGCGCCGCGCTGCAGCCGCTCCGCGAGCGTCTGACCTTCCAGATACTCCATGACGAGATAGTCGGTGCCGTTCTGATGCCCGACGTCATGGAGCGTGCAGATGTGCGCGTGCTGGAGCGCCGCCACGGCGCGCGCCTCGCGCTCGAACCGCTGCCGCAGATCGACATCGGCGGCCAGGCGATCGGGCAGGACCTTGATCGCGACAAGGCGGTCGAGGCGACCGTCCCTGGCTTTGTAGACTTCGCCCATGCCTCCGGCGCCGAGCGTGCCGAGGATCTCGTACGGCCCCAGACGGCTGCCGGAGGATAAGGCCATGGGGGTTGCCGGGTGTCGGCTGCATTCTCCCGCGAAACTGCATCGGCAAGTCAAGTGACTCTGCCGGTGTCCGCGCATCGGCTACAATCTGCGTCATCACCTCCACGCCAGACAGGGCCGGGTACCTCACGGCCACGGAAATGGACGCGCTCGACGCGCAGATCGCTCGCGTCGAAGCGGCGGCCGGCATCCAGGTCGTCACCGCCGTCGTCGGCAAGTCCGACAGCTATGTTGAATTGCCCTGGAAGGCCTTCGCGCTCAGCGCGTCGCTCGCGGGACTCGTCCTCGTGGCGATCGACGCGTGGCGGCCGCAATGGATTACGTCGTATACCGCCCTCGTCCACGCCACGGCGATCCTCGCGGCGGGCGCCGCGGCCGCGCTGCTGGCGATCTTCGTGCCTGCGTTCGCGCGGCTGTTCCTGCGCGCGGCCCGCCGTGACGTCGAGGTCCGGCAGTACGCGCAGTCGCTCTTCCTGACGCGCGGGCTGTTTGGCACGCGCGATCGGACGGCCGTGCTGATCCTGATCAGCCTGTTCGAACGCCGGATCGAGATCCTGCCCGATGTCGGGCTGCACGGACGCGTCAGCGAAACCGATTGGCAGACGGTCATCGCGCGGATGACGCCGCACCTGCGCGGGTCGCGGCCGTTCCATGCGCTGCAGGAGGGCATCGCCGCGGCGGCCGACGTGCTCGCCGCCAGGGGATTTCGCCATGCGCCCGGCGCCACCAACGAGCTGGCCGACCGGCCGATCGAGGAGCGCGGCGCGTGAGCGGCTCCACACGAAGCCTGCTCGCGTTCGTCGCGATTCTGTCGTTGATCGCGGCCGCGCGCGGCGAGGCGGCCGACGTGCCGTACCTCACGGGACGTGTCGTCGACAATGCGGAGATCCTCTCGGCGGAAGCGCGCGCGCGCGTGACCGCCGCGCTCAAACAACACGAGGACGTCACCAGCAACCAGATCGTCGTCCTGACGGTGCCGTCGATCGGCAGCGAGAGCATCGAGGCGTACGCCGTCGACGTGTTCGCGAGCTGGAAGCTCGGACAGAAAGGCAAGGACAACGGCGTTCTGATCGTCATCGTTCCGCAAGATCGCAAGATGCGGATCGAGGTGGGCTACGGCCTCGAGGCTACGCTGACGGATGGCGCGTGCGGCCAGATCATCCGGACGTGGATGACGCCCGCGTTCAAGAACCGGGACTACGACAAGGGCGTCGAGGATGGCGTCGCGGCGGTCGTCGCCCGCCTGGAGGGACAGGGAGAGCCGGCGAATCGCACGCCGGCGGCGTCCCCGGCCGAACGGAGCTCGAATGGCTTCGACGCGCATCTTCCCTGGCCGCAGCGCATTCTGTTCGGCGCGTTCATCTTCGGCATCATCGGCCTCTTTACCGTGATCGGCGTGATGACGCCGGGCGTCGGTTGGTTCCTGTACGTGTTTCTGATCCCGTTCTGGGCGATGTTCCCGATCGTCATCATCGGTCCCAGACCGACCGTCGCGCTGCTCGCCGCGTACGTGATCGGCTATCCCCTCGCGAAGCTGCGGCTGCGCCGCATGCCGTGGTATCAGAAGGCCGCCGCGGATCTGAAGACCAAAGGAACGGCGAGCGTCGGCGGGTTCACGTTGACGTCAGGCTCGTCGGGCGGCGGCTTCTCCGGCGGCGGATTCTCGGGCGGCGGCGGAAGCTCGGGCGGCGGCGGGGCGTCGGGCAGCTGGTGACTGGACGGTTGCTGAAGAGCGCAACCTCTCAATGCTGCATGTCAAATGTCAAATGCCAAAAACAATCTCTTTTGGCATTTGGCATTGAGCATTTGGCATTTACGGCTTTGTGATGACCCCGCACACGATGCGCGCGCCGGCATTCCCGGCGGGATCGCTCTTGTAGTCGTCCTTGCCCTGATGGATCACGATCGCCGAACCGTCGGCGTCGAACACGCTGTTCGGCCCCGCTTTGATCGTGATGTCGCGGTCGAAGGCGTCGAACGTCAGGCGCCGGCTGGCGGGCACGTCGATGTTCGGCAGATCGCCGGCGTGCATGCCCATCGCGTTCTCGATGCCGTGCTGTTTCGTGGCGGGATTGAAATGCCCGCCGGCCGTCGTGAACGGCGGCTCGCATTTGCCCACCGCGTGGATGTGGAACGCGTGCGTGCCTTCGGGCACGTCGGTCAGCGTCAGATGGAGAAGGACCCCCTGCGGCGCGTCGGTGAGGACCGCCTGGCCGACGACCTGTCCCTCGGCGTTCTTCAGCTCAGCGCGCGCGCTGTCGGGCGCGGTCTGCGCGAAGAGGGCGGGACCGAGAAACATCGCACATCCGACGAGCCGTACGCTCAACGTTCTACGCACCGTCGCACCTCCGTCAGGGTGGTGTTACCCGGTCGCTCTACGCGCACGTCGCTTCGTTGCCTGGCTCGGCCACCGGCGCCGGCATCTGGAGGTCGGGCATGGGCGGCGCGAGGAACAGCCGCCGGGCCGCGCGGCCGATCACCTGCGCGAACCGCGCCGATCGTGCGACGCGCGCGCTGTCGGTGGCGATGCCCGTGTTCGCGTACATCTGCCGGTACAGCTTCGATACGAGCACGAACGCGAGCCGTGAGCGCAGCGACTCGACGCATCGAGAGCGCGCCCACACGCCGCGCCAACTGTAAAACCGATCCCACGCGCCCTGCGTGCGGACGCGGATCTCTTCGAGCGACAGCGTCGGGTGGTCCGCGTACAGCTTCGGCCGCCGTTCCTGCGGGATGAGCCAGTGCCGCGTGATCGGGACGCCGTCGATGGCGGTGGCGCGATGTTTCTCGTCGGCCGCCCACTTGTCGAAGTCGATCGTGCCGGGGAACGGCGTCAACAGCACGAACTGCGCGAACGTCAGGTCGGCGCGTTCCGCGAGATCGACCGTCGCGTCGAACGTATCGGCGCGATCGCTGGGCAATCCGAAGATGAACGAGCCGAGCACGTGGATGCCGTGCTGCCGGAACGCGCGCAGCCGCGCGACGAGCGCGTCGCCGGAGAGGTTGAACCCCTTGTACACGTCCTTGAGGCCTTCCGACGTCACCGACTCGACGCCGACCAGCGCGCCGCGGATGCGCGCCGCCCTCATCGCCTTCAGGAATTCCGGATCCTCGGCGGCTTCCATCGTGATCTGCGTGTAGAACACCAGGTCGTCGGGAAGCTGCGCGAGCTGCGCCATCAGATCGAACCGCTCCTGCCGCAGCCCTTCGAGCTCGTGCAGCCGCGCCGGATCCTTCCGGCGCCGCGCCATCGCCAGGTCGTCGAACGTGACCGGATAGAAATTGTCGTCGGCGAGCGCGATGAAGCGGAACCCGAGCCGCCTCAACTCGACGACCTCGCGGACGATGCGGTCCACCTGACGCTGGCGCGGCTCCTGTCCGTCGGTCCGCCAGACGGAGCAGAACGAGCAGTGCTTCGGACAGCCGCGCACCGTCTGGACCGACGCCCACATGTAACGATCGGGCGGCAGCAGATCCCACCGCGCCGACACGAAGTTCTCGCCGGAGACGCGTCCGCCCTCGTACTGACGTTTGGGGCGGCCGGCGAAACAATCCTCGACGACGTCCGACCAGATCAGGTCGCCGTCGCCGCGGACGACAGTTTGCGCGCGAGCCGGCCGATTTCGTAGCCGCGGAGGGCGTTGCCCGTGTGGATGCCGATCCCGACCACGTCTCCGGGCGCGATGATCGCGGGATCGATCGGGACCAGCGTTTCATCGACGAGGTTCGGGTCCCCCCATCGCGAACCGGTCGCGGCGGCCAGCACGTACAGCCAGCGCGGCGTGATGACCGCAACGCCGAAAGAAACGTGGCTGGGATTGATCAGATGGACGCGTGAGCCCAACAGGCACCTCGCTGAATTGGTTGGCCGACGCCGAACAGGCTCTTCGGCGATCTCGGCCCAGGGGAACCATCGCGTGGAAATCATACGCGGAGGCGGGCTCGGGTGCGCGGAAATTTCCGCCGGCCGCCCGAAGGCGGGCGTCCGCCGGGATCACCGATAGCTGGACCGGCCGTCCCGCCGCGCGGCGTTCCACACCTCGCCGCATGCACGGCAGCGCCAGTACGTCGACGGCGTGACGACCTTGCTTGTCGTCGTCAGGTCACTGGAACGGCACGCCGGGCAGCGCGCCGGCGCCGGCGCCGACGGCGCCTCGGGG
>QHWR01000241.1:0-4649 GCA_003223835.1 Acidobacteriota bacterium | reverse complement strand
ACGGCCTGTTCGTTCATGTCAGCGACGGCACACCACAATCGCAGCATCCTCGAGCCGGAGAGAAACGTCCGGGCGCTGAGCGCCTCGGGCCGCCGATCGGCCGGATCCGCCGCGTCCTCGAACGCCTGCGTGATGATTCGCGCCGCGAGCCGCCGGTACGCCTCGTGCGGAATGACGCCGGGACTCACCGCTGGTCCTGGGGATGCTCGACGTCGTGGAGGACGTGCGCGATCGACGTCGCAGGCCTGGCGCGCGCGATGAACGCAATCGCGAACCCCGCCAGAAACAGCGTGGTTGCGATCGCCCAGAGAAACGTCGTGTCCATGAGATCTCCTGCCCGCACCGATACGGACGAATGAGCGCGCAGGAAATTGGCGGACCGCGAGCGATCGCGAACGCCCGTGCGCGCGAGAACCGAGGGCCAGAAAGTTGGGCCCGTCGGCGCGCTCGGTTTTGGTCGGCGCGGAATGACGCAGGCTGGCTCAGCTTGGTGGCGAGTGCAGACCATTATACACCTCGCGCCCGCGCACGCCGGAAACGGGTCGCGCGCTCCGCCGCGAGGGCGCCGCACATGCCGTGGACGCCGACGCCGGGCGGCGTGGCCGCGGAACACAGATACAGTCCGCGCACCGGCGTCGCGTGCGTGCGCCACGTCGGACGCGCGAACACCTGACGGAGGTCGCTGACGCCGGCGCCGATGTCCCCCCCGACCAGGTTCGGATTGTGACGCTCGATGTCCGCCGGCGACATCACGGATTTCGCGATCACACGCTCGCGGAAGCCGGGCGCGAACCGTTCGATCTGCTGTTCGATTGCGGGCAGCATGTCGGCCGTCGACGCGTGCGGCACATGACAGTACGTCCAGACCGTATGGCGCCCGGCCGGCGCGCGTGTGGGGTCGAACAACGTCGGCTGCACGAGCAGCACGAACGGACGCGCGGCCGTTCGCCCGTCCCACGCGTCACGCTCGGAGCGCGCCACCTCTTCCCACGTGCCGCCGAGATGGACCGTCGCGGCGCGCGCGCACGCCGGCGCGCGCCAGGGAATCGGCGCGTCCAGCGCCCAATCCACTTTGAACGCGCCCATGCCGTACCGATAACGCTCCAGCCGCCGCCGAAACGACGCGGGCAGGCGGTGTCCCGCAACGTGGAGGAACGGACGCGGCGACAGGTCGCAGAGCACCGCGCGGGACGGCGGCAGATCGTCAAGGGAGGCGACGCGGGTTCCGGCCACGATCTCGCCGCCGAGCGATCGCAGGTGCGCTGCCAGCGCGTCGCTCAGGCGCTGCGCGCCGCCGCGCGGCAGCCTCCATCCCGCCACGTGCAGCGTCGCGCCGAGCACCAGACCAAATCCCGCGGTGAGGGTGGCGTCGAGCGGAAGCATGCCGTGCGCGGCGAGCCCCGCGAAGAGCGCGCGCGTGCGCACGTCGCGAAAGGCGCGCTGAGCGAAGCCCTCCGCGCTCCGGAGCGCCTGCAACCCGAACCGCGCGAGGACGAACGGATGCCGCGGCATGCGCAGCTGCCCGAGGACGGTGGGCTCCAGCCGCGGCCAGTTCTCTTCGAGCGTCCCGAACACGCGCCGATACGCGGCCGCGTCGTCGCCGAGCGATTCCGCCGTGCGTTCCACGGACCGATCCGCGATCGCCGCGCCGCCATCGTCGAGCGGATGTGCGAGCATGGCGGGCGGCTCGATCCACTCGAGGCCGTGCGAGGCCAGCGGCATCGTACGAAAGATGGGAGAGAGGATCGCGAAGGGATGAATCGCCGAACACACGTCGTGAATGAACCCCGGAAGCGTCAGCTCTGCGGAGCGCGCGCCGCCGCCGATCGTCCGATCCGCTTCGAAGACGATCACTTTCCTGCCGGCGCGCGCGAGGACGATGGCGGCCGCGAGGCCGTTCGGCCCCGACCCGACCACCACGGCATCCGGGTTGCTCGCCACGACGATCCCATTCTCCCGTCGCGCACCCCGCGCATGCAACGATGATCGAGACCCGATCGGAGAGCTGGCGCTCGCGGCTCGTCTTTACACGCGGGGTCGCGGCGGTTTACCTCGTCGCCTTCATCTGCGCCGCGAATCAGTTCGTGCCGCTGCTCGGCGAGCATGGACTGCTTCCCGTTCCGCGGTTCGTCGCCGCGGTTCCATTCGCCGCGGCGCCGAGCCTGTTCTATCTCTTTCCGACCGATCGCGCGTTCACTCTTGTGGCCTGGGCGGGCATCGCGCTGGCGTCCCTCGCGCTGACAGGCATCCCGGAGCGGGGCGGCACGCTCGCCGCCGCAGTCGTGTGGACCGCGTTGTGGGCGTTGTACCTGTCGTTCATGAACGTGGGACAGACGTTCTACGGGTTCGGGTGGGAATCGCTGCTGCTCGAAACCGGGTTCCTCACGATCCTCGCGGGCGCGCGGACGACGGCGCCGCCGCCTCTCCTGACCTATTTGTGGCGCTGGACGTTGTTTCGCGTCATGTTCGGCGCGGGCTTGATCAAGGTGCGGGGCGATTCGTGCTGGCGCGACCTGACGTGCCTCGACTACTACTTCGAGACGCAGCCGATTCCGAACCCCGCGAGCTGGTACTTCCACTGGATGCCGTGGTGGGTCCACCAGTCCGGCGTCGTCGCCAACCACATCGCCGAGCTGATTCTCCCGTTCGCGTACTTCGCCCCGCAGCCAATCGCCGGCATCGCGGGCCTGCTGACGATCGCGTTTCAGCTCACGCTGATCGTCAGCGGCAATCTGTCCTGGTTGAACTGGCTGACGATCGTGCTGTGCGTCTCGACCCTCGACGATCGGTGGTTCTCGTGGCTGCCGTTTCGCGTCCCGGCCATCCATCCGCCACGGCTCGTCCATCGACTCGCGGTGTACGCGCTTGCGGCCCTCGTCGCGCTGCTCAGCATCGGCCCGGTGCTCAACATGCTGTCGCCGAACCAGGTGATGAACACGTCGTACAACCCGCTGCAGATCGTGAACACGTACGGCGCCTTCGGCAGCATCACCCGGACACGGGATGAAATCGTTCTCGAAGGCACGGCCGACGAAGCGGTGACGGAGCGTACCGTCTGGCGTGAGTACGAGTTCAAGGGGAAGCCGGGCGATCCGTCACGCAGGCCGATTCAAATCGCCCCCTATCACCTGCGCCTCGACTGGCTGATGTGGTTCGCCGCGATGGGACCGCCGGAAGACGAGCCGTGGTTCACGCCGTTGCGCGTGAAACTGCTCGAAGGAGATCCTGGAGTGCTCGGCCTGCTGCGCACGAACCCGTTTCCCGATCGGCCGCCGCGCTCCATTCGCGCAGTCTGCTACCGGTACCGTTTCACGACGCCGGACGAGCGGCGCCGCACGGGCCGGTGGTGGAACCGTGAGCTGCTCGGCGTGTGCTCCCCGGCCGTGTCTCTACGCTGACGCATTCTTTCTCGACGTGATGAACAACGCGGCGGCGGCCACGACCGCGATCACGACGACGGCGATGAGAGGAAGTCGGCGGCGCACCAGGTCGAAGACCGACCGCCATCGCTCGCCGGCGAAGTAGCCGAGGAATACGAAGCCGAACGACCACAACACGGCGCCTGGATACGCGTACGTCGCGAACGTCCGGAAGCCGAGCGGCGTCGAGCCCGCGGCAATCGCCGTCACGTGGCGCACGCCCGGGATGAAGTAACCGAACATCAGCAGCCAGCAGCCGAACCGAAGAAACCACCGCTGCGCGCGCACGAACGCGCTGTCCGACAGGTGGATGAAGCGATGGACGGCGGCGAACCCCACCGTCCGCCCGAGCCAGTAACTGAGGGTGATGCCCGCGATGCATCCACTGACCGCCGCCAGCAGCGTGGACCACAAATGAAGATGACCGTTGCGGGCCAGCGTGCCCGCAACGGTCATCAGGAACTCGTCCGGGATTGGCAGGCCGAAAATCCCGAGCATCTGCGCGAAGAACAGGACGATCGTGCCGTCGCGCGCGAGCCAGTGCAGCAGCCGCTCCTCCATCGAGTTGTCCTGGCTGACACCGTATCGTCGCGCCTCGATCGGCGTCAACCAGGACCGCGCCGCCTCAGCGCTGGGCGACGGCGCGCGGCTGGGTGGCGCTGAACGTGCCGGTCAGCGGCACGCCCATGGGCCCGACGGGGATGTACACGACCGTATGGTTCGGACCGTTCACCATCAGCTTCTGCGCCTCGATCGCTTCGTGCTGGATGTACATCGGGCTGAGCTGACCCCGGATGATCTCCATCGCGTTCGCGATGCCCTGCGCCTGCACTTCACGCTTCGTGCGTACCTTGCGCTCGATCTCGATCTCGGTGTCCTTGCGCTGCAGCTCCTGCGTCGCGGCAAGCTTGCGCGACACGGCTTCCGTGATGATGAATGGGCTGCCCTGCGCGTACTGACGGATGCGCGCCAGCACCGCGTCGCCGATCGGGATCAGCGCGTCCTTCACCTCCAGACCGTTGCGCCGCTGCACCTCGTCGCGCGCGTAGGTGCGCAGCGGCTCGCGCACGAAGTTGCCGTACGCGACCTGCACCACCGCGTCCGGATTCTTCTCGAGCGCCGCGTGCCCGGCCGTCGTGCTGAAGCGCTCCATGAACAGCGGCACCCTCGCCTCGTCGATCCGCCACACCGTGTGGACGCGGAACGCGATCTTCAGGTTGTCGCGGCTCA
>QHWR01000395.1 GCA_003223835.1 Acidobacteriota bacterium | reverse complement strand
TGACGGAAGGCGTCGTAGCGCAGCCCTTCAGGGCTGCTCGTGATCGCGGCCCCGGCGTGTCGACGTGGAACGATCGCCGTCGCGCTCTTGGTGTTCGCCGTCACCCGTTTGGGTGACGTGGCGGCTCGTCGGCGCGCACTACAATCGAACCCATGAAGATCGGCATCATCGGCGCCGGGATGATCGGCGCGACGACGGCGCGTCTGTTCGTCGATGCGGGACACGACGTCGCCGTCAGCAATTCACGCGGCCCCGAGTCGCTGCGCGTGCTCGTCTCCGAGCTCGGCCCGCGCGCCCGCGCGATGACGGTGGACGACGCCGCGTCGTTCGGCGACATCGTGCTGCTCGCCGTGCCCTGGCGGAGCCCTGAGGCGCTGCCATCGCCCGAGCGCGTCCGCGGCAAGGTCGTCATCGACGCGATGAATCCGTATCGTCCGGACGGCGCCCTCGTCGATCTGGGCGACTCGACGTCGAGCGAAGAGACGCTGAAGCGTCTCCCCGGCGCGCGCCTTGTCAAAGCGTTCAACACGATCTGGTACAAACACCTCGCGTCGCGCGCACGTCCCGATCTCCGTGTGGACGAGCGTCACGCGATTTTCGTCGCGGGCGACGACGAGGAGGCGAAGCGGGTCGTCATGCAGCTGATCGAGCAGATCGGGTTCGCGCCCGTGGCCACGGGCAACCTGCGCGACGGGGGCCGCCTGCAGCAACCCGGGTCGGCGGTTTACAACAAGCCGATGACGGGGGCGGACGCGGTCAGGGCGGTTCAACAAGCGAAGTAGCGTCGTCGTTGTCGCTCGTCGCTGGTCCCGGTCCTCACCCTCCTCCTCGCGATAGCGGCGCGCTCGGGCGGCGACATCATTGCCTCCGGCTCCGCGGCTTCGCTGCACTTCACTCCGCCTCCGGCAACGATGTCGCCGCTAGTCGCGCGCCGCTCGTCCGCGAGTGTCGGCTCGGCGTTTGCCTCTCGTTCCGCCGTCATGTCCTTCCAAGGCCAGAATCTCGGAAAATGCGGGGAAGATCGCGCGGTCCTCGAGTTGACGCGGCGAGGGTACGCAATTCTCGAACGCCGCTACCGCACGCGATATGGCGAAATCGACATCGTGGCGGACGACGGCGGGACGATCGTGTTCGTGGAGGTGAAGGCGCGGATGACGCGCGAGTTCGGGACCGCCGCGGAGGCGGTGACGCCGGCCAAGCAACGGAAGATCGCGGCGATGGCGGTCGACTACCTCGCGCGCAAACGGCTGACCTGCTGTCCGTGCCGCTTCGACGTCGTCGCGATCGCGTTCGACGTGCCGTAATGAAGGTGACCACCGCCAGCTGAAACACCCGACCAAAGTGGGCCTGGTCACAGTGTCAGGCCATCCCGGCGACGAGGTGCCCCCAAAGACGCTGAAAAGCGTATGGAAGCAGGCAGGATTACAATGAGCGCCATGCGCTACGCGGTCATTGAACCGGGTGAGCAGGGCTACGGGGCGTATGTGCCGGACCTGCCAGGCTGTGAACGCGTTCGACACACCCTGATTCGCGATCGGATCCTGTTCATCTCGGCCGGAATCGCGCGCGACTCGGGCGGAGGTAGGGACGATGGACTGCTCAGATCTGATCGCCGTGTCAACCTTTCGATCAACGGCGGACGCCCAAATCGCCAAAGGGATCCTGGACGACGCCGGGATCGCATCCCTGATCAGGTCGGACAATGCCGGCGGCATGTATCCGGCGATGAGCGGAGCCGACCTGCTGGTCAGGGCGCAAGATATCGAGAGGGCGAGTGAGGCGCTTCAGATGCGTCAGCGCCCGCCGCGCTGATTCAGGAGTCGCGGGTTGATCGGCCCGATTTGCGGATGCTAAGATTGAAGGCTCCGAGCAAGCTGGAGGGCGGGTCGTGGGGGGCCCGCCACGTGGTGGATGAGCGGGAATAACTCAGTGGTAGAGTGCGACCTTGCCAAGGTCGAAGTCGCGGGTTCGAATCCCGTTTCCCGCTCCAATTTTGAATCGGCGGGGGCCCCTGCACCCCGCCTGGCTCACTCCGTTCCGCTCGCGCTTCGCCGCTCGCTCCACTCCGTTCGCTCGGGCGAGCGTCGTCGTGCGGCAAGCAGGATCGAGCGACGTGATCGACGCGCCGACGCTTCGCCGTCGGCTCCGTTCCGGCCGCTCGGGTGGTGATTCGCGGGGCTGTAGCTGATGATCGACGCGTTGCTCTCGCCTGTTCGCTGTTGTCGCCGCGCCTGAAAGACGCGGCCGGATTCCCCTGCACAATCGAAGTCCGACCGGCGCCGTCGCCAAGTGGTAAGGCAGAGGTCTGCAAAACCTCCATCCCCGGTTCAAATCCGGGCGGCGCCTCCATCTCTTGAATCGTCGGGGACCCCTGCACCCC
>QHWR01000398.1:725-2752 GCA_003223835.1 Acidobacteriota bacterium | reverse complement strand
CTGCCCTGCGAACCGCGGCTGGAAGTCGTCGTTCGTGATCGGATCTTTGAATTTCTTCCGGAGGAACCGCTGGGAGACGAGCACGTCGAAGCTGGGAGGAAGCGTCTGGAATCGCGATTGATACAGCCGGATCGCGCGGACGTATTGCTGCCCGCGAAACACCATCTCCGCTTCCTTCTCCCGCTGCGATTCGTGCCGCCACACGGGCATGACGGCGGACAGGACGATCGCCATCACGCCAATCATGACGAGCAGGGCCGCCATCGCGTAGCCCGCGTCACCGCCACCCCTTCTGCCGCCTTGACCCTGTAAACCCATGAGAGTATTATCTTTAGCGTCCGTCATGATATCACATCTTCGCTCGGCCATCCTTGCCGTCCTTTTTGCGATCCCGCTGATCGCCGTCGCCTGCGACAAGGTGCCGCTGCTGGCGCCGACCGGCACCGTGATCACGCTTATCCCGGAAAGCCCTACGGCGTCCCTTAACAGCTCCGTGAACATCATCGCCACCGTCATCGAGAATGGGACGGGCGTGACCAGCGGCGCTTCGACCAAGGGGGCCGGCACGCCGGTCCAGAACGGCACCGTCGTCAACTTTACGACGACGCTGGGGTCGATTGAGCCTGCCGAGGCGCGGACGCACAACGGGCAGGTGACCGTCCGGCTCGTCACGGGCACGCAGAGTGGCACCGCGACCATCACGGCTTACTCGGGCGGCACGTCGGCGCAGAAGGACGTCAAGGTCGGAATCGCCGCGGCGGGACGCGTGACCGTCACCGCGACGCCGCAGACCCTTGGCTCCTCCGGCGGCACCTCCGTGATCACGGCGGTCGTGACCGACGACACGGGACGCTCGATCGCCGGAGTGCCGGTGACATTCTCCACGACGAAAGGCACTGTCACCCCCACCAGCGCCGTCACGGACGCGAACGGCGTCGCGACCGCGACGCTGACGACGTCGGCAGGGGCGGACGTGACGGTCAGCGCCGGCGCCCAGTCGGGCAAGGTCACCGTCAACGTGAACGCCCGCGCCGGCGTGACGATTTCGTCGTCGACCACGAACCCCACGGCGGGGGCGCCAGTCACCTTCGCGGTCAGCGTCGCGACGAGCGCGAACGTCAACAACGTTCGCGTGGATTTCGGCGACGGCAGCGGTCAGGATCTCGGACCGCTGACCGGGTCCACGAACGTCGCGCACAATTACAGCGCGCCTGGGAGTTACCGGCCGACGGCGACGGCCTTCCCTGCCGGCGGCGATCCGGAGAGCGTCTCGACGACGGTGAACGTCGGCGCGATGTCGGTGACCGTCACCGGTCCTGCCTCGACGGTCACTTCACATGGACGTACGATGACGGCACGGTCCACACTACGACGGGCAACCAGGACACGCACATCTTCAATTCAAAAGGCACGCACCAGGTGCGCGTGGATGTCTTCGCCGTCGGTGGCGCCCAGGGCACCGCATCCACGGCGATCAGCATCACGTAGGCCGCGCGTTACTTCTCGGAATACGCGACGCCGTCGAGCGAGGTGCCCGGCGCGCCGCTCTTCACATCGTAGATGCCGGGTTCGGCGTTCGGGTTGTTGGGATCGGGCTCGGCGGGAACCGTCTGCCAGCTGTCCTTGGTGTGGGTGAACGGGTCCTCCGGGATCGCCCGCATGTAGCCGTCGCTGACGAGGCTGTCCAGCGACGCCGGATACTTCCCCTTGTCGGCGTAATACTGATCGATCGCGTCGCGCATGCGGAACAGGTCCGTCGCGAGCGTCGCTTCCTGCGCGCGCACGATCGAGTTCTTGTACTGGACGAGCCCCATCGCCGCGAGGATCGAGATCAGCGAGATCACGACCAGCAGCTCGATGAGGGTGAAGCCGCGGTTACCAGTCCTTGTATTTCGTGCCATCGAGGCCCTTCCCGTCTGACTTCGTGTACACGTCGAAGACGTTGCCGCCGCCCCAGGACGTCGAGTCCGGCTTGTCGCCGTAGGACCGCCTGCCCCACTCGTTGGAGTTCGTCATCGGATCGATCG
>QHWR01000398.1:0-713 GCA_003223835.1 Acidobacteriota bacterium | reverse complement strand
TGACCGAGACGCCCTCGACGAGCGTGTCGAGGTCCGGCGGGTAGCCTTCGCTCCCCGCCTTGAGGTCCATCGGCGCGATCAGCCCCGCGTCGGCGGCGTCCTTGAACTTGTCGATCGCGGTCCGTATTTCGCGCAGCTCGCGCCTGAGGACCGCCTCTTTCTCCCGCTGCACCGTGACGCGTGCGAGCGGCATCACCGCGGCCGCGATGATCAACATGATCGTCGTGACCACGAGGAGCTCGACGAAGGTAAAGCCGCGCTCCGCGGTGCTAGGGGTGCTAAAGGTGCTGCGGGTGCTAACGGTGCTGGTGCTGGAAGTGCTAACCGTGCCGGCGGTGCGGAGCTGCACCCTAGGCACCTGCACCCTTGGCACCTCCAGCACTTTTAGCACCAGCACCGTTAGCACCTTCAGCACCTTCAGCACCTTTAGCACCTTTAGCACCTTTAGCACCTTTAGCACTATCTCACGGTCACCGTCACCGGAGGAGCGAACGCCACCTGTACCGCCGATCCGTCGGGCGCGTTCGCGACGCCCGCGACGGTGATGATCGATCCGCCGGGCGCGACCGCGTCGAACAGCAGCGCCGCAAGCAAACCGGTGCCGGACGCGCCGATCTGATCCCCCGCGCGCGCGATCGCGATGTCCACACGGCCGGCCGCCGCATCAATTTTCGGCGTGAACGACGCCGTCACGCCCCCCTGCCGCATGAACG
>QHWR01000211.1 GCA_003223835.1 Acidobacteriota bacterium | reverse complement strand
AAGCTTGCCGGCGAAGTGATGGAGGGGGACACGCAGGCCTTCGACACCCACGTGTTGCGCGCGCTGCGCGAGACGAACGATCCCGCCACTCCGATCGGCCCGCGTTGGCTGTCCGGCGTCGCGATGGACTTGACGGCGCTGGGCGGCCCCACGGTGATCGGGCTCCTCGTGTTTTCGATCACCGTGTTCCTGCTCCTGCAGGGCATGTCTCGTCATGCGCTCATCGTCTTGAGCGCCGCGGTCAGCGCGTGGGGTCTCGAATGGATGCTCAAGGCGGCGTTCGCGCGCGCGCGGCCGGCCGTCGTGCCGCACCTGCGCGAAGTGTTCTCGCCGAGTTTTCCGAGCGGCCACGCGCTCGAGTCCGCGGCCGTGTACCTCACGCTCGGCGCCATGCTGATGCGGCTGGCCGAACGCCGGCTCACGAAGATCTCGCGATGGCGATGTTCCTCACCCTCCTCGTGGGTGCGAGCCGCGTCTACCTTGGCGTACACTATCCGACGGACGTCCTCGCCGGCTGGATCGTGGGGTTGTTCTGGGCCTCGATCTGCTGGCTCGTCGAGCGGCGGCTGGAGCGCCGCGCGGACGTGCGCGCCGAACGCCGCCCGGCCGCGAATCCGTAGCCGGGAACAAGACAGTTTCGGCATTCGGCATTCCAGATTCGGCATTCAGGTTGCGCCTTTTGAACAGCCTGCCGTGCGCTCGCGTCATGACAGTGTGTCGTTACCGCACAGATGTGGCGCGCGCAGCCTGAATTGCGGCGCGGAAGCGCCGCGTCAGCCGGGCGATAATCTTGCAGTGGCGGATGGGATGAAGACCGCGCCCGTCGATTCGACGATCCCGACCGCCACGACGCTGTTCGAGGTGCGTCCGGCCGAGGGGAAACTGATGGCTGATCAGACACCGAAGACGCTGGAAACGATCCTCCTCGTCGAGGACGAGCCCGCCGTGCGCCAGTTGTTCGCGCACGCGCTGACGCGCGCGGGCTACCGCGTCTACGAGGCGCGCAACGGCGAAGAAGCGATCAAGGTGTTCGATCAGCACGGCGACACGATCGACATGCTGCTGACCGACATGCGCATGCCCTACATGGGCGGCGCGGAGCTCGCGCATCACCTGCGTGAGCGGCGAAGCTCCTTGAAGCTGCTGTGCATCAGCCGTTCTCGCGCGACGAGCTGCTGAAAAAAGTCCGGGACGTCCTCGATCGTCGCTGACCTCCCATCTCGGCAGTACCTCCCCCGCGGATGAACGGTGCAAGCCGGGGACCAGCGACGACGCCTCGACCCTTTACCTCGGACCCGTGCTATTTTTCCTCCGATCTACATGAGTGCCAGGGTCTGTTCGCCCGCCGGCGATCGCCGCCGCCTCGCCATCCGCACCGCGATCGGCGCGGCGATCCTCGGTCTGATGTCGATGTCGATCGCGGGGTACGCCGACGATCGCGTCCGCTTCGCGCTGGGCGTCCTGCGGCGCGACGGTCTTCTGCTGCCGTTCGCGTCCTACGATGGCAAGAGCTGGGACACGCCGTGGCCGCTCGAAAGCCGTCGCGGGATCGGGATCATCGTCCCGCTCACGCTGAAGGACGTGCCGGCCGACTGGTGGGGAGGCGTGGGGTCCGATGCGGCGTGGACGGCGTGGTTTCCCGACGGGCGGTCGCGTCCGCTGACGCTCGCGGCGCCGATCCGCATTCCGGTGTTCTGTTCGATGCGCCTCGCCGTGCGGACCGATTATAGGGGCGCGCCGAAGCGGCCGGGCGATCCGACGGCGCCGAAGGACGCGCTCGCCATGGCGGGCGCGCCGCCGCCGCTGCAGCCGATCGAGCACGTCACGCGCGACTCGGCGGACTGGGGCGAGATGACGGCGCTCATCGCCGACAAGTTCAATCGCGCGGAGCGCCACGCGGCCAACACGTTTTCGCACTGGTCGCACCCGTATCGCGCGCAGGAGCGCGAGACGATTCCGTTCCACCTGGAAAGCTACTATCGCGCGCCGATGTCGCAGGCCGGCTGGACGGCGTCGTACGTCGAAGCCATCCGCGAGTTCCCCGCGCGCCCGCGCGATCGGGGCTGTGGCCTCATCACCTATGCGTTCGGATGGGTGCTGCGCGGTCCCGGCAAGCCGCCTGATATCGACCTCGGCGCGCGCGTCACCTATTGCGACCGCAACGACATCCCGTTCATGTTTCCGTTCGGCCGGCTCGAGCTCGGCGGCGACAGCTCCTGGGTGTATCAGCTCTCGAGCTGGCGCGACGAGTACTACAGCGTCGTCCGCACGCGTCCCGGCGAGACGCGGCAGATGGCGGGCTACAACGGCGGGTACTGCGAACGCTGACGCGATGTTATAATCCCGGCTTCCCGCACACATGTCCGATCCCGGCCGCTCCGTGACAGTGGACGTGCGTCCGCCGACGCCGCCGTCTCGACCTCTGACACATCGCGCGCGGCGCGCCGCGGCGCTGCAGCTCGCGCTCGCCGCGCTGGCGGTCACGATCGCGCCGATCGGGCTGCGCGCGTTGAATTACGTGCGTCGCACGCCGCGCCTGCAGCCGACGTATCTGCCCGCGCTCGAAGGTCCCCGCGAACGGCTGCCCTTCGACGCCGCGCCGGTCGGCGATCTCGCGGGGATGAACCCCACGTACGTCGTCATCGGCGACTCGATGGCCGGGTCGCGAATCGATCCGCGCGTGCTCACCGAGTTGACGCACCGGCCGATCGCGCCGCTGCTGCAGCCGGCATCCGGTCCGGCCTGGTGGTATCTCGCGCTGAAGAACTGGGTCATCCCGAGCGGGATTCATCCACGCTGCGTGTTCATCTTCTTCCGCGATACCAACCTGACGAACGCGCTGTTCCGTCTCGATGACCAGTTCCGCTGGGCGGTCGACCGCGTCGCGCTCGATCGCGAAGACGAGGTCAACGCCGTCGTCGCGGCGCGCCAATCGGGCGGGCTCTATCGGGTCCGCGACTTCGTCGATCGCACGGCGCTCGCGACGGAGACGCGCGAGTGGGTCGAACCGGGCGTGAGCGCGTCCGCCGCCCGGATCGTCGAGCCCTACCGCAAGAAACGCGCGGATTTTCTCGTGAAGCTGAACGAGCGCTTCGGCCTCGACCACCTGCGTCCGATGGATGCGGCGGACATTCAGCTAGCGGAGGACCGCGACGCCGACTTCGATGCGTACGTCGGACGATCCTTTCTGCCGTTGATGCTGCGCGACGCCGGGCGCGCGGCGCTGCCGCTGTGTTTCGTGCGCGTGCAACGGCGTCCCGCCGGAGGCCGGCCGCCGGTGCAATCGGCGGCGCTGCGCGGCTACGTCGCGAAGCTGCGCGCCTACATCGAGTCGCACGGCGCGATGTTCCGCGACGACTACGGCGACCCGGCGCTGACGCTCGATCTCTACTCGGACGGCGACCACCTGTCGCCCTCCGGGCGCCGCCGTTACACCGAAGTCTTCTACGTCCGACTGCGTCCGCTCTTCCCGTGATCTTCCACAGCCTCGACTTCGTCGTCTTCTTCGTCCTCGTCGTCGGGCTGTATTGGCTGTTCCGGCAGCGCGCGCAGAACGTGCTGCTGCTCGTCGCGAGCTACGTGTTCTACGGGTACGTCCACCCGTGGTTCCTGATTTTGATCGGCACGTCGACCGTCATCGATTACTGCGCCGCGCGGGGCATGGAGCGCTGGCCGGAGCGCCGCGGCCGATTCATGGCGCTGAGCATCGTCTCCAACTTCGGGATGCTCGGGTTCTTCAAGTACTTCAACTTCTTCGTGGAGAACGTCGGCGCGGCGCTGACGGCCGCCGGCCTCCAGCCACACCTGCCGGTGCTGCGCGTGCTGCTGCCGGTCGGGATCTCGTTCTATACGTTCCAGGCGATGAGCTACACGATCGACGTGTACCGCGGCGAACTGCGCGCGCGGCGGAGCCTGCTCGACGTTGCGGTGTTCATCTCGTTCTTCCCGCACCTCGTCGCCGGCCCGATCCAGCGCGCCTCGTATCTGCTGCCGCAGGTCGAGGGGCCGCGCCGGTTCGACGTCGAGCGCGCGACGACCGGCTCGTTCCTGATCTGCTGGGGGTTCGTGAAGAAGCTGGTGATCGCGGACAACGTCGGCGTGATCGCGAACAAGGTGTTCGCGCTGAGCGATCCGTCGTTCGAGATCCTCTGGGCCGGCGTCTTCGCGTTTGCGATCCAGATTTACGCGGACTTTTCCGCCTACACCGACATCGCGCGCGGCACGTCACGCTGGCTCGGCTTCGAGCTGACCGAGAATTTCGATCACCCGTACCTGGCGCGGAGTCCCGCGGATTTCTGGCGGCGCTGGAACATCTCGCTCTCGTCCTGGTTCCGCGACTACGTGTACATCCCGCTCGGCGGATCGCGCGCGAGCGGCGGCAGGTGGGTGCGCAACGTCCTCGTGACGTTCCTGCTCTCCGGGCTCTGGCACGGCGCGAGCTGGAACTACGTGCTGTGGGGGCTGTATCACGGACTCCTGCTGGTCGCCACCCGCGCGCACCGGATCCTTCGTCCCGCGGCGCCGGTCCGCCGCCCGTGGATTGCCGGTTTTCAAATCGTGGGGATGTTCGCGCTGACGTGCTTTGGCTGGCTGCTGTTCCGGGAGACGTCGCTTCGCGACATCGTCCGCGATGTGTCCCTGTCGCCGTTTCACAGCACGCCGCTCGATCGCGAGGCTGGGTTGTACCTGTTCCTGCTGGCGTTCCTGTATTCGATTCCGTTGTGGATTCAGAGTGTGTGGGTCGAGCTGGGACGGGAAACACCCGCGACCGGGCCGCGGCCGGTTGCCGCGTGGCCGGTCATGGTGTTCAAGGCGGCGGCCTGCGGGATCGCGTTCGCCGCAATTCTCGTCCTCCGCAGCCGGACGTCGCTGGATTTTATCTATTTCCAGTTCTAACAAAACATCAGCGCGGCGGATCCGCCGCGCTGATCGCTCGACGGGACGAAGACGGCTTACTTGCTCTTCGACGCGGCAGGCATCTCGATCCTGGCAACGGTGATCGTGTCGTCCTTCATGTCGCCCGTCAGCGCGACTTTGTGGCCGGCGTGCGTCTTCAGGCCCGCGAAGTCCTGGTTCGCGATCTTGTACACCTTGCCCTCCGAGACGAACACGTACTTGCCGCCGTGGTCCTTGATGCAGGCCTCGACGCAGTCGCGGTCCGTCATCTTCGAGCCGTGTTCGGCGGTCGGGTGCTTGGCCCCGCACATGCTGTCGCTGATCGACCCGTTCCAGGTCTTCTCGGCCGCGAACAGCGGGCTGGCGCAGAACACAACCGCCGCCGCCAGGAGCGTGAGCTTCTTCATCAGGTGGCCTCCTCGAGAAAAGATAACAACAGGAAGCCTGAGTCTATTCCAAACAGGGGGGGAACGGGCATTGACGTCGCGCTTATTTGTCCGCGCCGCTCTTTTTCAGGAGCTGCCGGAGCTGCTCGATGTGCATCCGGATCTGCTCGAGCTGCGCGCGGTCGATCTTTACTTCCTTTACTTCGCCGGTCGCGCTCGTCGCGGCCGTTGACGTATTCGTGGCGGTCGTCGTCCCCCCGGTCGTACCGGTCGTTGTCCCGGTCGTTCCGGCGGTCGTGCTCGGCGGTCGGCTGGTGCCGAGCGCGCGGTTCACGATGTCGGCAATCGCATCGAGGTGACGGTCCGCTTCGGACGATCGCGGCGTGGCGCTCTGCGCGGGCGCCGGCGCGGTCGTGCCCGTCGTGGCCGTGGAGCTGGGATACCCGGTCGCGCTCGACGCGGCCGTGGGGTTCGCGGTGCTGGTCGGGCTCGACGTGCTCGGCGGATTCGCGCTCGTTGGACTCGCCGGATTCGACGCTGCCGTCGAACTGCTGCTCGACGGATACGTTCCCGCCGCCGGTGTCGACGTCGAGGCCGTGCTCGCGGGCGGGTTCATCGTGTTCGACGTCATCGCGCCGCTCGTGTTGTCCGGGGCGGTCCCGCCCGCGGCCTGCTGGAACTGCCGCAGCTCGCGGCGGACTTCCATCAACTTCGCCTTGATCGCCGGATCGACCTGCGCGGTGGGGTTCGAACCGGTCGTGCCCACGGCGCCCGGCGTTGCCGGCTGAGCGGCGGTGGACGGCGTCGCGGATTCGGTTCCCTGCGGGCCGAGGAGCGCCGTCAGATTGGCGTCCACCTTCGCGTACGCCGGGTGCCAGTCGGTCTGCGTCGTGATCAGTTCGTTGAAGTTCGAGATCAGTTGCGCCACCTGCGTCCGGGCGTCTCCCTGGAGCCGAGCCGCTTCGGGCATCTGCGTCACCTGGCTCAACGCGTCGCGCGCGGCGCCGAGGTGCTGTTTCGCGGCGGTCTGATCGACCTGTCCCTTCGGCGCGGTCGCTGGCGTCGTCGCACCCGCCTGCGCGGACGGCTGCGCCGGCGGAGTCGTGGTCTGGCCGGCGGTCGTCGTCTCCGGGTTCGTCGCGGGGCTGGACGGCGCGCTCGACGCCGTTCCGCTCATCGCCGCGGCCAGCTCGGTGACGTGACGACGGACGTCGCGGAGTTGGTCCTTGACGGCGTCGTCGAGCGCGTGCGCCGGCTTCGTCGTGCGGCCGGAGGTGCCGGTCGCCCCCGCTGCGCTCGTGTCCGGCGTGGACGGCTTGCCTTCCGGTCCGATCAGATCGGTGAGGATCCGATCGACGGCCGCGATTTCCGTGCCCCAGTTGCCGGTCGTCGCGGACTTCGCCGCGTTGCGCGCACCGCGCGTCGCGCGAGCCGAACCGGACGTCGTGGCTGTCGCGCTCTGGCCGGCGGCGACGGCCTTCCCCAGGTTGTTCAGATGGGTGCGGAGCTGCGCGAACTTCGCGCGGTCCGCCGCGGGAATCGACGTGCGCGGAATGCTGTCGAGCGCTTGCTTCGCCTGACGCACATGGTCGGCAGGCGCGTTCGCGGCGCTCTGACCGGCGGAAGGTGTCGTCGCAGACGATGTCTGCGGGGTCTGCGTCTGGGGCGTCTGCGAGCTCGGGCTCGTCTGCGCCCAGCCCGCGGCCGGAAGGCCGATCAGAGCGGCGGCCGCCAGCGCGGTGGTCCAACGTGCAATGGAACGCGTCATG
>QHWR01000191.1 GCA_003223835.1 Acidobacteriota bacterium | reverse complement strand
GCCGCAGCCCGACGTTGGTCACCGACGGATGCACGACGCCGTCCACCGTCGCCGTCGTCGCGTACACGCCGGCCGGCGGGACCAGTTCGTTGTCGGTGCAGAGATTCGCGGTGGGGAATCCCAGCTCGCGTCCGCGCCCGGCGCCGCGCGCGACGCGCCCGTCGATGAAGTAGTGATGCCCCAGCAGCGCGCCCGCTTCGTCAACCCGTCCTTCCGCCAGGAGCCGCCGGATGCGCGTGCTGCTGACGACGAAATCCTTGTAGCGGACCGGATCGATTTTCTCGGCGCGGAACCCGTAGCGCGCCCCGAGCGATCGCAGCATCGAGTAGTTGCCGACGGTCACGCTCGAAGCAACGCCGGGGGCGCTCACGATCCGGGCGCGGAACGGTCCCCACCGCGCCGAGACCACCTGCCCGTTGGCTGAATGAGCCTGACGACCAACGACGAGCGACTAACGACGAACTTGCAGCTGTTCAACACCCTCACACGACGCGAGGTGGGTGCGGGTCGAACGTCATCGCTGCGGGGGTTCCGCCGCGCTCCCCCGCCCGCCGCCGCACGCGGTCGATGATCTTCGCGTGGCCGCGGTGCAGCCCGTCGAAGTTGCCCAGCGCGAGCACCGGATTGTGCCAGCGCGGCGGCGGGTCGCTCGGATAGTGGGCGATCATAATTGGCGACTGGCGACTGGCGATTGCCGATTGGTTAATTGTCGATTGGTGATTGCCGATTCGATTGCCGATTGCCGATTGCTGATTGGTCCATTGATTGCCGATTGCCGATTGCTGATTGGTCCATTGATTGCTGATTGTCGATTGCTGATTGGTCCATTGATTGCTGATTGTCGATTGCTGATTGCTGCACGTCGACTGACGCCAATCGGCAATCGAATCGCCAATCACCAATCGGCAATCGAATCGCCAATCACCAATCGACAATTAACCAATCGGCAATCGCCAGTCGCCAGTCGCCAATCAGCAGTCAACGACCATTCCATCATACGCGAGCGCGATTCCGTCCGGCAGCCGCGCGCATGTCGCCTCGTGCGAGAGGTCGTGGCACATGTGCGTGAACAGGGTGCGCCGCGCGCCGATCCGCTTCGCGGTCGCGACGGCTTCGTCCAGGGTGAAGTGCGTCGGATGCGGGCGGTCGCGAAGCGCGTCGAGGACGAGCACGTCGAGGCCGCGCAGCCGCGTCCAGGACTCGTCGGGGATCGCGCTGCAGTCGGTCAGATACGCGAACGCGCCGAGGCGGAATCCAAGGATCCGGCGTTTGCCATGCCAGAGCGGGATCGGCTCGATCTCCGTGCGCCCGACGCAGAAGTCTCCCGCGATCTCGAACAACGCGAGCTGCGGGAGCCCGCCTCCTTTCGGCGTGCCCGGATCGAACACGTACCAGAACGTCTGCCGGATGTCGCCGAGCGTCGCCGCGTCGCCGTAGCACGGCATCGCGCCCCGCTGGATCGCATTGAACCGCCGCACGTCGTCCATCCCGAGGATGTGATCGGCGTGGCCGTGCGTGAAGAGGATCGCATCGACTCGCGCGATGCGATGACGGAGCGCCTGCTCGCGCAGGTCCGGCCCCGCGTCCACGAGCAGGCTCACGTCGTCGAGCTGGATGAAGATTGACGGACGCAGGCGCCGGTCGCGGGGGTCGGATGAACGGCACGTCGCGCACTCGCAGCCGATCATCGGCACGCCGTGAGACGTTCCGGTGCCGAGAAAAGTGACGCGCAAGACTCAGGGCTCGACGATGCGGCGGTCCCCTTGCTGCGCCTGGACGAAGCGAAGGCGGAGTTCGTAGAGGAGATCGTCGAGCAGCTTCTCTTCGGGCGAAGACAGATTGCCGCGCGTCTTCTCCTGCAGCATGGCGATGAGCTCGATGATATGGCCCGCGGCGGCGAGGTCGGGCTCGCCGCGCTTGCCGGTGTTCGGGTCGGGGATGTCGCCGAAGTGAACGGCGGTCGTCGTCGCGAGCGAGAGCACGAAGCTGGCGAAGCTGATGCCGTTCTGGTCCTGAGTGTCCACGACGGAATGCTAGCATAGCGAATCGAAGACGGATGACGGATGACGGAAGAGCGCCCGCAGCCCGAGTGAGGCGCGGAGTCGCCTCGCGAGCGCTGAAAAGAGAAGACGGAAGGCCGACGGTGAGCACACGCAGAGTCGAAAAGCGGCGGAGGCTGTCGCGAGCGCGGCGACGCGGCACGCGCGGCCGACGAGCGTTCGGAAGACGAACGCGATCGGCGGGGGCTGCGTTTCAGCGGCTGGTGGACATCATGGCGCAGCTGCGCGGGCCGCGTGGCTGTCCGTGGGATCGTGAGCAGACGCTGGCGTCGCTGCGCGGGTTCGTGCTGGAGGAGACGCACGAAGTCCTCGACGCGATCGACCGCGGCGATCACGACGCGTTGCGCGGGGAGATCGGCGATCTGCTGTTCGAAGGCGTCTTCCTCGCGCAGATCTGCGCGGATGAAGGACATTTCACCGTCGCCGACTCGTTGAACGCGACCACCGGGAAGCTGATCCGCCGCCACCCGCACGTGTTCGATCCGCAGGGACGGCCGCTTCGGACGCCGGGGCAGGTCGTGCAGCAGTGGGAGCAGATTAAAGCGAAGGAACAGACAGACGCGGGGCAGCGGCGCGCCATCCTGGCGGGCGTGCCGAAGACGCTGCCGGCGCTGCTCCGCGCGCACGAGATCGGCACGCGCGTGGCCGCCGTCGGCTTCGACTGGCCCGCCGCGGCGCAGGTCGTGGACAAGATCGAAGAGGAAGTCGCCGAGCTGCGGCGCGCCGCGACCCGCGAAGGCGCGGCGCGGATCGAAGAAGAGATGGGCGATCTGCTGTTCGCGATCGCCAATCTCGCGAGAAAGCTCGGCATCGAGCCGGAGTCGGCGCTGAGAAAAGCGAACGAGAAGTTCACGAAACGGTTTACGGAGGTCGAGGAGCGTTTCCACGCCGAAGGCCGATCCGTCCATGACGCGACGCTCGATGAGATGGAGATGCAGTGGAGCGCCGTCAAGAAGACGATCTGACGCCGGATCTGACGCCGGTTCGCAAACTGTCACGTGCCGACGGCATCGGCTGGAAGAACACGAAGGCACGAAGGGCACGAAGAAGAAAGCGACCATCAGTTGATGGGCGGCGCGTGCGGTTGCCGCTATTCACAACATCCAATCACCTGATAGGCAACTTCCTCAGTTGCCGGCGGGAGATCGGAATGAACCCGTAACAGAGTGTTTTCCTTTCTTCGTGTCCTTCGTGCCTTCGTGTCCTTCGTTATGTGGAGAGCCGTCGGCCCGTGTTCAGCGACCCCGGCCGCGCAGCGCTTCGCGCCTTCCATTCCACGTCCACACTTCGACGCTCTTCCCATCGGTCTGCATCACGATCGCGCCTTCTTCGTCGGTCCGGAACACTCGCGCGCCGGCGGCGATGTAGCGCTCCATCACCGATGGCGCGGGATGGCCGAACCGGTTCCCTTTTCCTGAACTGAACACGACCGCCGCGGGATGCGTGGCGGCGATCAGCCCAGGTGAGCTGGCGGACGCGCTGCCGTGGTGCGGCGCCTTGACCACGGCGATCGACGCCGGCTCCCAGCGCGACGCGATCGCGGCGTCGACGTCGCGACCTGCATCCCCGGGCAGCAGGAACGCGACGTCCCCAACGCGCGCTTCGAGCACAACCGAGTCGTCGTTTCTGACCTTCTGTCTCTCCCACTCCGGGTCGGGAGGATTGAGGACGCGGAGGGACATCGCGCCATTCGAGAACGACCCGCCCGCGCGCACCGTGCGCCAGACGCTGCCGCGCGCCTCCGCCTGCACGCGGAGGCGCCGCACCGACTCGTCGCGCGGCACGGCCACGCCTTCCCATACCTCGCGCGGCGCAAACGCCCGGATCACCGCGGGGGCGCCGCCGACGTGATCCGGATCGCCGTGCGTGAGGACGACCGCGTCCAGCCGCCCGAGCCCGAACGCCCAGAGCGCGGGGACCGTGACGTGACGCCCGAGATCGAACGTTGATCCGGGCACGCCGCCGGTGTCCACGAGCATGGGCGCGCCCCCGGCCGGAAGCACGAGCGTTGCGTCTCCCTGCCCCACGTCCAGGAACACGACACGCGTCCATCCGGGTGGCGGCGGCGCGACCCGCTCCGCGCGCACGAATGGCGGCGACGCGATCATCAGCGGCGCGATGACGGCGACCCCCGCGATACCAATCCCTCGTGCGCGGCCGCGCGCAAAGATGGCCGCGGCCCACGCCGAGTACCACCACACGAGCACCCACGCCGCGGGCGGCGGCGCGTCGAACACCAGCCAGGGCGCGACGTCCACCAGCGCGGCGGAGCGCAGCAACCCGGCGGTCGCCAGATGCGCGGCCAGACCGCAGATCGACGCGATCGGCGGCGCCACGAAGAACAGCACCGCGGCGCCGAGCCCGGCGATCTGCGCGACCGACATCAGCGGAATGGCGGCGAAGTTGAGCACCAGGCCGGCGACGCTGATCCGGCCGAACAGCCGCGCGGACACCGGCGCGAGCGCGACTTCCGCGCAGAGCGTGGCGCCGCCGAGGCCGAGTGCCGCGAGCCAGACGGCGCGGACCGCGCGGCGCGACCATGCCGGGCCGGCGCTGCGCCGCCGCACCGGCAGGAGACGATCCACGGCGACGATGATTCCCACCGTCGCGCCGAACGAGAGGATGAAACCGGGATCGACGGCGTCGAGCGGCGCGGCCGCGACCGCGACGACGGCGGCAACCGCCACGGCGTTGAGCGCCGGACCGCGATGATCGAACAGCCGCGCGGCGAGATAGATGACGCCCGCCAGCGTCGCGCGCGCGACCGACGGCGTCAGCCCCGCGAGGTACCCGTAGAACGCGACGAGCGCGAGCGTCAGCGCCGTGGCGCCGCGCCGTGGCACGCGGACCGCCCGCGTCAGCGCGAGCACCACCGCGGTCAGGATCGCGATGTTGCCGCCCGAGATCGCGATCACATGGTAGGTGCCCGCTTCCTGAAGCCGTCGCTGATCGTCCGGGTCGAGGCCGCTGCGATCGCCGATCAGAATGGCCGTCACGACGGCCGCGGACTTCGTGCTCCATCGGCCCACGGATCCGGCCACCCCCACACGCACCTTCGCACGCATCCACGCGCCGGCTTCCGCCAGCAGCGACGCGCGGTCGCGCACCTCGACGAGCGCCGCGCTCTTCGCCGACCCGAGCAGCACGATGCCGCGCCGCGCCAGGCGTACGCGATCGCTCGGCACGCCCGGATCGCGATAGTCCACCGGTTCGCGAAGCGTTGCCGTCACGAGGACGCGGCGTCCGGCGCGCCACCTGCCGGCCGCCCGCAACGCCAGTTCGCCGCCAACGGACAGGCGTGCGCCGCCGCTGACCGCGGTCCACGTGTCCGCGCACCGCGCGCGGTCCACGCCCAACGTCATCGACGCGCCGAACGGCGACGCCGCCGCGTCGTCATCGAGCGTGCCGTCGATGACGGCCGGCTCTCCAGTCGCCGCGCCGTGGCAGTCGTGAAACCACGCGAGCAGCGACGGCGCCAGCGCGTCCGTGGACGCGCGCGCGCCGAGGAGGACGCCGGCGGCGACCGCCGCGCCGGCGCAGGCCGCGACGAACGGCGCGCGGCGGCCGAGCGCGAACGCCGCGCACGCGGCCGTCCACGCCGCGATCAGAAACGCGATGACGAACGCGCCGTGCGCACCGAACCTCACACCCGCCGCGACACCCGCGACGAGCGGAAGCGCGACGATCGCGGCCGGCGCGGACATGCAAGCGAGAGGAGAAGCAATGCCCCCGCCGTCGCCTCGCCTGGAGGAGTCCGTGGCGGGCTTTGGCGGGGAATGCTGACTGCTGCAGGAACTGCAACAGCGCGCCGCGGCGGCTGGTGGCAGGAATTGCGATGGCCGAATCGCGGTGACTTTACATTACAAAGTTATCACTCTACAATGCCAAGGCATGCGACGTCCGCTGCGGGTCAAGCTCATTCTGCCGGCCTTGACGGAGGCGACGAGCCCCTTCTGGCGGCCCATCAAATATTCGCTGTTTCCGCCGCTGGGGCTCGCGACCCTGGCCGGCTTCCTCGAGCCAGACGAGGAGGCGGCGATCGTCGACGAGCACGTCGAGCGCCTCGAGACCGACGACGCGCCCGATCTGGTCGTCATCCAGGTCTACATCACCAACGCGTACCGCGCGTACCGGATCGCCGATCGGTACCGCGCGCGTGGAACGTTCGTCGCGCTCGGCGGCCTGCACGTGACGGCGCGGCCGCAGGAAGCCGCGGCGCACGCCGACGCCGTCTTTCTCGGCCCCGGCGAACAGACGTTTCCGCGATTCCTGCGCGACTTCCGCGGCGGGAGGCCCGAGCGGCTGTATCGATCGACAGACGGCCGCACGCTCGCCGGGATTCCCGCGGTCCGCCGCGACTTGATC
>QHWR01000190.1:3309-9481 GCA_003223835.1 Acidobacteriota bacterium | reverse complement strand
TGTGCCGATCATGACTCTTCCTCCCCCTCCACCGACATGCGCCGGTATACCAGAGGCTTGCAGTCTGCATGCACAGCGGCCCTGACGCACCCGAGTCGCGTTCGGGTGTCAGGATCGCTCGGCGGCCGGATTCCGCGTCAATGCATACAATCGGCTGCTGATGCTAGGCCCCGAGAGTGGTCTTCTGCAATGGGTATTGCAGTGTTCCGCTCTGCGAAACGCACGCCGGGCGGGGGCCGTCATTTAACGCCCGTTTTGAGCGGCGCAAGCGACGCGATCCGGGCTGGATGTCTGCATATCGCAAGACGAAACTGCCTGGCCCGATCAATACGTCGCGCGGCCGCCGCTGATGTCGAAGACCGCGCCGGTCGTGAACGAATTGTCCTCGGAGGCCACCCACGCGATCAGCGCCGCAATTTCGTCCGGCGTCACGAACCGCCCGCGCGGGATCCGCGACAGCATGAAATCGATGTGCGAGGGCGACATCTGATCGAAGATGCGCGTCCGCGCCGCCGCCGGCGTGATGCAGTTGACCGCGATGTTCTCCTTCGCGAGCTCCTTGCCCAGCGACTTCGTGAGCGCAATCACGCCGGCCTTCGACGCGCTGTAAGCCGACGCATGTGGGTTCCCCTCCTTGCCGGCGATCGACGCGACGTTCACGATGCGCCCGTACTGCTGATGACGCATGATCGGGACGACGGCGCGGCAGCAGTGATAGACGCCCATCAGATTGATGTCGATCACGCGGCGCCAGTCCTCGACCGGATATTCCCACGTCGTGAAGTTGGGACCGGCAATGCCGGCGTTGGCGACGAGCACGTCGATCCCGCCGAGCGCCTTCGCCGTCGCCGCCGCGGCCGCGTCGACCTCGGCGCTGTTCGCGACGTCGACGCCCGTCGTGTGCACGCGCCCGCTCTTCGACAGCTCGCCGGCCGTCGTCTGGAGCTCGGCGGAGTCCACGTCCCACAGCGAGACCGCCGCTCCCGATGCCAGGAATCGCTCAGCGGTGGCCCGTCCGATGCCCTGTGCGCCGCCGGTGATCACGGCGCGCCGGCCTTTCAAATCAATCTGATTCATGTCGAAAGAGCGCGAAAGGTGCGTCAGTGCGATTCCCGTGGCACCTCATGCCCGCGGCACCCGAGCAGAAAATCGAAATCGGCGCCGCGATCCGCCTGCATGACGTGGCGCGTGTACAGCTGCGGATAGCCGCCGGCGCCCGCCGGCGATTCGGAAGGCCGCCAGGTCGCGAGACGACGCGCGAGCTCCTGCTCGGTCGCGTCGACGCGCAGCACGCGCTTGTCGACGTCGAGCTCGATCATGTCGCCGTCGCGGACGACCGCCAACGGTCCGCCGACCGCCGCTTCGGGACACGCGTGCAGCACCACGGTTCCGTACGCCGTGCCGCTCATGCGCGCGTCGGAGATGCGCACCATGTCGGTGACGCCGCGGCGCAGCAGCTTCGGCGGCAGCCCCATGTTGCCGACTTCGGGCATGCCCGGATACCCGCGCGGCCCGCAGTTCTTGAGCACGAGCACGCATCGTTCGTCCACGTCCAGATCCGGATCCGCGACGCGCGTCTTGTAGTGCTCGATGTTCTCGAAGACGACGGCCCGTCCGCGATGCCGCATTAGCGCCGGCGAAGCCGCGGACGGTTTCAGCACGGCGCCGTCGGGCGCGAGATTGCCGCGCAGCACGGCGATGCCGCCGTGCGCCACCACCGGACGGTCGAGCGGACGAATCACTTCGCCGTTCCAGTTCGGCGCGTCCCTGCTGTTTTCCCAGATCGTCCGGCCGTTGACGGTGGCCGCATCGCGGTGCAGCAGGCCCTGCTCGCCGAGCGCGCGCAGCACCGCGGGCAGTCCGCCCGCGTAGTAGAAGTCTTCCATCAGGAACTGCCCTGACGGTTTGAGATCGACCAGCGTGGGGACGTCGTGGCCAAGCCGATCCCAGTCGTCGAGCGTGAGCGGGACGCCGACCCGGCCCGCGATCGCGAGGAGATGGATGACGGCGTTCGTGGAGCCGCCGAGCGCCGCGTTGACGCGAATCGCATTTTCGAACGCCGCTCTCGTGAGGACGGTCGAGATCCGCACGTCGCCGCGGACCAGATCCACGATCCGCCGTCCGGCTTCATGCGCGAGCGCCAGCCGCCGCGAATCGACGGCGGGCGTCGCCGCATTCTGCGGCAGTCCCAGGCCGAGCGCCTCGACCATCGACGCCATCGTCGAGGCCGTCCCCATCACCATGCAGTGGCCGGCCGATCGGGACATGCACCCTTCGGCCTCGCCGAAGTCCGCCACCGACATCGTGCCCGCGCGGACTTCTTCGCTGAAGCGCCACAGATCGGTCCCCGATCCGATGTCCTCCCCGCGGTACTTGCCGTTGAGCATCGGCCCGCCCGACACGACGAGCGCCGGCACGTCGCAGCTCGCGGCCCCCATCACCAGCGCCGGTGTGGTCTTGTCGCAGCCCACGAGCAGCACGACGCCGTCGATCGGATTCGCCCGGATCGACTCTTCAGCGTCCATGCTGACCAGATTGCGGTACAGCATGGCGGTCGGACGGATGTTGGATTCGCCGGTGGAGGTGACGGGGAACTCGAGCGGCAGACCGCCTGCCTCCCAGACGCCGCGCTTGACGCGCTCGGCGAGCGTCCGCAGATGCGCGTTGCACGGCGTCAACTCCGACCAGGTGTTGCAGATGCCGATGACCGGCCGTCCGTCGAAGACGTCCGCCGGCAAGCCCTGATTGCGCATCCAGCTTCGATGGATGAAGCCGTCCTTGTCGATCTTCCCGAACCACGCGGCCGACCGGAAGCGGCGGGGCGTTTTGTCGTGCACTGGGGTCCTCCGCGGATCTGCGCGCAGCCGACGCCTGGATTGTATACAATGCGCCCCGCGGTGACATCCCGCTGACGATGGCGCCTGTTCCCCTGCAAACGAGATCGGTGCGTGTGCCGGCGGTCCCGCCGACGCGGGCGCGGCACGTCGTCACGACCTTCGCGGTCGCGCTGGCGATCATCACGTACATCGACCGCGTGTGCATCTCGCAGGCCGCGCCGGCCATGCGGAACGATCTGCGGCTCACGGCCGTGGAAATGGGCTGGGCGTTCTCGGTCTTCTCGTGGGCCTACGCCCTCTTCGAGATTCCCGGCGGATGGCTGGGGGATCGGCTCGGTCCCCGGCGCGTGCTGATGCGCGTGGTGATCTGGTGGTCGTTCTTCACCGCGGCCACCGGGTGGGTCTGGAACTTCGCGTCGCTCGTCGTCGCGCGCGCGTTGTTCGGCGCGGGCGAGGCGGGCTGCTTCCCGAACCTGACCCGCGCGTTCACGACCTGGCTGCCTGCCCGCGAGCGCGAGCGGGCTCAGGCGATCCTCTGGCTGAGCGCGCGCTGGGGGGGCGCCTTCACGCCGCTGCTCGTGGTGTACATCCTCGACTACGTCACGTGGCGGCGCGCGTTCGAGATCTTCGGCGCGATCGGCATCGTCTGGGCGCTCGCCTTCTATCACTGGTACCGCGACGATCCGCGCGAGCATCCCGCGGTCAACGAAGCGGAGCTGGCGCTGCTGCCGCCGCGGTCGCGCACCGCGACGGTGCACGGGCCCATTCCCTGGGGACGGTTCCTCAGGCGGCCGGCGGTGTGGCTGTTGTGGATGCAGTACGTCTGCCTCGCCTACGGCTGGTGGTTCTACATCACATGGCTTCCGACGTATCTGCGTGAGGCGCGCGGCGTCGGCCTGAAACAGGGGGCGCTGCTCGCGGGCCTGCCGCTGTTTCTCGGAGGCGTCGGCTGCTTCGTCTCGGGTTATCTCGCGCCGCCTCTCGCGCGCCGCGTCGGCGGCGTGGCGCGCGCGCGTCAGATTCTGGCCGTCACCGGATTCGTCTGCGCATCGATCGCCGTCCTCGTCTTCATCAGGCTGCAGGATCCGACGGTCGCGATCCTCGCGCTCAGCGTGTCGAGTTTCTTCAACGACTTCGTCATGCCCACGTCGTGGGCCGCGTGTATGGACATGGGCGGCCGGTATTCGGGCACGCTCTCCGGCAGCATGAACATGATGGGGAATATCGCAGGGGGGTTTTCTCCGCTGGTCGTCGGCTACCTCCTCGCGTGGACCGCCAACGACTGGACGCTGACGTTCTACGTGTCGGCGACGATTTACATGCTCGGGGGCGTGTGCTGGCTGTTCCTGGACTCGCATACCCCGGTGGACGCCGATACGCGGCTGTCGGAGATCTGAACGGCATGGATCAAAGCGGCGCGTCTCCCCACACCTCGCAAACCGAGCGCGTCATCCTCACGCTGCGGGAGATGCTCCTCCGCGGAGACTTCGCGGCGGGCGAGCGGCTCGCCGAGCTGACGCTCGTCCGCCGGCTCACTGCGTCGCGGACGCCCGTGCGTCTCGCGCTCGATCGTCTGGCCCGCGAAGGGGTCCTCGAGGCGCTGCCCTCCGGCGGCTTTCGCGTGCGCGCCTTCGCGATTGCCGACATCAGGGACGCGATCGAGATCCGCGGCGTCCTCGAGGGCACCGCCGCGCGGTTCGCCGCCGAGCGCCTGAGCGAGCCCGACGAGCTGCTGCGGATGCGGCTCTGCTGCCGCGACTCGGAGCAGCTGCTGCCGATGACGCTCGAGAACTTCGTCCGCTACGTCGAGATCAACGACGCGTTTCACGCGGAGCTCTGGCGGCTCGCGAAGAGCGCCATGCTCACGCGCGCGATCGAAGGGCTCATCACCCTGCCGTTTGCCGCGCCGGGCGCGCTGGTGTTCGTGAATCCGGAGACCGACGAGCCCACCCAGCTCGCGATCCTCGCGCTCGAGCACCACCGCGGCATCGTCGACGCCATCGCGAACCGTGAAGGGACGCGCGCCGAAGCGCTCGCGCGCGAGCACGCGCGGATCGCGCGGCGAAACCTCAACTCCGTGCTGACCGACCGCGAACTGTTCAACCGCATACCCGGCGCCTCGCTGGTCCGGCTGCCCGTGCCGATCGGCGCCTTGTGAGACGTCGCCATGGATGACGCGAGCTTTCCGACTGCCGGCGCGGCAGACGCCACGTCGCAGACCGAGCGGGTCATCGCCAGCCTTCGGGAGATGGTGCTGCGGGGCGACTTCCGGCCCGGCGAGCGCCTCGCGGAGCTGACGCTCGTGCCGCGGCTCGGCGCCTCGCGAACGCCGGTTCGGCTCGCGCTCGATCGCCTGGCGCACGAGGGACTCCTCGAACCTCTGCCCTCGGGCGGTTTCAGGATTCGCGAGTTCGCCATCGCCGACATCTGGGATGCGATCGAAGTCCGCGGCGTGCTGGAGGGTACCGCCGCTCGGCTGGCCGCCGAACGGCTCACGGATGCCGACGATCTGTCGCGGCTTCAGCAGTGCTGTCGCGACATCGAGCGTCTCGATTCCTCGAACGCCGCCGACGTCGCGCGCTACGTCGAGATCCACGATCGGTTTCAGGAGGAGCTCGGCCGCCTCGCCAAGAGCGACATCCTCGTGCGCACGATCGAATCGGTGGTCGGGCTGACGTTCGCGGTCTCGGTGTCGTCCGTGCTCGGCGACGCCGAGTCGTCCGAGCGGAGCCAGACGGCGCTGATCGCGCTCGAGTACCATCGCGCGATCGTGGACGCCATCGAACACCGGCAGGGCACGCGAGCCGAGGATCTGGCCCGCGAGTACTCGCGAATGGCGCGCCGCAATCTCGTGCGGGCGGCGCAGGACAAGGAGCGGTTCCGGCACGTCCCGGGCGCATCGCTGATCCGGATGCCCGCCGGCCACTCGTCACGCTGATTGCCGTCCACACAAGGGCGGGCGCGGTGACACGTCGAGGATGCCCATGATCGGTGTGCGGTCCGCGATGGTCTCGGCAGTCGTTGTCGCAGCCACTCTTGCCGCCGGCCTCCGCGTCGCCGGACAGCGGCGTCCCGCCTGGCCGGTGCCCGTGCAGAAAGTTCCGGAGATTGCGCCCGCGCGCTCGGCGGAAGACGAGCTGAAGACGTTCTATCTTCCGCCCGGGTATCACGTGGAGCTCGTCGCCGGCGATCCGCTCGTCCAGGATCCAATCTGGATCGATTTCGACGCCGACGGACGAATGTACGTGCTCGAAATGCCGGGGTTCGCCATGGACAAGACGATGGCGGACTCCCGCGAGCCGATCGGTCGAGTCGCCGTCCTCGAAGACACGAAC
>QHWR01000190.1:0-3286 GCA_003223835.1 Acidobacteriota bacterium | reverse complement strand
CGCGCGCGTTGAAGGTACTCGATCGCGGCGTCCTCGTCGGCGAGCCGCCCAATCTCTGGCTGGCCGAAGATACGAACGGAGATCTGAAGGCAGACAAAAAGGCGCTCATCCGAAACGATTTCGGCCGGGCCGAAGGCAACCTGGAGCACAACGCGAACAGCCTGTGGTGGGGGCTGGACAACTGGATCTACACGTCCGAGCACGAGTGGTATCTCCGGCTGAAGAACGGTAAGTTCGAGGTCGCGCGGACGCTCGTTCGCGGGCAGTGGGGCGTCGGCATGGATGACGCGGGACGGATCTATCGCGACGTCAACACCGAGCCGCTCTTCGCCGACATCGTTCCGCAGCAGTACTACGTCCGCAATCCGAATCTCGTGCGCACGCGTGGGCTCTACGAAACGCTGGTCGATCCCGACAAGACCGCGATCTGGCCGGTGCGCCCGACCCGCGGCGTCAACCGCGGCTATCGCGCCGAGCTGCTCCGGCCCGACGGGTCCGCGGCGTACTACCCCGGCGTGTCGTCGCCGATGATCTACCGCGGCGACCGTCTCCCGAAGGAACTCTCCGGCAACGCGTTCGTTGTCGACTCGCCGACCAATCTCGTGCACCGCTATGTGATCAGCGACGACGGGAACGGCCGCATCGACGCGCGCGACGCCTACGCGAAGGGGGAATTCCTCGCGTCGACCGATGAGCGGTTCCGGCCTGTCAATCTGTTCTCCGCGCCCGACGGCACGATCTACGTCGTGGACATGTATCGCGGCGTCGTTCAGGACGTGCAGTTCCAGACCGAGTATCTGCGGGACTACATCGTCAGGCACCAGCTCGAGCTGCCGGTGCACAAGGGACGCATCTGGCGCGTGGTGCACGATACGACGACGCGCGACCGGAAGCCGTCGCTTTCGAAGGAGACACCCGACCGTCTGGTCGCGGTCCTCTCGCATCCGAATGGATGGTGGCGCGACATGGCGCAGCAGCTGCTCGTTCAGCGCGGCGATCGATCCGTCGTACCCGCTTTGAAAGAGCTCGCGCTGGCGGCGTCTGACTATCGGGCGAGACTGCACGCCCTCTGGACGCTCGACGGCCTCGACGCGATCGATGCCGACACCGTCACGAGATCGCTTGCCGATCGATCGCCGGACGTCCGTGCGTCCGCCATTCGATTGTCGGAACGCTGGCTGGCGGAGCCGGACCATCCGCTCCAGGCTGCGGTGCTCGCGCTGGCGGAAGACGCGAACTGGTCGGTGCGGCGACAGCTCGCGGCGTCGCTGGGCGCGCTGCCGCCGTCGGATCGCGTGCACGCACTGACGCGCCTCCTGATCCGATACGCGGACGATCCGATCACGGTTGATGCGGCGATCAGCGGCCTGCAGGGGCGCGAGGCTGCGGTCCTGACGAGCCTGCTCGCAGAGAAGACCCCGAACGCGGACGCGATCGCGATGCTCGCGGGCGCCGCCACGAAGTCGCGCGACCGCGACGCGGTCCAGCAGATGATCGCGGCGGCCGCGGATACGAATCGTCCGCAGGCGCAGCGGCTCGCGCTGCTTCGAGGGCTCGACGCGGGGATCACCGGCGCCGTACGCCCGACTGGGGGACTCGCCAACGCGACCGGAGCCGCGGCTGCCGCGGGAGCCGGAGCGCCGGGCGTCGTTGGCGGTGGCGGCCGCGGGCGCGGGGGGCAATCGCCGTCCAATCTCTTCACAGAGGAGCCGACGCGCCTGATTGCGCTCGCGTCCGGCACCGGAGCCATCGCGGACGCCGCCCGACAGATCGTCGCCAGAATCTCGTGGCCGGGCAAACCCGCGCCGTCCGGTCCGGTCGTGCCGCCGCTCACGCCCGACGAGCAGAAGCGATACGCGGCCGGCGCCGAGCTTTACACGATCATCTGCGTCGCGTGTCATCAGCCGGACGGACGCGGCAAAGAGAAAATCGCTCCGACGCTGGTCGGGTCGCGATTCGCGCTCGCGAATCCGGCAATCCCCGCGCGCATTCTTCTCGGGGGCAAGGAGGGGAGCGTCGGCCTGATGCCGCCGCTGGCATCGTTGAGCGACGATCAGATCGCGGCGGTGCTGACCTACGTCCGGCGGGAATGGGGGAACGCCGCGTCCGCGGTCGACGCCCCGACGGTCAGGGAGATCCGCGGCCTGACGGCGACGCACATGCGTCCCTGGACGGAGCCGGAGCTGCTGAAGCTGCTGGCGGGGCGCGGCGGCGGCGGGGGAAACTGACGTCCGGCGCTACCACGCCGTCCACCCGCCGTCGACGAACAGCGAACTGCCGGTCACGAACGACGCGGACGGCGACGCCAGGAACACGGCGGCGCCCGCGATCTCGTCGACCTCTCCCCATCGCCCCATCGGGATCTTCTTCACGAATTCCTGATACTTCACCGGATCGTCGAGCAGCGGCCGGTTCATCTCCGTACCGAACGGCCCCGGACACAGCGCGTTGACGGTGACCCCCGTGCCGGCCCACTCGAGCGCGAGCACGCGCGTCAGACTGATGAGACCGGCCTTCGCGGACGCATACGGCGCGCGCCCGGCGAGCGCGACGACGCCCATGATCGATCCCATGTTGACGATGCGCCCCCACCCGCGCCGCACCATCGAGGGACCGATCGCGCGCGCGCAAAGAAACGGGCCCTTCAGATTCGTATCAACGACCGCATCCCAGTCGGCTTCGGACAGCTCGTTCACCGGGCCGCGGACGTTGACGCCGGCGTTGTTGAACAGGATGTCGATCCCGCCGAGAGACCCTTCGACTTCTTTCACGAGCCGCGTCACGTCATCGGACGAGGTGACATCGGCGGCGAACGCGCGGGCCCGCCGCCCCGTGGCCGAAGCGATCGTGTGCGCCGCGGCTTCCCCCGACGCGATCGAGCGGCTCGCGATCGCGACGTCGGCCCCGGCCTGCGCCAGCGCGGTGGCGATGACCTGACCGAGACCGCGCGCCCCGCCCGTGACGAGCGCCACGCGCCCGGTCAGACGGAATCCGTCCAGCACGTTCGTGTGCGTCACAGCCAAATCAGAATCCTTTCGGCCGAATCCAGAAGCTCTCCTCCCACGCCCCTCCGGGAGGCACGCTCTGCAGCTCCGAGTACCGCCCTTTGTGAGCGAGGTTCATGGCGTCCGTGATGCCGGCCATCGGCTCGAAGCAGATGTAGTCGCGGCCCGCGGGCGCATAGATGACCGCCGCGCGATACTTCGGTCCAAACAGCACGTCGATCTGCTGCGTCCTTCCCCTGACGCTCATCACCGCCCGCCCGTCCTGGCATCACGCAGATCGA
>QHWR01000188.1 GCA_003223835.1 Acidobacteriota bacterium | reverse complement strand
AGAAATGCTCGGATTTCTGCGCAACTGCGAGTGATGCGGAGAGGCTGTGCGAGAGAGCTGGCGGCACACCGCTTGATGTGTCCACTCCCGCACATGACGATGCCACGGGCCAGGCCCAAGCTCGACGGCACGTATCAGAACGACGGCCCGCGTACGACGGCTGAGCTGCGCGCGTGGATCCGGCGCGCCCTGGCGCTCGCCCCGGAGTTGGAGGGGGAGCT
>QHWR01000189.1 GCA_003223835.1 Acidobacteriota bacterium | reverse complement strand
CAGGGCCGCGCGGTGCACATCCATTTCAAAGTGCGCAACACGCTGACGTCATCGAGCAGCCAGCAGCTCACGTCGCAGTGGTTCTTCGACGACGCGCTCACCGACGTCGTGCACGCGCAGTCGCCGTACAGCGCCAAAGGACGGCGCGACACACGCAATCAGAACGACGGGATCTACAACCAGGGCGGCAGTTCGCTCGTGCTGGCGTTGACGCCGGGCGGTTCCGGTTATTCCGGGGCGTTCGACATCGCGCTGCAGGTGTGACCCTTCGCGCTCCCATGCCAGCGCCTGCGGGAGTCACTCATATGAAACGGCTCGTCGGATCGATCACGGTTTCTCTGGTCCTCGCCGCGGCCGCGGCGGCAGGAGCCCAGGAAAAAAAGGGGTTCGTTCAGGGCAGCGGGGGCTTCGCGACCAACAGCGAGGCGACCTCGGGAGACGTCGCGCTGCAGGGCGGCGTGCGCGTCGCGCCGCATCTCGTCGTGTTCGGCGATATCGGCCGGCTCACGAACGTGCAGCCGTCCGACGCGCAACCGGCCGTCGATACCGCGGTTTCCGCGCTCGCGGCCAATAACCTCACCATCACCGGGGACGCGCATGTGCCCGCGTGGTATACCGCGGGCGGCGTCCGGCTCGAGATCCCGACAAGGACCCTCGTGACGCCGTACGTCTTCGGCGCCGTCGGCTACGCGCGCGTGAACCCGTCCGCGCGGTTTCAGTACAGCGGAGGCACGACGCTCAGCGGCGCGACCGCCACGGCCGGCGAGGACGCGACGACGGACGTGATCAATGCGGGCTACTTCACGGTCCCCGCGTCGTCCAGCGGCGTCATCTCGCGATTCGGCGGCGGCGTTCAGATTCCGATCGGCCGCATGCTCGTCGGCGATATCGGCTACGCGTTCTCCCGCATCGCCACCGACACGCCCGTGACGGCGAACAGCGTCACGTTCGGCGTCGGTGTCCGGTTCTGACGTGCGCCGCGCGTTCGACTCGCGTGTGGCGTCCGAAGACAACGACGGCGTGATCGACGTCGGAAGCGAGCGCTGGCGTCTCTACGTGCTCGCGTCGTGGCACCTCGGTCGCGACTGGTTCGTCCACGTCGCGGCCCTGGGGCCGCGCACCTGCACCGTCCTCGTGCGCGCGGCGGCGCCGCGCGAGCCGTCGGCAGCGGCACGCGCGGTGCTGCACACGATTATCGATTGGCTCGCGAGCGGCGACGCTCGCGACCAGGTCTACCTCGAACTGAAGGAGAGTTCTCCATGCCAGTAGTCGCAACGCTCGCCTGCACGGTGCTCTCGTTCACGTGGCTCCGGATGGCGCTCGCACCGATGGTCGTCGCCGTCGCGCGCGCCGCGCGGGACCCGCGCCGGTCGTGGGCCGCGCCGCTCTTCGCGCTCGCGCCGGTCGTGGTGTGGACCGCGATCGGCGCCGCTGCCGTGATGATTGCGCTGACGGGCATCCCATCGCTGGCGGACGCGATCGGCGCCGGTTCGTATCGGACCGGGTTGGGGACGGGCGTCGCTGCGTGGCTGGTGGCGGTCTGGCTTCGCGCGCCCGCTCCGCGATGGCTCGAACTGGAATGGCCGCTCGCGCGTGACGTGCGGGGATCCGTCTACGCGCGATATGTGCCGGCCGACCCGCCGTCGGCGCATGCGGCCGGCGCGATCGGAAAACTGATCCGGGCGGCGTCGGCGTTGACGTTCCTGTCGCTGACCTGACACCCGCGCGGCGGCGCCGTGCTCGCGGACATTTGCGGCCGGCAGACCTGGCAAGCTGGACAAGAGGGAAGCGGTGATGATTCACCGCAGAAGCAACAGAGGTAACAGAGATCGAATCGTGATTCTCTGTGATCTCTGTTATCTCTGCGGTGCGATCGGGCGACTTCAGGACCGCGGCAAGCTGACGTTGAGCGGCGTGGTCTCGCCGCGGCGGATCTGCACCTCGGTCGAGTACGGCTCGTAGCCCGGCTTGCGGATCTCGATGCGGTGCGGACCGGCCGCCAGTTGAACGGTCAGGCGGTCCTGCCCTTCCGGACCACGCCATTGTTCGCCGTCGATCGACACGTCGGCGTCCGCCGGCTGTACGCGAAGCGCGAGCGTGCCGAACCGCGTCGCCTCACCACCCGCCTCCGGCGGCATCGTCCGTCCGCCCGGCGGCGGCGTGCGGCCCGGGCCTGGACCGTACGGACCCGGCGGCGGCCCTTGCGGCCGGCCGCGGTATTCCGGCGCGCCGCCTTCGGCTGACGCGGCCGATGGCGGCGGCACCGGTTCGGGTTTCTCGCCCGCCGGCAGCGGCTCCATTTCGTAGCGCATCTTGTAAGTGCTGGTCGGCGAAACGAGGACGTTCTGCCGGATGGTGCGATAGCCGTTCAGGTAGAGCGTGATCTCGTGCCCGCCCGGCCGCACGTGCAGCCGCTGGAACACGCCGTCGAAGTCGTCCACGATTCCAGCGTAATAGCCATCGACGTAGACCTGCGCCTGCCTGGGCTTGACCTGCAGGCGGATGTCGGCCTCGTACGCATAGCGATAGGCCATCGGGGGGTAGTAGTAGGGGGAGAAAACCGGATACGGATACCACCCACCGTAATACGGCCAGAAAAACGGACTGTAGTAGCCGCCGCTGAAGAAGACGGCCGAGCCGCGGACGCGCCGGTGCTGCGCGCGGGCGGGCCAGAGAATCAGCAGAACTGGCGAAGCAGGTTTCGGACGCATCGAGACCTCTGAGGCAGGCGCGCCAAGCCCCCATCGAGAGCAACGCGTGTGCCAGCCGAGCCGCACGGTCTGGCGCGGGCGAACGAGCTCCGAGGTCCCACGGTCCGTCACCATGCGGCGACACGGTGTCCACGGACGTGTAGACTTGGACGAGGGTGAAGCACTTCTTTGCCGCCGCTGCGATGACGATCGCCGTGTGCGCGGCGCCCACCAGGTTTTCGGCGGCGCAGAAGGACGGCGCCGGCGGCACGCCCACGATCCGCATCAGCGCCGTCATTACAAACGCCTCGGGCCGGCCGATCCCCAAGCTCTCCGCGCAGGACCTCGAGGTGCGCGACGACGGCGCGGTCATCGCGCTCGAGACGATCGGGCCCAGGGCCGGCGGCATCGCTCCGCAGGAAGACGACGCCGCCGTTGACGATCGCGAGCGTCTCGCCGACGTCCGCTCCTCCACCCGACTGTTCGCCATCCTGCTCGACGAGTTTCACGTCGGCGCGGGCGCCGCGACGGTCGTGTTCAAGCCGCTCGATTCGCTCGGCGCGATCCGGCTCACGAAGGATCGCGACACCCTCATGCGCGCGATCGCGACGTTCAGCGGACGCAAGGGCGATTACGAGCCGCGCAGCGCGTTCGAACGCAATTACGTCGGACACGCGCCCGAAGCGATCGTGGCGGCGCGGACGCAAATCGTGTTCTCGGCGCTGCGCACGATGGCGATGCAGCTCGGGGAGATGCGGCCGGCAACCGGCGCGATCGTGCTCGTCAGCGAAGGGTTCTCCTCCGATGACCGCACCCATGCCGTCGATCCGCGGCTGCCGGATCTGGCGGCGGTCGTGCGGAGCGCGATCAGGTTCGACGTCCCGATTTACGCCTTCGATCCGGAGGGGGAGGTCCGTGTACGCCCCGCCGCCCTCGCCGCCGACGACGACGATGCGCGCGCGATGCTGCGGCGCGTCGCCGGTGAAACGGGGGGCGAGCTGGTGCCGGACGGCGCGGACTTCTCCGCCGGCTTCGAGCGCATGGCGCGCGACCTGGCGTCGCGGTGGGTGCTCACCTTCAGGTCGCCGCACGGCCGCGACGGGAAGTACCACACGCTGGACATCCGCGTGAAGCGGCGCGACGCGCGCGTCCTCGCGCCGGCGGGCTACTGGACGCCGCTGCCGGTCGAACCGCGCCGGACGATCGCGGCGCCGCCGCCGTTCGCGTCCGGTCGAATGCTCCATCGAAGCCCGATCATCGATGCGTGGGTGGGCGTCACGCGCGGCGCGGACGGCACCGCGCGGATGCTCGTGACGTGGGAACCGTCGATCCGCAGCGGGGATACCGGCGGCGTCCGGACGATCACGCTCACCGCGACGACGGTCGACGGGCGCGTTCTGTTCACCGGCGACGTCGCGTCGCGGCAGCCGCCGGGGGACGAACCGGCAACCGCGACGGACCGCGCCGCGTTCGACGCCCCCGCGGGGCGCGTGCAGCTCGACATGAAGATCATCGGCGACGACGGCCGCGTGCTCGACAACGAGGCGCGCGACGTCGACGTCCCGGATTTGCGCGCGCCGCGCAAGGTTCTCATCACGACGGAAATCTTCCGGACGCGCAGCGCGCGCGAGTTCCGCGCCGTCGTCGCGGACCGCGACGCCGCGCCGGCCCCCGGCCGCGCGTTCAGCCGCACCGAACGATTGCTGATTCGCGTGCCCGCTTACGATCCGGGCGGCGCCGACCCGCGCGTGACGGTCTCGCTCCTCAACCGCTGGGGCCAGACGCTTCGCGAGCTTGCGCCCATGCCCGGCGTCGGCGCGCCCGCGCAATTCGACCTGTCGCTCGCCGCCTTCGCGCCCGGCGAGTACATGCTCCAGGTGACCGCCGCCGGCGCTTCCGGCGAAACGAAAGAAGCCATCACGATTCGCGTCACGCAGTAATCGCGCCGTACGGTACTGTGTGCCGTGCCGTACAAGGCGTTCGTCTCGTACAGCCACGCGGCCGACGGCAAGCTCGCGCCGACGCTTCAGGCCGCGCTCGAACGCTTCGCGAAGCCGTGGAACCAGATGCGCGCCATGCGCGTGTTCGTCGACAAGGCCAGCCTGTCGGCGAATCCCGGGTTGTGGTCCACGATCGAGGCGGCGCTCGACGAATCCGAGTACTTCCTGCTGCTGGCCTCTCCGTCATCCGCGCAGTCGCTCTGGGTGCAGAAAGAAGTCGAGCACTGGGCGCAACTCGGCAGAGCGCGCCAGTTGCTCATCGCGCTGACCGAAGGGGACATCGTATGGGCGCAGGGCGACGGCGATTTCGACTGGAACCAGAGCACCGCGTTGCCTCGAGCGCTGCGTCAGACGATGCCCGAAGAGCCGTTGTATGTGGACCTGCGCTGGGTGAAGAGCGAGAGCCAGCTTTCTTTACAGGATCCCCGGTTCACGGACGCGGTCGCCAGCCTCGCCGCGCGAATGCGCGGCATTCCCAAGGACGACTTGTACGGCGAACACGTGCTGCAGCACCGCAAAGCGGTCCGCTTGCGGCGGATTGCGACGACGGCGCTCGCCGTGCTGACGCTCGCCGCGTTGGCCGCGTCCGTCGTCGCCCTGCGGCAGCGCAACGAAGCGATCCGGCAGGCGAACATGGCCGTCGGACGGCAGCTGGCGGCGCAGTCGGAGTCGGCACGGATCCAGGGCGCGCGCCTGTTGCCGTACAGCCTCCTCCTGGCCGTGGAGTCGATGCGGACGTTTCCTTCCGTCGAAGCGGACCAGGCGATTCGCGACGGGCTGTCGTTGATTCCGCGGCAACTCGCCGTCATGCAGCATGAGGACGCCGTCACTGCGATCGCGGTGCAGCCGCAGGGAGGGCGGATCGCGACGGGGACCGCCGGCGGCGTCCTTCGGGTCTGGAATGCCGATGGAGGCGGTGAGCGGCGTCTCCTCGAACATCACGGTCGGCTGTCGCGGCTTGTGTTTTCGCCTGACGGCAAGCGGCTGGCTGCCGCGACCTGGAATCGCCTCGTTGGGATCTGGGATGCGGACTCCGGAAAGCAGACGTCGTCCGGTCAGCTGCCCGTCGGCCGGACGGACCGCATCGCGTTCAGCGCCGACGGAACATTGCTGGCGGCCAATACCCTCGCGGGAAGCGCGAGCACCGTGACGGTGTGGAACGCCACGACAGGGGCGTTGATCCGCACGCTGCCGTTGGACCGTGGGACAGAGAACAGCCAGGGGCTTGCCTTCGGCGACGGCGTACTGGCCTGCGTCGCGTATTCACGCATTCGCGCCTGGGACACGAACACCTGGAACGAGCTGCCGCCGCCGCCGGATATACCGCCGGCGTCATTCGCCGACATTCGGTTCCTGCCGGACGGGAAGCACCTCGTCGCCGGCGGAGGCAGCGGAAAACTCTGGATATGGGATCTGAGCGCGCGCAAGACAGTGGTGGTGGAGGCGCCGACACTGTCGGCGATCGCGATCAGCGCGGACGGCAAGTATGTGGCGGCGGCCACTCGTGCCGGTCAGGTGCAAGTCTGGCAGAGCGAGGACTGGAAGACGGTGACGACCGTCACGCATGGAGCCGAGATCGCCTCTCTCGCGTTCAGCGCGTCCGGCACCATCCTCGCGGCCGCGGGCGCGGATGGCCTCGCGACGCTGTGGGCGATCCCCGGCGGACAGAAGCTCGCGTCTCTCGACCACGGCGGCGCCGTCGCCGGCGTCGCGTTCACGGCCGACGGCCGGCGCATGGTGACGGCGAGCGCGGACAAGAGCGCCAGGATCTGGGCCGCGGGGGCGGGCGCCGACGTCGCCGAAATGCCGGGCGGCGAAGACTCGACGATCGCGTTTGCGACCCACGTGCCCGCGTTCGTGAAGCTGGGAGACCAGTCCGTGTGGATCTGGCGTCCGGCGGAGTCGAGGATGGAAACGGTTCCCCTCGCTGATCCGATGGAATCCCCGACGCTCAGCCCGAACGGGCAATTCATCGCAGGCTCCGGTGCCGATGGCGTCGTTCGGATCATCGACGTGTTTGCGAAGCGGGAAGCCGCCATGCTGCCGCACCCCGGAACCGTCGACTGGGACGAATACCTCCGCCGCGCGCAGCAACACGGGATACTTGGCGCTCATACCGCGGCCGGGCGCGTCCTCGAGGATCGGCGCGACATCGTGAACGCGTCGGAATTCAGCGGCGATGGAAAGTACCTGCTCACGACACGTCACGATTTTCTGGCGCGCATCTGGGACGTCGCCGCGCGCCGAGTGATCGCGACTGAACCGTACGAGTTCTTCCGAATCCCGGCGTACACGTTCTCTCGCGATGGCCGGTTCGTGATCCTCCGAAAGGACTCGAATCTCGCGGTCCTCGAGCTGCCGTCGGGAAGAAAAGTTCTGTCGGCGGACTCCAGCCAATGGGAAAGCCCCGTTCGCATCAGCGACAACGGAGCGATCGTCGCGATCGCCGAGGAAGTCCGCGGCAGCGAGCGGACGCGGCGCGCCAGGCTCTGGCGGTCCGCGGACTGGCATGCGTTGCCCGACGTCGCGCTGACTCGTAGCGACGACGACGTGGAGTTGAGCCCGAGCGGCGAGTTCCTGGGCGCCGGCGTCGGATCGACGACCGTGCGCATCGTGCGCGTCCAGTCCGGCACTTCACCCGCCTCGTCTTCACCCGCGACAGCCGGACCGCGGCCGCCGCGAGCGAGGATCGCACGGTACGGATCTTCGACCTTGCCGCCAATCAGCCGATGCCGCAGCTCGCGCTCACCGAACCTGTCAATGACGTCGCGCTCAGCCCGGACGGCGGCCACGTCGCGGCGGCCGGCGCGACGTATACGCGAGTCTTTTCGGTCCGCGACGGCCAGGAGCTGGCTCGCCTCGCGCCGCGCGATGCCGTGCGTCGCGTCCAGTTCAGTCCTGACGGTGCCTACGTGATCACGACGGACGACGAGTCGACGCGCGTGTGGGCCTGGCGTTCCGCCGACGTGCTCGACGAAGCGTGCCGCCGCCTCGCGCGCCACATTACGGAGGCGCAGTGGCCGCCGGTGACGGGCGTCTCGTTTCAGGCGACGATCGATCGCGTGTGCGGCGCGAGCCAGCGGTGACCATGGGGTCAGATCATGTCGATTCAGGCTTGGACGGCGCGTTCCGCGGCTGCATCTGATCGAGCGCGATGAACGTGACCGTGTCCCAGGCATTGTGAATGGCGATGAACAGGAGCAGCAGCGACGTGCCCGCGATCACGAACAGCGACACCACGGGGTGCCGCCGGAGCATGAACGCCCCGAGAGCCAATACCGCGTAGGCGATGAACGGAAATGTCGCGTGCCAGAGCCAGTCCTCCAGAACGGGACGGTAATGGATCTGGGCAATCGTTCGCCGGATGACGATCCCCATGTACACCAGCCCGGCGGCTCCTGTGATGCCGAGCGCGACGCGCGGGCCCAGGAGGGACAGCCAGGGCGCGCTCAGGATCGCCGAGACGAGCAGCGCCGCGCACAAGTGGAGGATCGTCGGCGTCGCGAACGCGTCGATCTCCTTCGTCGTGCTCCGTCGTCTGGTCTCCGCCAGCAGCGCGATGACGACGAACTGAAGCCCGATGAGGGCGCCCGCCGACGAACCGACAATGACGTAGAAGCTTTCCCACCCGGCGAGCTCACGCACGGTGACCTCCAGACGCCGAATCCCTTTAGCGAAGACTGATGATGATGTCGTAAGGCAACCGGCCCGCGCCAGCCTGCGCGAGCCGCACCACCTCGATGCGATAGTCGCCGTCTTCAGGGACGCGGCCGATCCACGCGCGGACGCCGTCGCGCGCGCGCGCGTCGACGGGCGCGCGCGTCTTCGTGTTGAAGATCCGCACGACGACATCGCGCCCGTTCACGCCGTTGAGGCGCACCTCCAGCAACTGATTCTTCGTCACGGCGAGCACGTACGCGTCGCGCCCACCCGCGCCGAGCGCGCCGGCGCGCTGAATCCGGCCGACGCCGAGCAACACGCGGAGCGGCTCGCGCGCGGGGGCGCCACCGGGACGGCGGCTCGGACTCGGCGCGCTTGCCAATGGCGGCGCGGCGAGCGGCACGGTAATCCTCGTGATTCTCAGTCCGTCGGGCCACGGCTCGATTCGCACGGCGTCGCCGATCGTCATCGCGTCCGCCGTCACGGCCACCGGCGCGGCCGGCGCCGAACGTCCCCCGACCGCGATCGCCGCCTGAGCGATGACCGCCTTGAGCCCGGGAGAGAACACGACGTCGTAATTCTCGAGAAACGCCGCCGCATCGGGGATCGCGATTCTGATGTCGGCGGCAAACGCGGTGAGCGGATATTGGATGCGGGCGGAGACGGCGGCGCGGTCGTCCCGCGCGACCTCCGCCTGCAACTCGCGAAGAAAGGCCGCCGCCACGCGCTCGTCGACGGGAGGAGTCTGAACCGCCACCGTGACCACGATGGCCGCCACGCATCCGGCATATTGCTCGTGCAACCTCAGCCGCACATTTTCTCCGCTTCTGTCCCGTCGGTGCGCTCGTGTTTCGTAGCGCAGCCTTCTAAGGCCCTGCACTACGAACGGCTGGCATCCCACCCGTTCGCCACGAGCAGTCAAATCATAACGGGACTGACGGACGATCGTACGAGCGCTGCCTCTGCGTTCTTTGCGACCCTGCGTGAGACCCTCTGCGGCTCTGCGTGAAAGGCGCGGCTCGTTCAGTCGAGCCGGAGCGCCGTGACGGGATTGATGCGCAGCGCGCGTCGCGCCGGGACCCAGCAGGACGCGACGCCGACGGCGATCATCGTGACGGCGACCGCCGCGAGCACCACGGGATCGCGGGGCGACGCGGAGTACACGATGCCGGAAACGACCTGGCCGGCGAGGAGCGCGAGAGCGGCGCCGGTCGCGGCGCCCGCTCCAAGCAGCAGGGCGGTGCGGCCGAGGACGACGCGCAGCACGTCCCAGGCGCTCGCCCCGACGGCCACGCGGATTCCGATCTCGCGCGTGCGCCGGGCAACGCCGTACGAGACGAGGCCGTGCAGGCCCGTCGCGGCGAGCGTGAGCGCGAGCAGACCGAACGCGCTCAACGCGATCGCGGCGGCGCGGCTCGGAAACAGCGCGAGGCCCAGCATCTGCGTGAGGCTCTTCGCGTCGTAGATGGGGAGCGTCGGATCCAGCCGCGCGATGACGTCACGCAGTTGGCGGATCACCTCGTCTTCCGGAAGCGCCGAGCGGACCTCGAGGACGGTCGTCGAGTTGTACCACTGCGCCGCCGGATTGAACGCGGCGGGGCTCGCCGCCTCGGCGAGCGTTTGATACTTGCCGTCCTCCACGAGGCCGACGACTTCGATCGGCGCGCCGCTGGGACCGTAGCGAAAGCGCGCGCCGAGCGGATTGCGCGTGCGCAGGATCTGCCGCGCGAACGCTTCGTTCACGATCGCCACGGGCAGACTCGCGGACGTATCGTGCCAGTCGAAATCGCGTCCGGCCAGGACGCGGACGCCCATCGTCGCGAAGAAGCCGGGCGAGACCTCGTAGGTGACCGCCTGGTGCGCGTCAACGCGTTCCGTGGGGTGGCCCTGCGGTTCCGCGGGGTAGATCGAGTTGTGCGACTGGTCGATGCCGAGCGGCAGCGAGTTCGAGTAGGCCGCGCTCTTCACGCCCGGAAGGTGCGTGGCCTCTTCGAGCGCGCGGCGCTGGAACAACTGCCCGTGCGGCTGATCGTAGCCGGCGAGTCCGAGTTCGAACGACGCGAGGGCGACGCCGCGCGGCTCGAAACCGAGCGGCATCACGAGCGCGCGCTGCAGTCCGCGCACCGAGATGAAGCAGGCGGACACGAGCACGAAGCAGATCGCGACCTGCGCCGCCACGAGCAGATCGCGAAACGCCCACCGCCGCGAGAGCCGGCGCTCCGGCTCCGTCCCCTTCAGGGCCACGTTCGGGTCGGTGGCGGACGCAAATCGCGCCGGCGCCACGCCGAACAGTGCGCCGGCGACGAGCGACAGCGCGAACGCGAACAGGAGCACGCGGCCATCGACCGTGACGTCGAGCTGCACCGGGACGTCGATCGGTGCGCGCCACGCGCTCAGGGCGCGCGCGAGCAGCGTCGCGAGCGCCGCGCCCGCAAGGCCGCCGGCCGACGACAGCACGAGGGATTCGGTGAGGAGCTGGCGAACCAGCCGTCCGCGTCCGGCGCCGATCGAGATGCGGACCGCCATTTCACGGCGGCGGTCCGCCCCGCGCGCCGCCAGCAGGCTCGCCAGGTTGGCGCACGCCGCGAGCAGCACGAGACCGGCGAGGGCGAGGACGCCAAGCGCGAACCCGCGGAGCGGCGAGCCCAGCGCGGTGCCGACGAGGCCCGGCCTCGTCAGCCGGATCGTCATGTCGCGATTCGGCCAGGGATACTCGCGCCCGAGCGCGGCGGCGATGGCATTCAGATTCGCTTCGGCCTGCGCCGCCGTCACGCCCCGCTTCAGCCGGCCGATCAACCACAGATTCATCGTCGCGCGCCGATTGAGCCACGCGTTCCCGACTTCGATCTGCGCCTCCATCATCATCGGCACCCAGATGGCCGGACGATAGAAGAGCTCGGTGCCGTGGAAGCCGCGCGGCGCGACGCCGATGATCGTGAACGGCTGCTTGTTGATCCGGATCGTCGATCCGATCGCGCCCGCGTCTCCGCCGAAGCGCGCCTGCCACTCGTCGAAGCTGAGGACCGCGTACGGCGCGGCGCCCGGACGCTGGTCGTCCTCCTGATGAAAGAAGCGGCCGGCCGCCGGCTGAACGCCGAGGACGTCGAAGTAGTTCCCCGTCGCCAGATAGCCCCACGCGCGGGCCGGCGCTCCGGCCCGCTCGACAACCCGGTCGGTCATCGTCGAGGTCGTCCGCGGCACCTCCACGCTCATCGGCGAGATGCGATACCCGATCAGCCCGTCGAGCGTCACGTTGCGATCGCGGAAGTCCACGTAGTTCGGATACGACTGGCTCGGCCCGCGCCCGGCCTGAACGAACATGAGCCGTTCCGATTCAGCGACCGGCAGCGGCTCGAGCACGAGAGCGTTGACGACGCTGAAGACGAGGGCGTTCGCGCCGATCCCGAGCGCGAGCGACAGGATGGCAACGACGGCGAACCCCGGCGCTCGCCTCAGGGTACGCAACGCGTACGTGAGATCGCCGCGGAGATCGAGCCACACATGACACCTCGCCCGGTCCCACGTTCGTAGCGCAGCCTTTTGAGGCTGCTCGTGATCACGAGCAGGGCTGCCCGCCTCCGCCAAGGCTACGGCGCGTCCGCCGAAGCGCTTCGCGCGAAGGCGGAAAGCCCTGCGCTACGAACGGTTCGCCATGGACATCGCGCTCTTATATACGATGAGGAGAAGGTTCGCGGTTCGGGTGCTTTTGGCTAAGATCGGCGCATGCGTTTTCTGGCGCGGCTTCTTCTGAACGGCCTCGCGGTGATCGTCGCCGCCTACTTCGTGCCGGGCCTCACGCTCAGCGGCCCCGGGGCGGCGCTGATCGCCGGCGCCGCGCTCGGGTTGGTCAATGCCTTCGTGCGGCCGCTCCTCCTGATCGTGACGTTCCCGTTCACGCTGCTCACGCTGGGGTTGTTCATCTTCGTCGTCAACGCCATCTGCCTGGCGCTGACGGCCGCGCTCGTGCCGGGATTCGACATCAGCGGATTCGGCGCCGCGTTCTTCGGGGCGCTCATCGTGAGCGTGGTGAGCTGGATCCTGAACCGCACGCTGATCGACGACCCCGAGAGACGTCGCTAGTGGCCCATCAGGTCAGCGGCTTCTCGAACGCATGCTGCGTCTTGACGCGGCGGAAGCCCTGCCGTTCGTAGAAGGCGTGCGCGCGATCGCGCGTCACCCGCGAACGCACGCGCAGCGCGGCGCAGCCGGCCGCGCGCGCCCACCGCTCGCCCGCCTCGACCAGCACCCGTCCGACGCCCTGGCTGCGCCGGCCGTCCGCGACGACGAGGCCGAGGATTTCGGCGGTCGAGTCGTTCTCTAAATAAGGATGGATCGCGACGTGGAGCCAGCCTACCGGAACGCCGCCGTCATCGGCGACGAGGACGATCTGATCGGGACGCCCGTCGATGCGCGAGAAGCGTCGGACGATGTCGCCCGGCGTCGCGGGATAGCCGAGCTCCACGGTAAGGGCGGCGACCGCATCCGCGTCGTCCGTCGTCATGGGGCGGATTGTCATGGAACGGTGGCTGCCACCGATTCCGAACGGCGGCTGCCACAATTCCACGATAACGGGGACCAGGCACCGTTAGCCAGCTCAGCCGATGGCGAGGACGAAGCGGGCGTAGACGTGCTCGCGCTCGAGCACGCGCGGCGCCGCCGTCTCGGTCGCGACGGCCGACCTGGATCGCGGTCTGCTCCGCTACGCCGGAGTGGGCAACGTCGCGGGCGCCATCGTCGCCGCCGGCGGCGGCCGGCACAACCTCGTGACGATGAACGGCACCGCCGGACACCGCGTTGGACGCTTACAGGAATTCCAGTACCCCATGCCCGCGGGATCGATCCTCGTGCTTCACTCCGACGGCCTGAGCGGCGGCTGGGATCTGGCGTCGTATCC
>QHWR01000217.1 GCA_003223835.1 Acidobacteriota bacterium | reverse complement strand
GAAGCCGTGGACTGGCAGAACCGCGTGGGCGTCGACCTGGTCGGCGATGTGCTGGTCCGGACGGCGGCGACGACCAATAACTTCGATGCCGGCGCGGCCTCGAGTCAGACGATCACGTCCGGCGATGGTTACGTGCAGTTCACCGCGGTCGACGTGGGCACCGCGCGGCTGTGCGGGTTGTCGAACGGCGCGCCGCCCGATACCGACCCGTCCTTTCAGAACATCAGCTTCGGGATCGATGTCTTCAAGGACGGCCGGTTCTACGTCTTCGAGCAGGGGACGAAAATCGCCGGACCCGATCTCAATCAGTCCTTCGGTCCGTACGTTGCTGGAGAAACGTTCCGCGTCCACGTGAAGGACAATTTCGACGGCACCGCGAACGTGACGTACTCGCGTCTCACCGCCTCGTGCACGGATGGATCGCCGTGCCCCGAAACGTTCCGCGAACAGAGCGGCACCTTGTCCAACGCGCGGCTCGTACAGATCAAGTGACGGGAGGCGATGCAGGCCATGGAGAACGTCTGGATCCTCGTCGCCACCGCCGCAGCGATGGTGTGCCTTCCATTCGCCACAGCGGCGCTCGGCGCGGATCTGACGCCGGCGATCGTCACGAACCTCACCGGCTCGCTCCACATCGTGCAGGAGGCGCCGTGCAACAACACCGTCGACGTGACGCGGGCCTTGACCGGCGGCCAGCTCCGGTTGACGCCCGCCGAAGGGTTGAACGTCGCGGGCGGAAAACGCTTCGCGCTGGCGAGCGCCAATCTCGTGTTTCAGGGCTTCTCCGTGTCGGCGAGCTGCGGCATTTTCTCCGACACGCGCATTTACAGCGACATCAGCATCCGGCTCGCGCGCGCGATTTCATTCGTGGCGACGCCGGCGACCGGCGGAGCGCTGGCGGTGACGATTCCAAAGAACGACATCCTCGTCGCCGAACAGGCGGTCGTCAACGGCAACCCGGAGCAGAATTACTTCAACGCCAGCCAGGACGTGACCGGCACGATCGACCTGACGCACGCGACGATGCACATCACGTTCGTCGCGACCTCGACGACGCATTTCCAGGCGGGCTGCACGCCGACGGGTTGTATTATCGATGAGTTCAAGCCGGGGACCTTCACCGCGGACGTCTTAGGCACGATCGTGTTTCCCGACACCGACGGCGACGGCGTGCCCGATCGCAGCGACAACTGCCGGTTCGTGCCGAATCCAAGCCAGTCCACGGTCGTGACGCCGGCGGTCACGGCGCCTGATGCGGTAACGTTCGCGTCCTGTGCGGACCATGCGATTGGCGTTGCGACGGCGGCGGACGTGTGCGACGGCGGTCTCGTCAGCGTCACGAACGACGCACCCGCGACTTTCAACCCGGGCGCGAACGTCGTCACCTGGACGGCCACCGATGCGAAGGGGCGGACGACGGGCGCGACCCAGACCGTCACCGTCGCGGACACGACGAAGCCAACCTTTACCTTCGTGCCGCTCGACGTGCACGCCAGCGACTGCGGCGTCGTGCCCCTCGGCCTGGCGACGGCGACCGACGACTGCGGCGGCGTGCCTGGGATCACCAACGATTCACCCGGTTCGTTCCTGGTCGGGACGACGGCGGTGACCTGGACCGCGACCGATGCGTCGGGCAACATCTCGACCGCGCTGCAGCAGGTCATCGTCACCGATGCCGGCGCGCCGTCGGTCTCCTGCGTGCTCGACAGTCCGACCGGCCGGTCGTTCCGCGTGACAGCGGCGGACGCGTGCGGCGCGCCGGTGCTGACACTCGGCGCCTACGTCATCGCCAACGGCGAGCAGATCAAGATCGAGGAAGTCGGGCAGCCCGGCGTCCGGCTCCAGAACGTCGTCAGCAACGACGGGATCCGGAAATTCCTGGTCGGGAAGGGTCAAGGCGTGATCCTGGCGACTGACGGTTCGGGCAACACGTCAACCGCGCCGTGTCTTCCGAAGTAAGCGGAGGCCTATATGGGGAAGGTATTCAGAAACAAGACGCGGCGGCACGTGATCCCGCTGGCGATCCTTGTGGTGCAGACCGCGTGCATCAACTGGGATGCCGCGAAGAGGATGGGCTTGCGCGGGCCGGCTCCGCGCAGCGGCAAGGTCGTCTGCAATATCGAGCAACCGTCCGGACGCCACTGCGCGTCGGCGGAGGAAAAGGCGGGGGGCATCCGTCTGGCCGCCGCCGCCGAAGCGCTGGTGACGGGTCAGACGAGCACGATCGGCCTCGACGACTCGCCTGCCGCCCTCGCTCGATGCAACGGTGAGCCTGAGGCGATTCTGTTCGAAGGTCCGTTTCCGCAAGGCACGGATCTCTGCCTGAACTGCTCCGCCACGACCTCGCACCCGGCCGACGAGCAGTGTCAGGCGCTCTGTGAAGGGATGACGCCGCCGACCCAGAGCTCGGCGGACTGCGCGCAGCGAGCGCACGTCGCCACCAACATGACCGCGGCGTGTTTCGCTGATGGATGCACGGCGGATGCCGCTCCGCTCGACACCTTCATCGACCCGCGCATCGCGCCGGAACCGGTGGACTGGCAGAACCGTATCGGCGTCGACGTCAAGGGCAACCAACTCGTACGCATCGCGCCGACGAACGGTCTGTTCGACGCCGGTGCGGCGTCGACGCAGACGATCGCGGCTGGCGACGGATACGTCCAGTTCGCCGCGGTCGAAGTGAACACCGCACGGCTGTGTGGACTCTCGAACGGCGCGCCGCCCGACACCGATCCGACTTATCCGAACATCACGTTCGCGATCGACCTGTTCAAAGACGGCTATTACTACATCTTCGAGCGGGGCACGAAGGTGCCCGGGCCGGACATCAACCAGTCATTCGGAGCCTATGCACCGGGTGACAGGTTCCGCGTTCGCGTCAGCGACAACTTCGACGGCACCGGAACCGTCACGTATTCGCGGCTGACCGCCTCGTGCGTCGACGGGAAGCCGTGTCCCGAGAACGTGTTTCACGTGAGCGCCGTGAAGGCCGTCTATCCAGTCCGCGTGGACTCGTCGTTCCGCGAGCAGGACGGCACGATCGCGGATGCGAAAATCGTCCGGATTCACTGAACGAGAGGAGACACCGCCATGAAATATCCTTCGATGCTCCTCGCGATCTGGGCCGCGGCGATACCGGCCGCGGGCGCGGCGTCCGTCCCGGGCGCCGACCTCACGCCGGCAATCGTGACGAACCTGGCCGGCTCCCTGCAGATTCAGCAGGAGGCGCCGTGCAGCAATACGATCCAGGTGACAACTCCGGTGACGGCCGGGTGGCTGCGGCTGACGCCGGCTGAAGGGGTGCCGGTTACGGGAGGGACGCGCTTTGCGCTCGCGAGCGCCGATCTCGTCTTCCAGGCGTTTTCGGCATCGGGAACCTGCGGAATCTTCAGCGAGACGCGGAAGTACTCCGCCATTACCATCAGCCTCGCCCGGGCAGTCTCGTTCGTGGCGACGTCAGGCGCGGGCGGCGTCCTCGCCGTCACGATTCCGAAAGGCGACGTCCTCATCGCCGAACAAGCGGTGGTGAACGGCACGGCCGAACTGAACTACTTCAACGCGAGCCAGGACGTGACCGGCACGATCGATCTCGCGACCGCCGCCGTGTCGATGCACTTCGTCGCATCGTCGAATACGCGATTCCAGGCGGGATGCACGCCGGCGGGCTGCATCATCGACGAGGTGCATGCCGGGACATTCACCGCGAACGTGTCCGGGACGATCGTATTCCCCGACAGCGACGGCGACGGCGTGCCGGATCGCAGCGACAACTGCCGCTTCGTCGCGAATCCCGCGCAGGCCGCCGTCGCAACCCCGACGATCGCGGCGCCGCCCGCGGTGACGTTCGCCTCGTGCGCGGACCGCGCGTTCGGCGTCGCGAGCGCGGCCGACGTCTGCGACGGCGGAGCGGTCGGCGTCGTTCATAACGCACCGGCCACCTTCAGCGCCGGTCTCAATACCGTGACGTGGACGGCGACCGACGCGAAGGGACGCACCGCGAGCGCGACCCAGACGGTCACGGTGGCGGACACCACGAAGCCCACGTTCACGTTCGTCCCGATCGACATCACCGTGAACGACTGCGGGACCGTGTCGCTGGGGACCGCGACCGCGGTCGACGATTGCGCGGGGACGCCGGCGGTCAGCAACAACGCCCCCGCGACGTTCGGGCTCGGCACGACGTCTGTCACGTGGACGGCGACGGATGCGTCCGGCAACGCGGCGACCGCGCTGCAGACGGTCACCGTCGCCGACACGACCGCACCGGCCGTCGCGTGCGTGCCGGACAGCCCGACGGGCAATTCGTTCCACGTGACCGGCGGCGACGCGTGCGGCGCGCCGGTGTTCACGCTCGGCGCGTTCGTCATCGCGAACGGCGAGCAGATCAAGATCGAAGAGACCGGACAGCCCGGCATTCGGCTGAGGAACGTCGTCAGCGCGGACGGAGTGCGGCACTTCCAGGTCGGCAAGGGCCAGGCGGTGATCGTCGCGACCGACAGCTCCGGCAACGTCGCGACCGCGACGTGCCGGTGACCGGCGCGACGACTACTTCGCGAGCAGCACGTCGATCGCGCTCTTGAACGTCGAGTACGGCTGGGCGCCGATGATGATGCGGCCCGGCGTCACGGTCGTGCCGTCGGCGTTCGCGGTGGCGAGCATGAACGCGGGGGTGCCTCCGATGCGCGACTGCGTGGCTTCGTCCATGTCCTCGCGGATGATCGCGTCGTGCGTGTGGCCCGCGACGCACGACTTGAATTTCCTGCGGTCCACGCCCGCCTGGTCGGCGTACTTCTCCAACTGATCCGCGCCGAGCTGCCGCTGGTTCGCGAACAGCCGGTCGTGCATCTGCCAGAAGCGTCCCTCGTCGGCCGCGCACATCGCGGCGACGGCGGCCTGATACGCGTTCGGATGGATCTGCTGCAGCGGCAGGTTCTTGACGATGTACCGGATCTTGCCGCTGTTGATGTAGTCGCGTTCGATCGACGGAAAGATCGTCGACACGTAGGAGCCGCAATACGGGCACTGGAAGTCGGTGAACTCCACCATGATGAGCGACGCCTGCTCCGATCCCTTCGACGGCCGTCCCGCGATATTGATCGAGGACGGCGCTTGCGGGCCGAGCTTGCCGCCGCCGGCCTGCGACATCAGGAGGTTCTTGATGGCGGTGATGTCCCGCTGCATCGCCTCCTGCTGCGCGCGGATCGCGGCGAGTTCTTTCTTGATCGCGTCGATGTCGGACGCGGCCGGCGTCTGGCCGCGCGCCCCCGGCGCGAGGCTCAGGAGCAGGAGGCAGAAGGCGACGACCATGGACGAGCGCAGCAGTGGCACCACGGACTCCTTTGTGTCAGGCGCTGACGGCGGCGCCGCTCGCCGGTAATTGCCCCATGTGATGGCGCGTGTGAATCGCGTTCAACTCGAGGTACTCTTCGACCGGGATCGTGCCGAACACCGGATGCTCGATCGTCGTCTCGCCGGACTGCCGCAGCGCGGCGACGGCCGCGTCGAGCCCCGCCGACGCGCGCGCGAGCCGATCGAGCGTCTGCGTCAGCGGCGCCGACGTCTCCGATGGGTGGAACACCTTCGGCGACTTCGCGGCGGCAACGAACCGTTCGTACGCCTGCATGTTCTCCAGCAGCGCGGCATCCAGCGTGAGCATGACGTGACAGGCTAACGCTGTCCCGCTTCTTGCACAACAAGATGATGCCGGTGATGCCGCGGCATCGCGGCGCCGGCGCACGGCGCGGGACCGCGGTTTTCGCGCGTTTTCGCGGGAGCGCTGTCCGATGCCGGACAATGGCTGTCCGGCATCGACCCGGGTTCAACTCTATGCTGCACGCCTTCTGGACCGATTTCCGCTACGCAGCTCGTCTGTTTCTTCGCTCCCCCGGCTTCGTCGTGGTCGCCGCCATGACGATGGCGCTCGGCGTGGGCGCGACGACCGCGATCTTCAGCGTCATGGACGCGGTCCTCGTCAGGCCGCTGCCGTACCCCGATCCCGACCGTCTCGTGATCATCCGCGCGGATACGCCCACCGCGCGCGACGTGCCGGCGCTCTCGGGACCCGAAGTCGAGGATCTGCGCGCGGCGCGAAGCTTCAGCGGCGTCGCCTCGCTCGTGGCGGTCGGCGGCAACCTGACGACCCAGGGTGACATGGAGAAGGTGCCGACCGCGAACGCGACCGACGACTTCCTGCGCGTGCTGGGCGTCAGCCCGATCCTCGGCCGTGCGCTCGACGCGCGCATCGACACGGGTCCGCAGTACGTGCGGGCCGTGCTCATCAGCTACGAGCTGTGGCGGCGGCACTTCGACGGAGACCCGCACATCCT
>QHWR01000216.1:6423-17387 GCA_003223835.1 Acidobacteriota bacterium | reverse complement strand
GCCGAGATCGTCCGTGAGTACGGACCCTTTCCGGGTGCCGACCACGTGCATGGCGTCACGTATGACGGTCAGAACGTCTGGTTTGCGGCCGGAGACAAGCTGACCGCCTTCGATCCTGCGAGCGGGAAGACGCTGCGATCGATCGATGTCGCCGCGCATGCCGGAACGGCCTTCGACGGCGAACATCTGTTTCAGCTCGCCGAGGATCGCATCCAGAAGATCGATCCGAAGACCGGCCGTGTGCTCGCCACGATCCCGGCGCCGGGCGGCGGCGGTGACTCGGGGCTCACGTGGGCGGAGGGGACGCTCTGGGTGGGGCAGTATCGAGACCGGAAGATCCATCAGGTCGATCCCCAAACAGGGGCGATCCTTCGCACGATCGAGTCCAACCGCTTCGTCACCGGGGTCACCTGGATCGACGGAGAGCTCTGGCACGCCACTTGGGAAGGTGACGAGAGCGATTTGAGGCGAGTCGATCCTCGAACGGGAGAGGTCCTGGAGAGGCTCGAGATGCCGGCCGGAGTGGGCATTTCGGGGCTCGAGTCCGATGGCGGCGATCGGTTCTTCTGCGGAGGAGGAAGGAGCGGGAAGGTGAGGACCGTCCGCCGGCCCAAGCGTCTTCGCCGATGATGCGCGGATTGGTGGCCTGCGCAACGCGCCGGTTGTGCAGCCAGGTCCAACCGGCCCATCATCACGCATGCGATCCGCGAGCCGATGGACCCTGGCGGCCACAATCCTCGGCTCGAGCATGACGTTCGTCGACGCGACGGTCGTCAACGTCGCGCTGCCCGCGCTCCAGGCGGACCTCCACGCCACGATCACCGACGTCCAATGGGTGATCGAAGCCTACGCATTGTTCCTGGGCGCGCTCATTCTGGTCGGCGGCGCGATGGGCGACCAGTTCGGACGCAAGCGGGTGTTCCTTTCGGGCGTCATGTTTTTCACGGCCGCGTCGATCCTGTGCGGCGTTGCCGCGTCTCCACGTGCGCTCATCGTGGCGCGGGCGCTCCAGGGGATCGGCGCAGCCTTCCTCGTGCCGGGCAGCCTCGCCATCATCAGCGCCACGTTCGGCGACGCCGACCGCGGGCGGGCGATCGGCGCGTGGTCGGGTTTCAGCGCGATCACCGCGGCCATCGGACCGGTGAGCGGCGGCTGGCTGATCGAACACGTCGGTTGGCGCGCCGTGTTTTTCCTGAACGTGCCGCTCGCCGCGGTCGTGCTCGTGCTGTCGCTTCGATTCATGAGCGAGAGCCGGGATCCGTCTCGAACGGCGCGGATCGACTGGACCGGCGCCGCGCTGGCCGTCCTTGGCCTGGGCGGCATCGTCTTCGGGCTGCTCGAGTGGCCGCCGCTCGGCGCCGGCCATCCACTCGTGGCCGGCACGCTCGCGGCAGGCGCGGTGTCGCTCGCGTGGCTCGCAATCGTGGAGCGTCGGGCGCCGAACCCGATGCTGCCAATCGATCTCTTCCGCTCGCGCACGTTCACGCTCGCCAACATCCTCACCCTGCTGTTGTATGCGGCGCTCAGCGTGGTCTTGTTTCTCGTGCCGATGAATCTCATTCAAGTCCAGCACTACACCGCGACGGAGTCGGCGGGCGGCTGCCGCTGACGGCAGGACCGGCGATTGCCGCGCTCGGTCTTGTGGTGTACGCGCGGCGCGGGATCGGCGGTTCCTACTGGTCGACATTTTTTCCAGCGGTGGCGGTGCTCGGCTTCGGCATGGCGATCACCGTCGCGCCCCTGACGACCACCGTGATGGGCGCGGCCGACAGGCAGCATGCGGGTGTGGCGTCCGGCGTCAACAACGCCGTGGCTCGCGTCGCCGGGCTTCTGGCGATCGCCGTCTTCGGCGTGCTGCTGGCCCGGACGTTCGACGCGCAGGTGAGACCGAGGCTCGACAGGCTCGCGCTGACACCGTCCGCGCGCGCGGCACTCGATCGGGAACTGCCCAGGATGGCCGGCGCCGAACTGGAGGCGTTGCCGTCGATGAAGCCTGCAGAAAGAGCGGTTGTGCGACTGGCGATAGCCGACTCATTCGTGTCGGCGTTTCGCCTGGTGATGGCCGGCGCGGCCGCGCTGGCGCTGGCCGCGGCCGCGTTCGGGGCCGCCATTCGCTGAAGTCTCAATGCGCTCGTCGTCGCCACACCTTCGGGTTCCTTCTGAGGTGCAACACCGCGACCACGACGACGATCTCGTCGAACACCTGGAAGTAAAACAGCGTACGGGAACGTGTGCAGCAGCGCTCGGCGGACTTCGCCGGCCACGGTGGGGAACTGGAATGGTCGCTCGCGGATGCGGGCGAATGTCTGATCGACGTCGGTGAGGAACCGTTCGGCAAGCCCAGCTCGCTTGTCGCTGTACCAGCGCGCGGCATCCTCGAGATCGGCCTCGGCGAGCGGCCGAACGATGAACCGCCGAGTCATTCCGTTCAGTGACTGCTGTCGAAGTTCTTTCGGAGCCGTTCCTGAACAACCTCCCAGCTGTCACCGGCGTCCGGATCGGCTTCGAGGTCCTTCAGGCGCTCGTCGAGGATTTCGCGGTGCCAATCCGGGACCGGAATAGTCTGAGGCGTCGCGGCGATTCGATCCCATAGTGACTGCAAGTAGTCGATCTTCTCGTCGACTGACAATTCGTCGAAACCGGGCGGCGGCAGCGGGACGGGTTTGAGCATGAAGACGTCCAGTGGGACGATCCCCTTCATTATACCGCGGGCCGTGCGCCGTGTTTTCGACTCACGCCGGCCCCCTCCACAGCTGCACGTACCGCGATTGCCCCCGCAACCAAGAGTACTTGCAATGAGAGGTCGTCAGAGCTGGCTCACCGCCGTGGCGGCACTCTCCATAGGAACAGGTCCGCACCGTCGTGTCCGTGAACCATCTTGTCAGGAGCCCAGGTTCCAATGGGAAACTGGTGCGAGACGATCCGGGTGCCGGGCCGCAGCTCACGTTTCAACTTTCGCTCGAGTCTCGCGTTGACCGTCGACGACAAGCACAGGGTCACAACGCTGGCCTTGGAAATGTCCGCGGTGAACAGGTCGCCTTCGCGGAACACGACTCTCCCGTCCAGATCATTGTCATGGGCTACCTGGCGAGAGATCTCCACCAGGGGAGGATCGATTTCTATCCCCACTCCGCGGGCGCCGTACCGTTGCGCCGCCAGGATGGGGATGCGGCCATCGCCGGAACCGAGGTCGTACACGACATCATTCGCGGTGACGGCTGCGAGTTCGAGCATCTGGTAGACGACCGGCTGAGGGGTCGCGACGAACGCGACGTCCGGCGCTCGCGCGGGCCGTCGTGGAATCGTCCAGAGAAACAGAGTCGTGCCGTCCGCCGTCCGAACCGTCTCCTGAGGAATCCAGTCGCCGATGTCGAACGAGTGTGAGACGACTCGGGTTCCAGGCCGGAGCTCCCTCTTCAACTTTGCCTGAAGCGCTCGATTGACCGTTGGCCAGAGGTACAGCGTCACGACGGTCGCATGCGAAATGTCGGTCTTGAACATGTCGCCTTGAATGAATGTCACTCGCCTGGACACGCCGCTTTCGGAAGCGGCTCGGCGGGACATCTCGACAAGGTAAGGCTGCAGCTCGATACCCACTCCACGCGCGCCGTATACCCGTGCTGCCAGGTTCACGATGCGGCCGTCGCCGGATCCAAGGTCGTACACGATGTCCGCGGGGCCGACGCGCGCGAGCTTCAGCATCGCATCCGCTACGGCGTACGACGTGGGTTCAAAGCCGATGTCGGGGATGCGGGCGGGTACGCCGCCGTCCGACGTGCCCGCCACCGTGCGCGCGCAGGAACCTGAGGCAAGGATCGCGACAACCGCGAACAAGAGTCGAGGGAGAGAACACCGCACGGTGGACAAGGTTAACGTACGGGTGCGATCATCGAGGCGGGCGGATCGTCCACAGGTACAGGATCGTGCCATCCTCGGCGGTGACGGTGCGGTCAGGCCTCCATCCATCCATATCGAACTGACGCGATACGATGCGTGCACCGGGTCTGAGTTCACGTTTGAGTTTCGGCTCGAGGCGTCGGTTCACGGTTGGGGACAGGTACAGCGTCACGACCGTTGCCTCGGAGACGTCCACATTGAACAAATCTCCTTCGATGAATCTGACGCTGGTCGCGACTTCTCCCTCGCGGGCCACTTGCCGCGAGATGCTGACGAGCGCCGGATCCAGCTCGACGCCGACCGCTCGCGCGCCGTACTTCTGTGCGGCGAGAATCACGATCCGACCGTCGCCCGAGCCCAGGTCATAGACCACGTCATCCGCCGTCACCCGCGCGAGCGTCAGCATCTGGTCCGCGATGGGTTGCGGCGTTGGAACGAAGAAGATGTCGGGCGTTCGCGCAGGCGGCCGCGGAACTGTCCAAAGAAACAGCGTCGTGCCGTCCTCCGCGCGGACGGTCTCGTCCGGTCGCCACGCACCGATACCGAACCGATGCGACACGATCCGCGTGCCGGGACGGAGCTGCCGTCGAAACGTGGCCTCGAGAGCCAGGTTCAGGCTGGGTGAGAGGTCGAGGGTCACGACCGTCGCCTCCGAAACCTTCGTGGTGAGCAGATTCCCTTCGACAAAGGTCACCCGGTCCGCGACGCCGTTTTCGCGGGCGTCCTCGCGCGCGGCCCGCGCTCGCGACGGCTCGACGCCGATGCCGACGGCTCGTGCACCGTACTTCCGCGCAGCCAGAACCGGGATCTGCGCGACAGAGCCCAGGTCATACACCACATCGTCCGCGGTCACGCGGGCGAGGCGGAGCATCTGGTCCGCAACCAGGTCTCGGGTCGTCGAAGCCGCGGACATCTGCGCCTGATGGGAATCAGGTGGGGGCAACGATGTTGGCACCAGACCGGCCAAGCATGACGCTGCTATGAGGTAGTGTCGAATCGCCCGCGCCAACATGACGTACTTATCCTATCTCGGTCGGTTGGACCTCGTCAGATGTAGAATCGCGCTCCCTGAGCGCCGGCGATCCGGTCAATGGCCGGCGCGCGCCCAGACCCAGGCTGACGCGCGACGAACGACCAGCGACCAACGACTAACGACTACGAAGGAGACATCCATGGCCCAGCCGCGTTTGAACAGCGTCATCCGCGCGCTGGAAGAAGGAAAGACCCCGATCGCCACGTTCGTGTCGCCGCCGTCGATCGAGGGGGCGATCGCGCTGTCGACGACGGCGTACGACGCCGTCGTGTTCGAGTACGAGCATCATCCGTACGACATCAAGGATCTGCGGGATTGCCTGCAGTACATGCTGAACCGCCGCCAGATCCTGGAGCGCGGCACGCTGTCGCCGGGCGTGACGCCGTTCGTGCGCATTCCGCCGAACGGCGCGGAGATGAGCCAGTGGATCGCGAAGCAGGTGCTCGACGTCGGGGCGTACGGCATCGTGTGGCCGCACGTCGGCACGGTCGAGGAAGCCTACAACGCGGTCGCGTCGTGCCGATACCCGCGGCCGAAATCCGCCCCCGCCTTCAGGCCCGAGGGACAGCGCGGCGATGCGCCGGTGACCGCGGCCCGCTACTGGGGGCTCACCCAGCAGGAGTACTACGCGCGCGCGGACGTGTGGCCGCTCAATCCGCAGGGAGAGCTGCTGGTGATCATCATGTGCGAGGAGGTGAAGGCCATCGACAACCTCCCGCGGATCCTCAGCGAGGTGCCCGGCATCGGCGTCGTGCTGATCGGCGAAGGAGATCTGTCGCAGAACCTCGGCTGCCCGCGGCAGTACGATCACCCCGCGGTCGTCGAGGCGATGACCGCGATCCGCCGGATCTGCCAGGAGCACCACGTTCCGTGCGGCCATCCGCACGTCGAGTCGCACAACCTGGAGAACGTGCTGAAAGAAGGCTACGGCTTTCTGATGACGGCGCCGGTTCGCTCCTACGCCGTGCTCGACGCCTGCCGGACGAAGCTCGGTCGTGTCACCTCTTGAGCATCGCGGCGAGCGGCTGCGCCGGATCCGCGAGGGCGGCGGGATCGATCGGAACCCGCCGCTCGATCAGACGCCGCACGGCCGCAAGATCCCGCTGCGCGTTGATCCCCTGCGCGCCCACGATGCGTCCATCGCTGACGTTGAAGGTCAACGCGGCGTTGCCCGGCATCGGCCGGCTGATTCCGCGCGTGCCCTCCACCGGCCAGCCCACGCCTTGAATGTAGAGATCGTACTGCTCGGACCAGAACGACGGAATGGTCCGGTACGCTTCGTTCGCGCCGGCCGCGTTCCTGCCGGCGACCGCGCCCTGATCCTGCGCGTGACGCCAGTTCTCCAGCCGCACCGGCCCGTGCGGACCGGGAAAACGCACGACGTCGCCCGCGGCGAAGATCGCCCGGTCGGACGTGCGGCAGTATTCATCGACGATGATCCCTTCGTCTACGGCGAGTCCGGCGGCGGCGGCCAGTCGATCGTTCGGCTTCACGCCGGTGCCGACCACGATCACGTCCGCCGCGAAGCGCTCTCCGGTGGTCGTCAACACTTCCGCTCCGCCGTCGCCGACATTCACCGAGGCGACCACGCATCCAAGGCGGAGGTCCACTCCGTGGCGGCGGTGCGCGGCCTCGACGCGGCCGCCGATCTCCTCGTCGCAGACGCGCGCGAGCACCCGCGGCGCCAGCTCCAGCACCCTCGTCCGGACGCCCCGTTCAGCGGCGGATGCCGCGACCTCGAGGCCGATCAGTCCGGCGCCGACGACGAGCAGCCGGGGCGCGTCGCGCAGCCTCGCCAGCAGCCGCTGCGCGTCAGCCTCGGTGCGGAGGTAGTGGACGTGCGGCATGCCGATCGGCAGGTTCGGCAGCTCGCGAACGAGCGAACCCGTCGCGATCACCAGCGTGCTGTAAGGCAGCCGGCGCCCGTCCTCCAGCAGCAGCGCTCGCGCCTCCCGGTCGATCGCGAGACAGCGCGCGCACGGCTCGAGCGCCACGCCGTGCGCCGCGAGGCCGCCGGGGCCGGCAATCGGCGCATCGGCCGGCGACACTTTTCCGAGGAGGACGCCCTTCGAGAGCGGCGGCTTCTCGTACGGCTCACAGGGTTCTTCGGTCAGGAGAATGACGCGCGCGTCAGGACTCTGCTTTTTCGCGGCGATCGCCGCGAACGTGCCCGCGGGGCCTCCGCCGATCACGAGGATGGGCGGGGTCGCCTCCATCCGGTCAGACGCGGAGCGCCGTCATCATGTCGATGACGTAGTCGTCGCTGTTCGCGATGACGACCATGAGCGACCACGGCCGCAGCTGCGCGAGCGTTTTCGAGACGTCGCGGTCGGACGCCTGCGCCGCGCCGACGATCAGCGACGTCGTGGTGACGCGCTTCAGGCTGCACGTGCGACCGATCGCGGCGGCGGCATCGGCGTGCCCGCCGGCAGCCGCGACCATGATCACCTGATCCGCGGCGTTGACTTCGTCGCGGACGCGCGTCCGCCGATCGCCCAGCGTCGTCAGCCATCCTTCGTCGGGCTGAGGATCTCCGGGCGAGTCCCCGGCCGGGACCCTGAGGAAGGTTGCGTGGTTCCAGCGGCCCTCCGACAACCGTCGGACGAGGGTTTCGCTGGGCGCGTCGAGCGCGATGATGGCGGTGGCGCGCGTTGTCGAGTTCGGCGCCTGCACGCGAAACCGCGATTCCGCGGCCGTCGTCATGCGCGCTGATTCGCTGAGCACGTCCGGCTCCGTCAGACGGACGCCGGGGCGACCGAGGGGCGCGCGATCATCGCTTCGCGCGCGCCATCCTTGAACGGCTGGTCGGGCGGGAGCACGATCGCCGCGGATCGCACCTTCTGGTGCTCGACGTCGACGCCCGGAGGGGTGACGCCCTTGTCGAGCAGGGCCTTCACGGCGCGGAGGAGCCGATGCCGCGCCATGATGATGCCGTTGTCGGTCGAAACCAGGTTTTCCTTCGTGCGATCCACGTTCGGATCCCCTCGACGCCGCTGAACGTGCGGCCGGCCTTCTGCGCGGCGCGATCGATCAGGTAGTCGTTGTCCTTGTTTGCAGCGGGACGGTAGGTCCCCGGCTCGCAGCGAACGTGGATGCCCTTGCCGTCGCGCATCGCCGACAGCTCGGCGGCGGTGAGCTGGCGGACCGGATGGTAGTCAAAGCTCCACGCCCAGCAAGTCTCGTCGTCGATTGGGATCCAGAAATGGCCGTGCACCGGGTGGTTGCCGCGCGGGGCGATCATCGTGAACGCCGGCATCACCCACTGGGTGATTCGCCAGTAGTACTTGCCGTCCTCGGCATTCCGGCGCGCCCCGATGTACAGGCCGCCCGGACTCTCGACGACTTCGAAGACCGGGCGCGCGTCGCTCAGGTTGTATTGGTTGCCCTTGGCGCCTTTGAACAGCGGATCGGAGTTGAGGTCGCCGCGGTGCAGGAACGAGACGTGGCTCGAATCGATGCCGCCTTCCATCGCCTGCAGCCAGTTGTTTTCCTGCAGCCGCTTGGACGTGTAGGTTTGCGCGGGCGGCACGGTGATGAATTCCCATTCGGGCAGCGGCGGCTGCGCGGCCGGATCCCCCATGTACGTCCAGAGGACGCCGCCCCGCGCCACGAGCGGGTAGGACTTCAGCTTGATCTTGTTGAAGAAGCCCGAGGCCTCCGGCTCGGACGGGATTTCGATGCACTGGCCGGAGACGTCGTACTTCCAGCCGTGGTACGCACAGCGCAGACCGCACTCCTCGTTGCGGCCGAACCACAACGACACGCCGCGATGCGCGCAGAACTCGTCGATGAGGCCGTACCGGCCGTTGCTGTCGCGAAACGCGATCAACCGCTCGGAGAGGATCTTCACGCGCACGGGAGGACAATCGTTCTCGGGCAGCTCCCCGGCGAGGAGCGCGGGCATCCAGTAGCAGCGGAACAACCGGCCGCCCGGCGTGCCGGGACCGGTCTGGGTGAGGAGGTCGTTCTGTTCTTTCCTGAGCATGTCCCGCCCTCCGCCCTCAATGGTCTGACCTATGCGCGCCGGATTCAGTATACTGGCTGGCGGTGGATCTTTCAGAGACGCTACCATCCGGATCGGCGGGCGTCAACGACGCGGGCGGGGAGCGGGACACGATGCCGCGCGCGCCGGTGAGGATACGCTTGTGCGGCGTCGGGGACGTGGCCAGCGGCGCATCGCTCAAGGTGGAAACGCACGGGCTCACCGTCGCGGTCTTCAACCTCGACGGAGAGTTCCACGTCACCGACGACCACTGCACGCACGGTCCCGGGTCGCTCTCGGAAGGCTTCATCGACGGCGACTGCGTCGAGTGCAATTTTCACCAGGGGGTCTTCAACATCCGCACGGGCGCCGTCGTGCAGCCGCCGTGCATGGTGCCGGTGAAGACGTACCCCGCGACCGTCATCGACGGCGCGGTCTACATCGACTATGACCCCGCCTCCGCCGACGCCGTCAAATCCTGAACGACTCGAGCGTTTCGGGCGCGAACAGCTCGTCGGGCGACAGGCGCCGCCGCGACAGGCCCTGCTCGTGCGAATAGCGGAGGAAGGTCGCGAGCGTGTCGGCGTTCGGCGCGAGTCCGTAGGGCCAGAAGTCCGCGCCCATTTCCCGGCGCGTGTCTTCGACGTGCGCGGTGAGCCACGGCAGCATCGTCTTGAGCGCCGCGGTATGGGCGAGGTCGTCGTACGCCTCGCGCTGCGCGGCGGCGAAGGCCTTGTACAGCGACTGGGCGATCCAGCGATGGCTCCGATAGATGTCGCGGCGGATCACGACCGTGTGCATGATCGGAAAGATGCGCGTCCGGCGGAAGTACGCGCGTTCGACGGCGGGAAAATCCTCGAAAAGGCGGCGCACCCGCCCGTCGCCGGCGTGAAACGAGGATGGCGTGCGCGCGGTGTACAGCGCGTCGATGTCTCCCGTCGCCAGCATCGCCGACAGCGTCTCGGCGGGGCCGATGCGGCGGACGCGGATGTTCGGCGGCAGATCGAGCGCCAGTTTCTCGGGGCGTCCGGGCTCTTCGAGCCCGCCCGTGACGTAGGTCACGCTGTCGACGGGGACGCCGTGCGCGTCCGCGAGAATGCCGCGGATCCAGACGGGCGCCGTCATCTGGTATTCCGGCGTCCCGACCGTGCGTCCGACCAGATCTTCGGGCCGCGCGATGCCGGCGGCGGCGTTCACGTAGATGCAGGAATGCCTGAAGAACCGCGACGGGAAGACCGGGATCGCGACAAACGGCGGATCGTCGGCGAACAGCGAGACGGCGTAGGAGGACAGCGACATTTCCGCGACGTCGAACTCCTGGTGCCGGAGCATCCGGAAGAAGGTCTCTTCCACCGGCAGGTCCAGGCAGGTGAGGTCGATGCCGTCGGGCCGCACGCGGCCGTCGAACAGCGCGCGGGTGCGATCGTAGCTCCAGCACGCCAGCGTGAGCGCCAGGGTCGACACCGGGCTACTCTAGCAGGAGCCCTGCGCCGCGCGGAACGCCCACGACAGGAGCACCGATGATCATCGATTGTCACGGGCACTACACCACGGTCCCGGCGGGCATGCGGGTGTTCCGCGCCCTGCAGATCTCGAACATGGGGCGGCCGACGAAGGGCGCGGTGTCGATCGGCGACGACGAGATCCGCGGCTCGCTCGAGAAGGGGCAGATCCGCCTGCTCGACGAGCGCGGCATCGACGTGATGCTGTTTTCGCCCATGGCGTCGGCGATGGGCCACCATTTCGGCAATGCGAAGGTGAGCCGCCACTGGACGGAGGTCAGCAACGAGCTGATTCATCGGGTCTGCCGGCTGTACCCCGATCGGTTCGTCGGCGTCTGCGCGCTGCCGCAGTCCCCCGGCGTCAGCCCGCGCGAATGCGTGGCGGAGCTCGAGCGGTGCGTCACCGAGTTCGGATTCGTGGGGTGCAATCTGAACCCCGATCCCTCCGGCGGGTACTGGACCGACCCGCCGCTTGGCGACGAATGGTGGTATCCGCTCTACGAGAAGCTCGCGGCCCTGGACGCGACCGCGATGGTGCACGCCTCGGCCA
>QHWR01000216.1:0-6413 GCA_003223835.1 Acidobacteriota bacterium | reverse complement strand
TCGACGCCACCGCGTTCATGCAGCTCCTCGAGTCGCGCGTGTTCAAGGACTTCCCCACGCTGAAGCTCGTGATCTCGCACGGCGGCGGCAACGTGCCGTACCAGGCGGCGCGGTATCGCGCGCTGTGCCTGATGAACCAGTGGGAGCCGTTCGAGGAGTTCGTCCGGCGGCTGTATTTCGATACAACCGTGTACAACGAAGACGCGATGCACCTGCTCGTGAAGGTCGCGGGCGTCGACAACGTCATGTTCGCGTCGGAGATGCTGGGCGGCGTCACGACGACGGATCCGTTGACGGGCCGGATGTTCGACGACAACAAGCCGTGCCTCGACGCGCTCGACTGGCTGACCGGGGACGACCGCCGGAAGATCTTCGAAGGCAACGTCCGCAAGGCCTATCCGCGGCTGAACGCGGCGCTCGAACGGCGCGCGGCGGCGTCCGCGTCGCGTTGACACTGTTCGCGCGGACGGCATAGAGTCGCTGTCCTTGCAGAGGGTGGGAGGAGTGCGAGTGCCCGAAAAAGTGCTGGCCGCGTTGAAAACGGCGGCGTCGACGACAGAGCTGCGCGAGCTGGACCTTCCCACCATGCCGTCCGACGCGGCGTTGATGAAAGTGGAAGTCGCGGGCGTCTGCGGGACCGATGTGAGCCAGTACAAGCTGCCGCTGCGCGCCGGTCCGCTGATCATGGGACACGAGAACGTCGGGTATCTCGCGCGCGTCGGGACGGAGTTCGCGAGGCGGCAGGCCATGAAAGAAGGGGACCTGATGTTCCTGGAACACTACCTGCCGTGCGGCCACTGCGAGTGGGACCGCATCGGCGAGTACCGGCACTGCGCCGCCACCGAGTGGTTCTACGATCCGAAAGCCATCCGCTACGGCTACACGTCGACCGACATTCCCCCCTCGTTGTGGGGCGGGTTCAGTCATTATCTGTACCTGCCCATCAACGCGGTGCTGCACACCGTTCCGGCGGGCCTGACGCCGGAAGAGGCCGGCCTCGCGACGCCGATGTCGAACGGCATCCAGTGGGCGCTCATCGACGGCGGCGTCGGCTTCGGTTCGTCCGTCCTGATCCAGGGGCCCGGCCAGCAGGGACTCTGCTGCGTGATGGCATCGAAGCACGCGGGGGCGGGGACGGTCATCATCACCGGGACGGCGAAGGACGCGCGCCGGCTGCAAGTCGCGAAGGCGCTCGGCGCCGACGTGGCCATCGACATCGACGCGGACGATCCGCTCGCGCGGATCCAGGACGTCACCAACGGCCGCGGCGTCGACGTCGTCATCGACTGCACCGTCGGGGCGGGCCCCGCGCCCACGATCCTCGGCATCGAAGCGGCGAAGCGCCGCGGCGCCACGATGGTGGTGCAGGCCGAGGGTCATCAGACGTTTCCGGACTTTCCGATCGGCCGCCTGACACGAAAGGGCATCACGCTCAAGAGCGCGCGCGGCCACTCGTATCGCTCGGTGGAGATGGCGCTGCAGCTCCTTGCGAGCAAGCGCTTTCCGCTCGAGCTGATCACCACGCACCGGTTCGGCCTGAACCAAGTGGACTACGCGATCAAGTCGGTCGGCGGGCAGGGAGCGCCGGGTGCGATTCACGTCTCGGTGATGCCTTGGAACGGGACGCGCTGATTCGGTCGCTGGTCGAAGCGATCCGCATGCTGACGCACGCGGAGCTGGTCGACTACAGCGGTCACTGCAGCGCGCGGCGCGACGGCGACTCGTTCTACATCAACTCCGGCGCCTCGATCCGCTCGACGCTCACCGCCGCGGACATCGTCGCCATCGATTTCGACGGCGAGCTGCGGGAGGGCACCGCGCGTCCTCCGCTGGAATTTCCCCTGCACGCCGAGATCTACCGTGCGCGGCCCGACGTCCGCGTCGTCATGCACACGCACCCGAAGTGGTCCACCCTGCTGACGATGGTCGGCGCGCCGTTTCGTCCGGTCTTTCCGCAGGGCGCGCTGCTCGGCGACGTGCCGGTGCTCGATTCGCCGCTGTCGGTCAACACGCGCGACATGGGAGCCCGCGCCGCCACGGCGCTCGGCGCCGGACGCGCGCTCCTGCTCAAGTCCCACGGCGCCGTCGTGGTCGGCGCCGACATGATCGAGGGCTTCGCGCTCGCCATCTACCTCGAAGAGAACGCGTCCCGCCAGTACATGGCCATGCAGATCGGATCCCCGTACGTGTTCAGCGACGCCGAGCAGGAGGTCTGCCGGGCTCGCCTCGGGTCGCCCGCGCTGTTCCGGACGGCGTCATTGCGACCGTTGGCTGTCGATTCACGAGCAGCCCTGCCCGCCTCCGCCCCGGCTCCGCCAAGGCTTCGTCGAGGCTACGAACGACACTCTCGTAGCGCAGGGCTTCAGCCCTGCTCGTGGACTGTACGCTGAAGGTCGGACCATTTCGGCTGAGACGGACAGGGCGGTTCCGCGGTACACTGCGCACGACGTTTTCACTTCCCCGAAGGGAGCCGGCGGCATGTTCAAACGAGCATTGGCCATACCATTCGCGGCCCTGACGCTGATGTGGACTCCCGCCGGCAAGTCGGAAGTGTCGGCGGACGTGGCCATGCCGCTCATCGAATCGCTGGAGGCCGACGACATCTGCCTGATGCCGCCGACCCGCGAGCAGCGGGCGGAATACCAGGCGTCGATCGCCGCCTACCAGTCGAGGCAGGGGGCGGCGGGCCGGACGAAGGCGGACGCGCCGGGCGCGCCTCCCGGATGGCCGGGCAAGAACACGATCGGCGGCAACATCCCGCCCACCGCGGCGGTCATGGACCCGTGGCCCACGTTCGACGGCATCGCCGTCGACGGCGAGAACGGCATCGTCGTCATGAGCGACGAGAACCGCCACGGCCTCCTCATCTACGACGCGGCGTCGGGCGGCCGCTCGCCGAAAGTCACGTCGCCGCGCGGCTGGGTCCTCGGCCCGAGCGTGAAGCTCGGATTCGTCGCGGGGGTCGCCGTCAATTCGAAGCGCCGCGAAGTCATGGTGACGAACAACGACGGCGGCGGCATGGAAGTGTTCTCCTACGACGCGAACGGCGATACGAAGCCGCTGCGATCGCTGACCGTGCCGCATCAGTCGTGGGGCCTCTCGCTCGACGCGGCCCGCGACGAGCTCGCGGTCACGAGCCAGCAGTATCAGGGCATTTCGATCTACTCGGCGGACGACTCCGGCGTGGTCCGGCCGAGACGGACGATTCGCGGCATGCAGACGCTGCTCGAGGATCCGCACGGCGTGTTCCTCGACGGCGACCGCGACGAGGTTTTCGCGGCGAACCATGGCAACTGGACGGAGATGCGCTCGTACGCCGGGGACGAGCCGGCCTTCCCGGGCAAGTACATCCCCGGCCGGTTCCAGCCCTCGTCGATCCGCGTCTACAAGGCGTCCGCGAACGGCGACGTGCCGCCGATCCGCACGCTGCAGGGCAATCGCACGCAGCTCGCGTGGCCCATGGGGATCACCGTCGACAAGCCGAGGAGCGAACTGCTCGTCGCCAACTACGCCAGCAATTCGATCCTGATCTTCCCCGTGACGGCGAGCGGCGACGCCGCGCCGGGCCGCTTCATCGGCGGTCCGCACACCGGCATCGTGGGACCCGTCGGCGTCGCCGTGGACACGAAGCGCAACGAGATCTGGGTGGCGAACTACGGCGATCACACCGCCGTCGTCTTCGACCGTCTGGCGGCGGGCGACGCCACGCCGAAACGCATCATCCGCAACGCGCCGGAGGGAACGCCGACGACGGGCTTCACGAATGCCGCGGCGGCCGCCTACGATCCGAAGCGGGAAGAGGTCCTCGTCCCCAACTGCGTGAGCGTGCCGCGCATCTCCACGTTTGCGCGGTATACGAGCGGCAACGTCTCGCCGGACCGCACGATTGAAGGGCAGCAGACGCACCTGAGCCGCACCATGCACGGTCTCGCGTTCGACGCCGTCCACGACGAGATCATCGTTCCGGTCGCGCTCTCCGGCGCCGTGCTGGTGTTCAAGGGGGAGGCCCGCGGCAACCAGATGCCCGTCCGCATCATTCAGGGATCGCACACGGGGCTGATCCGTCCGCAGACCGTTGAAGTGGATCCGGTCAACGGCGAGATCGTCGCGGCCGACTCGAGCTCGCGCGCGATCCTCGTGTTCGATCGGCTCGCGAACGGCGACGTCGCCCCGAAACGGAAGATCGGCGGCCTGAAGACCGACTTCCGCGACATCGTCGGCGTGGCCGTGGATCCGGTCGCCAACGTGATCATCGCGGCGAACCGGTCGGCCGGCGGTCCCAACGGGCTCTACATGTTCGACCGGCTGGCGGACGGCGACGTCGCGCCCCTCCGACACATCGGCGGCGTCAACACGGGCGTGCTCGGACGCTTCCGCCAGCTCAAGGTCGATCCGGAGCGCGGCATGATCTACGTCGCGGTGCAGGCGTTCCGCCGGCAGCAGGCGACGCCGCAGAAGGAAGCGGACCTCTACACGAACGAAAAGGCGCTGGCCGCCCTCCGTGAGCAGGCGCGCCGGGCGGAGCGCGACGACGATCCCGTGGAGGCGGAAGGCGGCGGCGACACCGCCGGCTTCATCGGCGCATGGGCCGTCACCGACGATGGCGACGTGGCGCCGCGGATGATGATTCGCGGACCCGCCACGCGCGCCAACGGCTTCGGCGGAGTGGCCATCAATCCGATTAACGGCGAGGTCTACGGCGTGGGCAGCAACGCCGTGATGACGTACCTGGTGCCGAAGTTCTTCGTGAAGAAGCCCGCGTCTACCGCGCAGGCGGCGAGGTGATCGGCAAGTCTCCTCAGGATCCCGATGCGCTCTGTACCGAGAAGGCGGACACGTGGAAGACTGCCGGATCGGCGCGAGTGTCGAGCGTACCGTCGACGCACAGCGGTTCGTTCAGCGGCAGCTCACGGTCGCTGCGCACGAGGAATCGACTGCTCCCCGCGGTCAGCCATTTGTCGCCGTTCGACGCCTCGACTTTTCCGCAGGCCTGGACGCGGATCGTGACGACGCGCATGCGGACGCGTTCGACCGCGGCGCGGAATTCCGACGCGGAAAAACTCTCGTGGTCCGCGAAGCGGACGGTCGCCATGTCCTTGTCGTCGTCCACCTCGATCGCGGATTTGTGGTACTGACGCCTGAGCGATGCCTCGAGCGGCGGCACGCAGGTCGGACATGTAATGCCGTCGATGCGCGCTTCAACCGACGTGATGCGCGACTCGGGGACGCGGCGGCTGCACGCCGCGCCGAACACGAGCAACGAAACGAGCGCACCGGCGGAGGCGGTTCGAACGTTCGGCCTCATCGTTTTTCCTCGAGAAGGGTCCGCAGCGCGGCCGCGAGCAGTTCAGGCCTTTCGTCGTACTTGAAGTACTGGCGCAGCCGGCCCTGCCTGTCGATCAGGAAGATCGCCGACGTGTGATTCACGAGATAGTTCCTGGTGCCGGTCGGCACGATCTGATACGACGCATGGTACGCGGACGCGACCCGGCCGACGTCCTCATCGGTGCCGGTCAGACCGATGAGGGGTGTGCTGAAGCTGGCGACGTATTCCTTGAGAACCGCCGGCGTGTCGCGCTTCGGATCGAGGGAAACGAAGAGCGTCACCACTTCGGATGCCGACGTGCCGACGCGGCTCAACGCGGCGGTGACGCGGGACATCGTCATCGGGCACATGTCGGGACACGACGTGTAGCCGAAGAACAACACGACCGGGCGGCCGCGAACGTCGTGGAGCCGGAACGGCTGGTTGTCCTGGCTCGTCAGCGTGAAGTCCCCGCCGAAGGCCGGACGCGCGTCTTCCCGGACGCTTGCCGCCGGCTCGCGCTCCCGGCAGCCGCTCAGCGCCACGATCGCGACCGTGACGCAGAGCAGCGACGTCCTCGGTACGGTCAGCATGTCGTTCCGTTACCGCGGCTGACGCTGAAGCGAGACGATCCACGCGGCAATGTTGCTGGCTTCGGACTCGTCGATGTCGCGGAACGCAGGCATCGCGCCGGCGCCGTTCCGAATGGATGCCGCGATGTCGTCCCGCCTCGAGCCTTGCCTGTAGGCGTGGACGTCGGCAAAATCCCGCGGCACCACAGCCAGCCGTTTTGCCGACGGCCCGTCGCCGTGGCCCCTGGCGCCGTGGCACACCGCGCATCCACGTTGCGCATACAACTGACGTCCGCGCTCTTTCTCGCGCGTGCAGGCGGCGGCGCCAAGCGCGGCGGCGGCCGCCAGCAGAAGGGGAAGGAAGACGCGGGTCAGCGGCGGCGGCCGTTGGCCGCGGCGCGCGCGGCGGCCCGTTTCGGAGCGGCGCTCGGGCCGCAGAAGCCGGTGCGCGCCGCCTGCTTCATCGTCCGGCCGACGCGATCCTGGATGTCCCCCACGTGCGCCAGCATCAGCGTATAGGCCGCCTCGCTGTCGTG
>QHWR01000215.1 GCA_003223835.1 Acidobacteriota bacterium | reverse complement strand
GGAGGACCCTTCGGCTGTGCGGGGGGCTGGCGGACACTATACCGGAGAAGCGTCTCGGCTGGATCGCGGACCGAGCCGCTGGCTTTGGGCTTTAGGCTAAAGCCCAAAGCCTAAAGCCTATTACGATAGCCCCCGTGATTTCCGCTCAGCACGTCACGCGGCGGTTCGGGGCGCGCGTGGCGGTGGACGACGTGAGCTTCGAGGTCCGCGCGGGCGAGGTGTTCGGGCTGCTCGGTCCCAACGGCGCGGGGAAAACGACGACGCTGCGAATGCTTGGCGGACTCATTCCGCCGAACGGAGGCACCGTCACCATCGACGGACGTCCGTTCACGCGCGAGACCGCCGCGGCGCTCCGGGCGCGAATCGGGTTCCTGACGGAAACGCCGGGGCTGTGGGACAACCTCACCGTCGAGGACAACCTCGCCGTGTACGCGCGGTTGTTCGATGTGCCGGGCGCCGCCAATGCGGTTGAACGCGTGTTGCGCCTGTTCGGGTTGTGGGATCGACGGACCGACCGCGTCGTGCTGCTGTCGAAGGGCATGAAGCAGAAGCTCGCGCTGGCGCGCGCGCTCGTGCACGATCCGCAGGTCGTCCTGCTCGATGAACCGACGGCGAACCTCGATCCGCAGACGGCGCGCACCGTCCGCGATCTGTTGAGGGACCTCCGCACGCAGCGTCGCGCCATCGTCGTCTCGACGCACAACCTCGATGAGGTCGAGCGGGTCGCGGACCGCGTCGGGCTCGTGAACACGAAGCTGATCGCGATCGGCGAGCCGGCGACGCTCCGTCGCGACGTGTTCGGCCGCCGCCTGCGCGTCCGCCTGATGACGCCGTCTCCTCCACTGCCGGATCTCGCGGCGGTCATCGGGCGCGCCGGCGCGCAGGACGTCCGCATCGACGGCACGGCGCTCTCGATGGTGCTCGAGAGTCCCGACCGCCTGACGCCGATCGTGATCCGCAGGCTCGTCGACGCCGGGGCTGAAATCCGCGAGGTGTACGACGAGGAGCCGCCGCTCGAGGACGTGTACCTCCGTCTGCTGAAGCCGCCGGTGGCGCCGGCGTGAAACCGGACCGCATCGCGGCCCTGATGGGCAAGGAACTGCGCGAGTTCCGCTCGAGCCCGGCGGCCGTTCTTCCCGTCGTCGCGCTCGTCGTCCTGTGCACGCTGCTCCCATTCGTCGTCGTCGTGATGTTGCCGCGGATCACCGGCGAGTCGATGGCGTCCGACCGAACGATCCAGCAGGTCGTCGCCTTCGCGCGGACGAAGCTGCCCGGCCTTGCCGGCCTGAGCCCGCGCGCGGCGGCCGAGGCCTTCCTGTTTCAGCAGTTTCTGTTTCTCTTTCTCGTTGCGCCGATCGTGGGCGCCGTCTCGCTCGCGGCGTACAGCGTGGTCGGGGAGAAGCAGGGACGAACGCTGGAGCCGCTGCTCACCACGCCGATGACGACGGCGGAGTTGTTGATCGCGAAGGTGCTGGCGGCGTTCCTGCCGTCGCTGGTGATCGAGCTGATCGGGTTGTGCGTCTATTTCGCGCTCGTCTGGCTCCTCGCCGCGCCCGGCGTGGGGGCCGCGCTGTTCACCGGCCGCAGCGCGATTCTCGTCGGCCTGCTCGGGCCGTTCGCGTCGCTGGCGGCGCTGCAGATGACGATCGCGATCTCGTCGCGCGTGAACGATCCGCGGAGCGCGCAGCAGATTGCGGTGCTGCGTGATCGTGCTGGTGGGTCAGATCGCCGGCGCGTTCGTCATCACGTCGACGGTGCTCTTGTTGATGTCGCTCGCGCTCGGCGCCGTCTGGGTGCTGCTGATTCTCTTCAGCGTCGCGTTGTTCGAGCGGGAAACGATTCTCACGAGATGGAAATGACGGGTTCACGGGTTCACGGTTCACGGTTCACGGTTCACGGTTCACGGTTCGGGGTTCTTGGTTCGTTTCGGCGGGTCGTGTGCGTAATCCGGATAGTTGTCGCCGCAGCCAATCAGGTAGCGGTGAAGCTTCGTGGTAGCGCCGAACGCTCGCTTCGACAGCCGCCACAATCGAGCGAATGCATCCTCGGACAGATACTGCTTCGTCCTGCCTTTGCGGAGATGGTTCTGCGTCTCGCCAAGTTCGCCGAGCGCGGTACGGAGACAGTATGCGAACGGCCGGGGACGATAGCGCGCAAACCCTTCGGCGATGTTCGCCGGCGTGCTGCTACTCGAGCCTCGGATCTGATCGCAGAATTCGAAAATCCTTGGACGCCGGTTCGGTGGCGAGAACTGCCTCGACTTCCAGGCGCAATTCTTCCGAAAGCCGCCAGCAATCGAGTTCTTCATGATGTCGCGCGGTAGCCATGCCGCGGTCTCAGCACAGGCCGTGCCGTGAACCGTGGTGAACCATGAACCCGTGAACCGGTGAACCGTGAACCCGTGAACCGGTGAACCGTGAACCCGTGAACCGTGAACCCGTGAACCGCGCCCTTGACAGCCCGCCCGAACTGAATGAACATTCATTCAGTGGGCGCCACCTCCGTTCTCGCCGAACGTCCCGAGCGGGCTGACAAACGCGCCGCCATCCTCCGCGCCGCGATCGACGTGTTCGCGGGGCGCGGGTTCTTCAACGCGCAGGTCGCCGACGTCGCCCGCGCGGCGGGCGTGGCCGCGGGGACGGTCTATCTGTACTTTCGATCGAAGGACGACCTGCTCGTGTCGATCTTCGAGCGCTCGATGCAGGCCGCCATCGAGGACGGGCGCGCCAGCGTCGCGGGCGTCGACGATCCCGCGGAGCGCCTGCGCGCGATCGCCCGGGTCCATCTGGGCCGGCTCGGGCGCGACCGCAACCTCGCCGTCGTGTTTCAGGTCGAGCTTCGGCAGTCCACCAAGTTCATGGAGCGGTTCTCGGCGACCGCGCTGCGCGATTACCTCGGCATCATTCGCGAGGTGATCGCCGACGGGCAGGCGCGCGGCGCGTTCCGGCGCGAGGTCAACCCGACGCTCGCGGCCAAGCTCTTTTTCGGCGCGCTGGACGAAATGGCGACCAACTGGATCCTGAGCAAGCGGCGCTACTCGCCCGCGGCGGACGCCGATGCGATCGTCAACCTGTTCGTCGGCGGGCTGGCCGGCGGGCGGCCGCGAACATCCCCGAAGAAGAGATGACCAGCATCCGTTCAGCCGCCGTCCTGGGCGCCGGCACGATGGGGGCGCAGATCGCCGCCCACTTCGCCAATGCCGGCGTTCCCGTCGTGCTGCTCGACGTCACCGCCGCGGCCGCGAAGGAGGGCCTCGAGCGCGCGCGGCGGTTGAAGCCCGATCCCTTCTTCACGGCCGACGGCGCCGCCCTCATCTCGACCGGCAGCTTCGACGACGACCTGGCGAAGGTTGCGACCGCCGACTGGATCCTCGAGGCGATCGTCGAGCGGGTCGAGATCAAGCGCGAGCTGCTCGCGCGGCTCGAGCCGCATCGCGGCGCGGACGCGATCGTCAGCTCGAACACGTCCGGCATTCCAATCGCCGCGATCGCGGACGGACGATCGGAGGCGTTCCGGCGCCACTGGCTCGGCACGCACTTCTTCAATCCGCCGCGCTATCTGCATCTGCTCGAGGTGATTCCGACCCCCGACACCGACCCTCGCGTGATCGAACGCGTGACCGCCTTCGCGGACCGGCGTCTCGGCAAGGGCGTCGTCATCGCGAAGGACACGCCGAACTTCATCGCGAATCGCGTGGGGTTGTTCGGTGTCATGCAGATCTTCCGTGCGCTGGAGACGGGCGAGTACTCGATCGAAGAGATTGACGCCGTGACCGGCCCCGCGATCGGGCGTCCGAAGAGCGCAACGTTCCGCACGATGGACATCGCCGGTATCGACGTGCTGGCTCACGTCGCGCGCAATCTCGCCGAGCGGCTCGACGATCCCGAGGAGCGCCGCCAGTTCATTCTGCCGTCGTTCATCGAGGAGATGGTGCGCCGCGGCTGGGTGGGCGCGAAAGCCGGCCGGGGCTTCTATCAAAAGCAGGGAGAGGAGATCCTGACGCTCGACCCGGCGTCGCTCGAGTACCGGCCGAAACGGCCGGCGAAGCTGCCGTCGCTCGAAGCCGCGCGGTCGATCGAATCCCCCGCCGAACGGATCCGGGCGCTCTTCCTGGGCAAGGACAAGGCGGGCGCGTTCCTGCGCGCGACGCTCGGTCCCACGCTGCGGTACGCGGCCCACGTCGCGCCGGCCATCGCGCACTCGACCGACGACGTCGACCGCGCGATGCGGTGGGGGTTCGGCTGGGAATTGGGGCCGTTCGAAACAATCGACGCAATCGGCGCCGACGCGCTCGGGCTGGGGTCTGACCCCAAGGGGTCAGACCCCAGGGGGTCAGACCCCATTTCGAACGCGCGCGGCGCGGTCGTCAAGAAGAACGCCGGCGCCAGCCTCGTGGACGTCGGCGACGGCGTCCTCTGCGTCGAGTTCCACTCCAAGATGAACGCGATCGGCGGCGACACGATTCAGATGCTGCACGCCGGCGTCAAGGAGGCGGCCGCCAACTTCACCGCGCTCGTCGTCGCGAACGACGCGCCGAATTTCTCCGTCGGCGCCAACGTGATGCTGCTCCTCCTCGAAGCGCAGGAAGCGAACTGGGACGAGGTGGACCTGATGGTCCGCGCGTTCCAGGGCGCGACGATGGCGTTGAAGCACAGCCCGGTGCCCGTCGTGGTGGCGCCCGCCGGCATGACGCTGGGCGGCGGATGCGAAGTCGTGCTCCACGCCGCCCGCGTGCAGGCGGCGGCGGAGGCGTACATCGGCCTGGTCGAAGTCGGCGTCGGGCTCATTCCCGCGGGCGGCGGCACGAAGGAGATGCTCGCGCGCGCAATGGAAACCGCCGCGCCCGGCGCCGACCCGCTGCCCGCGGTCCAGCGCGTCTTCGAGACGATCGGCTTCGCGAAGGTGTCCACGAGCGGGCCGCAGGCGCGGCAGCTCGGCTTCCTGCGCGACGGCGACGGCGTCAGCATGAACCGCGACCGTCTCGTCGCCGACGCCAAGGCGCACGCGCTGCAGCTCGCGGCGGACGCGTATCAGCCGCCGGTGCCGCGCGCGGCGATCCGCGTCGGGGGCGAGGGCATTCTCGCGACGTTGAAGCTCGGCATCCACCTCGCGCATCGCGCCGGCCGCATCACCGATCACGACGCGGTCATCGGACGCAAGCTCGCATGGATTCTCGCGGGCGGGAATCAACCGCACCCGACGATGCTGACGGAACAGCAGCTTCTCGACCTGGAACGTGAAGCGTTTCTCAGCCTCTGCGGCGAGCGGAAGACGCTCGAACGCATCGCGCATACGCTGAAAACGGGAAAGCCGTTGAGGAACTGACGGCGAAAGACGGAAGACGGAAGAGCGCCTGCGGCCCGAGCGAGGCGCGAAGGCGCCGAGCGAGAGCGAGCGGGGGTGGGGCCCCGCGAGCGCTGAGAGAAGATGGTGGGAATGTTCGATGAAGGGTCCGGGCCGCCGCTCGTCGTGATACCGGGTGTGCAAGGGCGCTGGGAGTGGATGATGCCGACGCTGCGGGCGTTGTCGCGGCGGTGCCGGACGATCAGCTACTCCCTCCCGGGCGACCTCGGATCCGGGGCGCGGATGGACTGGACGATCGGATTCGAGGCGATGATGCGTCAACTCGACGGCGTCCTCGATCGCGCGGGCGTGGACAGCGCGGCGCTGTGCGGCGTGTCGTTCGGCGGGCTCGTCGCGCTTCATTACGCGGCGACGCGTCCCGCGCGCGTCCGCGCGCTCGTGCTCGTGTGCGCGCCGGATCCGGCGTGGCAGCCGAATCCACGCCAGGCCCGCTACGTCGCCAAACCGTGGCGCTCGGTGCCGGCGTTCTGCCTGACCGCGTTCGATCGCCTCGTGCCCGAGATCCGGTCGTCGCTGCCGACGTGGACGGCGCGGCTGCGCTTCACCCTCGGATATGTGTTCGGCGCGCTCGCGGCGCCGATGAACCCCGGGCTGATGGCGCGCCGCGTCCGGCTGCAGCAGACGTCCGACTTCGCCTCGGACGGCGCGCGCGTGAAAGCGCCGACGCTCGTGATCAGCGGCGACGAACGACTCGATCGCGTCGTCCCCGTCTCGTCCACGCGGCGCTATGCGGAATTGATCGCGGGGTCGCGCTACGAAGTCATGAGCGGGACGGGACATCTCGGCTTGCTCACGCAGCCCGACCGCTTCGCCGCGATCGTCGGTGAGTTCGTCAATGCCAACGGTCACTGATCTCGAGGGGCGCGCCGGCCATCTCGAGGCGCTGCTCGACGGCCCGCCCGCGGGGTCGGCGGTGAAGGCGGCGGTCGTGTTCGCGCATCCGCTGCCGACGCACGGCGGCACGATGCACACGAAGGTGGTTTACCAGGGAGCAAAGGCACTCGCGCGCATCGGGTGCGCCGTGCTGCGTTTCAACTTCCGCGGCGTCGGCGGGAGCGGCGGACAGTTCGACGCGGGCGAGGGCGAGATGGAGGACTTGCGTTCCGCGCTCGACTACCTGGCGGCGCGTTATCCGGGCCGTTCGCTCTGGGCGGCGGGGTTCTCGTTCGGCGCCTGGGTCGCGCTCGAAACGGGCGCCACCGACGACCGCGTCAGCGTGCTGATCGGCATCGCGCCACCCGTGTCGAAACAGGGCTACGACTTCTCGAACACGCTGAAGAGTACGAAGCCGAAGTTCTTCGTCCAGGGGGAAGCCGACGACATCTGCCCGATCCAGGACATGTGGAAGTTCTACGGCCAGCTCCCCGAACCGAAGGAGCTCGTCGTCATCGACGCGGCGGACCATCTGTTCGACGGCCACACGGTCGAAGTCGGCGAGGCGCTGGAGGACCTGTTGAAAGATTGGTGAATTGGTGAATTAGTGAATTGGGGATTGGTGAATTGTCCATGGATGCAGTCATCGTTTCAGCCGTAAGAACGGCCGTCGGCAAAGCGCCCAACGGCGCGCTGCGCTACACGCGGCCGGACGACATGGCGGCCGTGGTGATTGGGGAAGCGCTGCGCCGCGCGCCCGGGCTCGATCCGTCCGAGATCGACGACGTGATTCTCGGCTGCGCGATGCCGGAGGCGGAGCAGGGACTCAACGTCGCGCGGATTGCGAGCCTGCGCGCCGGCGTCCCGGTGACGGCGTCCGCCGTGACCGTCAACCGCTTCTGCTCGTCCGGCCTGCAGGCGATCGCGTACGGCGCGGAACGCATTCGCGCCGGCGGCGCCGGCGCGATCGTCGCCGGCGGCACGGAGTCGATGAGCCTCGTGCCGATGGGCGGCAACAAGATCGCGCCGAATCCGTCGCTCGTCGACAGCTACCCCGACGTCTACCTGACGACGGGTCTCGTCGGCGAGAACCACGCGCGCGAGTCGCACGTGAGCCGCGAGGAGCAGGATGCGTTCGCGCTGCGGAGCCACCATCGCGCGATTGCCGCGATCGACGCCGGGCGGTTCGTCGACGAGATCGTGGGCGTCAGACCCGATGGTCAGCGACTATTCGATACCGACGAGGGGCCGCGGCGGGACACGTCGATGGAGGCGCTCGCGAAGCTGAAGCCGGCGTTTCACGTCAACGGCACCGTGACGGCGGGCAACTCGTCGCAGACGAGCGACGGCGCCGCCGCGGTGGTCGTCATGAGCGACGCCAGGGCGCGCGAGCTGGGATTGACGCCGCTCGGACGGTTCGTGGCGTTCGCGACCGCGGGCGTCGAGCCGGAACGATTCGGCATCGGCCCGGTGCCGGCGATCAGGAAAGCGCTGAAACTCGCCGGGCTGACATTGGATCGAATCGATCTCGTCGAGCTGAACGAAGCGTTCGCCGCGCAGGCGCTGGCGTGCCTGCGCGAACTGTCGATCGATCCCGAGCGAGTCAATGTCAACGGCGGCGCGATCGCGCTCGGCCATCCGCTCGGCTGCACCGGCGCGAAGCTGACGACGACGCTGCTCCACGAGATGAAACGGCGCAACGCGCGCTACGGCATGGTGACGATGTGTGTCGGCGGCGGCATGGGAGCCGCTGGTATATTTGAGAGGATCTGTGCTCGTGATCACGAGCAGGTCTAACCGCCTTCGCCAAGGCTACGGCGGTCCGCCGAAGCTTCAGCGGAGGCGGAAGACCTGCGCTACGAATGCTGTCCGGGATCTGGGAGCTGAACATGACTACGACGACGACGACGGCGGCAAAGGGCGGATCCTGGCTGATCGAGGAGGCGGACGCGTCCGCCGTGTTCACCCGCGAGAAGCTGAGCGAGGAACACCGGCTGATCGGCCAGACCGCCGACGAATTCATCGACCACGAGGTGTCGCCGGCGCTCGAGAAGCTGGAACAGAAAGACTGGGCGACGGCGCGGGCGCTCGTCGCGCGGTGCGGCGAGCTGGGCCTGCTCGCCACCGACGTGCCCGAGGCGTACGGCGGCCTCGCGCTCGACAAGACGGCGTCGATCGTGGTCGGCGAATCGGTCGGGCGATGCGCCTCGTTCGCGACGACGCTGGGCGCGCAGGTGGGACTGACGATCACGCCGCTCGTCTGCTTCGGCACCGAAGAGCAGAAGCGCGCGTACTTGCCCCGGCTCGCGTCGGGCGAGATGGTCGGCGCGTACGCGCTGAGCGAATCCGGATCGGGATCGGACGCGCTCGGCGCGAAAGCCCGCGCGACGCGGCAGCCGGACGGCAGCTTCGTGCTCAACGGCGAGAAGATGTGGATCACCAACGGCGGCTTCGCCGACGTCTTCATCGTGTTCGCGAAGATCGTCCCGGGGGCAGGGGCCGCTGGAACCGGCAATGGCGAGCTGTTCAGCGCGTTCATCGTCGAGCGGGCGTTCCCCGGCGTCAGCAGCGGGAAAGAGGAACACAAGCTCGGGATCCTCGGATCGTCCACCACGCCGTTGATCCTGCAGGACGCGCGCGTGCCGGCCGCGAACCTGCTCGGCGAGGCGGGCAAAGGTCACAAGATCGCGTTCAACACGCTCAACTACGGCCGGCTGAAGCTCGGCGCCATGTGCAGCGGCGGCGGCCGCATGGCGATCGGCGAGGCGGCGCGCTACGCGGCGCAGCGGAAACAGTTCGGCCAGCCGATCGCGAGCTTCGGCGCGATCAAATACAAGCTCGGAGAGATGACGGCGCGCCAGTATGCCGTCGAGTCCATGTTGTATCGAACCGCAGGACTGATCGACGGGACGCTGCAGGGCCGGCACGGGAGCGACGAATACGTGGCGGCGCTCGAGGAGTTCGCGATCGAGTCATCGATCCTCAAGGTCGCGAGCAGCGAGACGATCGACTACATCCTCGACGAGAACGTGCAGATCCACGGCGGCAACGGGTTCGTTCGCGATTACCCGGCCGAGCGGCACTACCGGGACGCGCGCGTCAATCGCATCTTCGAGGGCACGAACGAGATCAACCGCCTGCTGATCCCCGGCATGCTGATTCGGCGCGCGCTCAAAGGCGGACTGCCGCTGATCCCGGCGGCCAGGCGTCTCATGGACGAGCTGTTGACGCCGTCCGCGCCGGAGCTCGGCGGTGACGCGGCGCTCGAGCCGCAGAAGCGCGCCGTCGCCGCGATGAAGAAAGTGGCGCTCATGGTGCTGGGGACGGCGATGCAGACGTTCGGCGACAAGCTGACCGATCAGCAGGAAGTGCTGATGGCGCTCGCAGACGTGGCCATCGACGTGTACGGATCGGAATGCGCGTTGATCCGCGCGGAGCAGGCCGGCGGGCTCCACGTCGACGCGGCGTGCGCCTACATCAACGACGCGGCGGCGCGGGTCGAGCAATCGGCGAAGACGGCGCTCGCGGCGACCGCCGACGGCGACACGCTGCGCATGCTCCTGGCCGCGCTGCGCCGCCTGCTGAAGGTCACGCCGGTCAACACGATC
>QHWR01000214.1:6631-7115 GCA_003223835.1 Acidobacteriota bacterium | reverse complement strand
GTCGACTTCAGTACGGGCGTCAACACGGTCGATCCGGCGACGTTCGGCATCCCGGGTGCCATCAACACCGCGTTCGATCGGCCAAATCTCCAGTTGGGCATCAACACGCTGCTCGGCCGCGTCGGCAATCTGAGCCAGGCGTTCGTGCAGCGCGGCGACAGCTACGCGCCGGGGGGTACCACGTTCCTCTTCAAGGCGTGGTTTCCGGAGCTGGACTTCTACGCCCAGGACACGTGGAAGCCGAAGACGAACGTCACGGTCGATGCCGGCGTGCGGTGGGAATTGAAGATGCACCCCACGAATCCGGACGGGTTGATCCGCGTCCCGAACCAGCGCGTCGCGGTCGATGCCGCGCCGAGCAACACGCTGAACTGGGTCCCCGGCAATCTCTATAAGAACGACATCAACAACGTCGGGCCGTCGGTGGGCGTGGCCTGGGATCCCGGAAACGACGGCAAGAGCGCGCTGCGGGCGAACTACCGTA
>QHWR01000214.1:0-6605 GCA_003223835.1 Acidobacteriota bacterium | reverse complement strand
TCCCGGGCATCACGCTCGGGTCGGTGAACACGTCGTACGGCCAGGCCGGGGGGCGCCTGCGCGACGGGCTGCCGTCGCTCGCGCCGACCGTGAGCCCGAAGGATTTCCTCCAGCCGGCGGTGTCCGGGAACAGCGCCCGTGTCGTCGATCCCGAGTTCCAGTCGCCGCTCACCCATGGATGGGCGATCAGCTATCAGCGCGAAGTCTGGGGCGGGACGATGCTGGAGGTCGCCTACATCGGCCGCCGCGCCCAGCATCTGTTCGGCGCCTACAACGTCAATCAGGCGGAGTACGCCAGCAACGGGTTTCTCTCGGCGTTCAACGCGGCCAAGAACGGCGGCGAGAGCGCCCTGCTCGATCAATTGCTCGGCCCCGACACGCGGCGCAATCCCGGTGAAACGGGCGCCGCGATGCTGAGGCGGCTGTTTGCGGCCAACCTGCAGTTGAACGCGGTTGCGGCCACCGCCGCGTCGCTCGGCACGCGCATCCAGAGCGGGAAGACGCTCCCGGAGCTCGCCGGCCTGGGCTCGTACTTCTTCTTCCCATATCCGCAATTCCTGAACAGCCCGACCGGCGTCGTCGTCATCGACTCGAACGACTACTCGCGCTATCACGCGCTGGAGACGAAACTCGAGCGCCGATACGGCAACGGCCTCGGCTACTTCGTCGGCTACACGCTCTCGCGGTCGAAGGACACGCGATCGTACGACCCGGCGTTCACCGTCGTGAGCACCGCCAACAATCAGTCGGCCAGCAGCACGCCGTTCAACGTCCACGACCGGTCGCTGAACTACGCGCTGTCGGACTTCGACCGTACGCATGTGTTCCAGGGGCAGATCGTGTGGGGGCTGCCATTCGGGCGCGGCCGGCACTATATGAGCGCCGCATCGCCCGCCGTCGATGCCATCTGCGGTGGGTGGCAGCTTGCCTCACAGGTCGTCGTCGAGAGCGGCCGGCCGATGACGGTGTACTCCGGCTCGAACACGTTCAGCAACGTCGTCCAGACCCCCTCGAACTGCAACGACTGCAGCGGCAGCCTGGGGTCGCTGCACGAGGAGGGCGGGATCGTCTTCTACTTCTCGCCTGACGAGCGGGCGAAGTTCAGCAATCCCGATGCGGGGCAGTTCAGCAACGTCGGCCGCAATTTCTTCCGCGGCCCGATGTTCTCGAATGTCAACCTGACGGTGTCGAAGCGGACGCGCGTCCTGGGCCAGCAGTCTCTGGAATTCCGCGTCGACGCGACCAACGTGCTGAACCACGCCAGCTTCGGTTTCCCGACGCTGACGATGACCAGCGCGACCTTCGGCCGGATCTTCAATTCCGTAGCGAGCAGCTCGCGCCAGATTCAGCTCGGGGTTAAGTACAGCTTCTGAACAATTGCCGATTGGCGATTGGCGATTGGCGATTGGCGAATTGACGATTGGCGGATTGACGATTGGATTGGCGATTGCCGATTGGCGATTGGATTGGCGATTGTCGATTGGAGGATTTGCGGCCCAATCGGCACTCGCCAATCGCCAATCCAATCGCCAATCGCCAATCGCCAATCCAATCGCCAATCGCCAATCGCCAATTCCCTAATCTTCAATCTTCAATCTTCAGTCGCCAATTGGCGGTGTGTCTTTGCGGCGGCGGCGCTAAGGCCCAGACGGCGATCAAGAACAGCAGCAGCGTGAAGAACGCGATGTAGCCCGCAGCCGGCGGCAGCGGATCCTGCGTCAGCGTGCCGAGCGTCGCCCCTTCGACGGCCAGCAGGAGCAGGCGCTTCAGACGTCCACCCGTCGGATCCGACAGCGCCGCGAGAATCACGAACTTCAGCACGAAGGCGGACCCGAAGATCACCATCAGGCTCCGCAACAGCTCGATGCGGTCGGGATACGTGACGAGCGTGTTGAGGAGCAGCACGAGCAGGAACCCGTCGAACAGGAGCAGCGGCAGACCGGCGGCGGGCGTCAACAGATGAAACGCCTGCGCCGACGCCGCAAACAGCGTCACGATGACGACGGCACCGTTGACGTTCGCGAGCGGGCCGCGGGAAGCATCCACGAGCCCAGCCGGGACGAGGACGCCGCTGCGGAACAGCGCCGCGACGAGGAGCGCCGCGAGGATTAGCGCGAAGAGCGGCGGCGGCGAGAACGACACCGGCGGGCCGAGCGACAGGCCGCCGGCGAGCGTCACCGTCAGGAACATGACGGGCAGCAGCAACGCCTCGCGCGCGGCGTTCACTTGCGGCTCCTGAACACGTGCAGCGGGTTGGGGTCCCGCTGCATCCCGCGCTGCAGCTCCGCCTTCAACTCGTCCGCGCTCCGCATCTGCAGGTCCGGATCGTCCTCGACGACGAGCCGTCCGTTCGGCGCGAGCGCGATCGCGCGGTCCACCGCCTCGAGCCCGCGCGCCAACAGCCGCCGGTCGTTGTAGAAGTGCCCCCACCCCTCGCGATAGCAGGCGTACGCGATGTAGAACTGCGTGCGCGCGTCCCGCTGAGCCGGGTCGGCCCGCTCGAACGCCGCCCGCGCCTCCATGAACTGGCCCCGGCGGAAGAAGCGGATCCCGTCCGCGAACGACTGCGCGTCCACGTGGTAGGCGCCGACGCTCGAGGCGAGCCCGCCCGTCACCTGCGCCAGCGTCTGCGGCTGGCGCGCATACACCCAGACGATCAATCCCGCGTACGCGACAACGACGGCGAGCCCGGCGGCCCGGACGATGGGTTCACGCACGCTTCATGTTAACCGGGCATACAGATGATGATGGTGGATGCTGGATGACGGATGACGGATTCGCCAACCGCCAACTGCCATCCGCCATCCGTTATCCCTCATCCCTCATCCTGTGGCTGACGTTGCAAACCTTGCATAGAGCGGCCCTTGGAGGTCTGCATGAATCAGGACGACCGCGACCAGGTCGGAGGGCAGAAGAAGGAAGAGGGCACCCAGGGAACCACGGGCGGCCAGGGTAGTCAGGGTGGCCAGGGATTCGGCGACGAGCAGCAGAAACCGACCGGCACGTCGGGACGAGAAGGAGATCAGAAGGAGGAGAAGGAAGGGAATCCGAATGAACCGGATTCGGAACCGCAACCGGGTGGCAATCGCGAGAATCTCAACCGTTAGAACGCTGTCGTCGCCGGGCGAGTGTCGCAACGCGCGACACCGCCCGGTTTGTGTTTATACAGAAGAGCGCCCGCCCCAGTCATTCATACCTCAACGCCGTCATCGGATCGATGCGTGACGCGCGGTGAGCGGGGATGAAGCCCGCCAGGAGCGCGACGCCGGACAGCAGCACGACCCCCGCGGCGAGCGCGGACGGGTCGTACCATTCGAGCTGATAGAAGAGCGACCGCGCCGCGCGGCCGACCGCGACCGCCGCCGCGAGGCCGATGATCCCGCCGACCAGCGTCATCCACCCGACCTGCCGGAGGACCATGCCGCGCACGCGTCCGGGCGCGGCGCCGAGCGCCATGCGCAGCCCGATCTCGCGCGTCCGCTGCGCGACGGTGTAGGCGAGCACGCCGTAGAGCCCGATCGCCGCGAGCAGCGTCGCGAGCGAGGCGAACGCGGCCGAGAGCAGCGTCATGAAGCGATCGAAGAACACGTTGTCGCGCACCTGCTGCGGCATCGACCGCAGATCTTCGACGGGGAGGTTGGGATCGAGGCGCGCGACCGCCGGGCGCACCGCCGCGAGTGTCTGATCCAGCGGCAGCGACGAGCGCACGTAGAACGACAGCGAGCCCATGTTGTCGTCCTGCCGGTACGGGCGAAAGTAGAGTGGTGGAATCTTGTCCTTGACCTCGCTGTACTTCGCGTTCTGTACGATGCCGACGATCTCCGTGTCGAGCTTGCCGCCCCGCTCCCCAATCAGCTTGCCGACCGCGTCCCGTCCGAGGCCGAACTTCTGCAGGAACGCTTCGTTGACGATCACGACCCTGCGCGACTTGCCTTCGTCCGCGGAAGTGAACTCGCGGCCCGCGATGAGCGGCACCCCGAGCGTCCGGAAATAGCCGGGCCCGACCTCGTTGAACCGCGAGTTGCAGTCGGTGTCGGGCCCGCAGGTGAATCCCTGCACCGAGACGTCGTTTCCCCAGTTGTCGCCGGCGAGCAGCGGCACAAGGCTCGCGGTGACGCCCGTCACGCCGGGGACGGCGGCCAACTCGTCCTCCAGCCGCTTGAAGAACGTCATCGCGCGATCGAAGCCGTAGCCGTTCAACTTCGGCGACACGCCGAACGTGATCACGTTGTCGATCTTCACGCCGAGGTCGACGCGGCTCACGTTGAAGAGGCTCTTCGTGAAGAGGCCCGCCGCGACGAGGAGCATCAGCGACAGCGCAATCTGCGCGGTCGCGAGCACCGTGCGGAACCGCGCCGCGCCGCGCGCGCCGGAAGGCTGCCCCGCAATCCCCTTGAGCGTGGACGCCAGGTCCGGACGCGTGCTGTGGAGGGCGGGGAACAGCCCGAAGAGGATGCCCGTGCCGAGCGTGACGGCCGCCGCAAAGGCGAGGACGGCCGGGTCGAGCCCGAACCGGAAAGCCACCACGTCTTCGGCCGGCAGCAGCGAGGCGATGAAATTCAGGGTCCAGTGCGCGACGACGAGCCCCGCGAGGCCGCCGAGGACGGCGAGCACGAGCGATTCGACCAGGAGCTGCACGACGAGCTGACGCCGGTTCGCGCCGATCGACAGCCGGATCGCCATCTCGTTCGCCCGCGCGGCGGCGCGCGCGAGCAGCAGGTTGGCGATGTTCGCGCAGGCGATGACGAGCACGAGCGCCGTCACGCCGAGCAGCAGGTTGAGCGGCGTGCGCGCCTCCCCGCGGACGTTGCTCTGTCCCTGCTTTCCGGACTCGACGAGGATCGGCTTCGCGCGGAACTTCGCCATCGTCTGGTCGCTCATGCCCTTCTGCAGCGGCGCCTCGACGTCGTTGACGATCGCGTGGTATTGCGCGTTGAGCGACGCGCGCGCCTGCTCGATCGAAACGCCAGGGCGCAGACGCGCGAAGAGGTACGCCCAGTACGTCTGGCGGCGCGAGAGTCCTTTCCAGCCCGATTGGAGCACCTCCTTCATCGTGACGGGCACGAAGACGGCCGGCTTGATCCCGAGCGTCGTGCCGTCGAATCCACGCGGCGCGACCCCGACGATGGTCATCGGCTGGCCGTTGACGATCATCGTCTGGTTCAGGACGGCCGGGTTCTCGCCGAATCGCTTCTGCCAGTACGCATGGTCGAGCACCGCGACGTGGGCTTCGCCCGTCACGCGATCGTCGTTGGCGTCGAGCAGCCGGCCGAGCGCCGGCGTCAGGCCGAGGACGCGGAAGTAATTGCCCGAGACGAACATGCCGCGCACGCTTTCCGTCTGGCCGCTGAACGCGACGTTGGCGCCGAAGCCGACGTGGAGCGCGATCCCCGTGAACACCGTCTGGATCTTGTCGAGGTCGCGGTACATCGCGTAGCTGAAGACCTCGCTGCAGTTGCCGGCGGTCCCGCACGATTGCGATCCGGGCTTCGGTCCCGGTGCCGACAGGTTCACGAGCCGATCCGGTTCGGGCACCGGCAGGCGCGCCAGCAGGACCTCGTTGACGAGCGAGAAAATCGCGGCGTTCGCCCCGATCCCCAGCGCGAGCGAGAGAATCGCGACGATCGTGACGAAGGGGGTCTTGAACAACCGCCGGAACGCGAACTTCAGATTGGCCATGGTGCTTGAGACGGGATTCGGGACAAGTTAGTTTATGGGATTCCCCGGAGGACCCATGAGCAGCCGCGATCCCCGCATCGACGCCTACATCGCGAAGTCGGCCCCGTTTGCCAGACCCATCCTGACATACATCCGCAAGGCGGTGCACGCCGGCTGCCCCGACGTCGAGGAGACGATGAAGTGGAGCTTTCCGCACTTCATGTACAAGGGCATGCTGTGCAGCATGGCGTCGTTCAAGGAGCATTGCGCGTTCGGATTCTGGAAGGGGTCCCTCCTCGAAGGGAACGGCGCCAGGACGAAGGACGCGATGGGGCAGTTCGGGCGCATCACGTCCGTGAGCGATCTTCCCGGCGAGAAGGCGCTCGTGAAGCTGGTGAAGCGGGCGGCCGCGCTCAACGACGAGGGCGTGAGCGTCGTGCGCGAGAAGCGCGCGACGCCGCCGGTCAAGACGCCGCCGGACCTGATGGCGGCGCTGCGTGCGAACGCGACGTACGAGGGCTTCAGCCAGAGCATGCGGCGCGAATACGTCGACTGGATCACCGACGCGCGCACCGAGGAAACGCGAACGCGCCGTCTCGAAACCGCCGTCGAGTGGATGGCGGAGGGCAAGCCGCGCAACTGGAAATACCTGTGACGCCCACGCCCGCCGACTGCAGCACGTGCCGCCGGAAGGGTGCGCCGCCTTCCTCGCCGACTTCGCCCGCATGGCGCCCGCCGTGTACGTCCTGACGCGCGGCGCGAGCGATTTCGGCACCAGCGTCCTCGCGTCGATCGCGGCGTCCGGTCTGTTCGAGGCCGGCCGCGGTCGAAGTGGACCACGATCCGGCGACGCATCAACTGCGCGTGCTCGGCGCCAGACCGATCGACGCCTGCCTCGAGTCCACCGACATCGCGCATTACGAAGTGCTGCTGCGCTCGCGTTATAA
>QHWR01000213.1 GCA_003223835.1 Acidobacteriota bacterium | reverse complement strand
TCCACTCGCCTGATCGCGATCTCGGCGGTCACCGCCCGCGACACGTCCTTCCACCTCGGCGTGCCGCCGGAGCGCATCGACGTGGCGCATCCGTTCGCGGAGCAGTGGTTCCGGCCGCTCGACGCCGCGGACGGGCGCGAGCGGCTCGCGCGGCTGCGCCAGCGGCTCCCGCTGCCCGACCGATTCGGGATGACGATCAGCTTCGTGGGATTCCGCAACAAGAATCTCGAGACGCTGCTGGCCGCGTACCAGCATCTGGCTCCGTCGACGCGCCGGTCGCTGCCGCTGGTCGTGGTCGGCATCCAGGGTCCCACCGCGGACGGCCTGCGAACGGCCGCTCAACGATACGGCGTCGAGCGCGACGTGATCGCCACGGGCGTCGTCAGCGACGACGAACTGACGGCCCTCTACAACGCGGCGACGATGTTCGTGTGCCCGTCGAAGTACGAAGGCTTCGGCATGCCGATCGTCGAAGCGATGCAGTGCGGCGCCCCGGTCATCGCCACGACCGCCGCCGCGATCCCGGAGGTGACGGGCGACGCCGCGTGGCTGGTCGATCCCAACGACGCGCGCGGAATCGCCGTCGCCATAGAGGCGCTTGCATCGGAGCCGGACCGTCGCGAGTCCATGCGGCGTGCCGGTCTGGCGCGCGCCGCGACGTTCACGAGCGAGGCGCTCGGGCGCACGACGCTCGAAACGTATCGGCGTGCCGCGGCCGCAGCGCCGCGCGAGGCCGCGCGACCACGCGTCGCCATCTGCTCCCGCGTCGCCCCGCAACCGGGTGACGATGCCCGGTGGAGCCTGGAGTTGGCGCAGGCGTTCTCCGCGCGATACGACGTCGAGTTGTTCGTCGACGGTGACGGTCTTCCCGACGTCGCGGTTCTTCAGCGGCATCGCGTTCAACACGTCAGCGCGCTCGAACGCCGCCAGCGCGAGGCGTCGTTTGCCGCCGTGTTCTGCGTGCCGGACGTGCGGGCAGGGGGAGACTCGCTTCCGTCGCCGCTGCGCGATGGTTCGGGCATCGCGATCCTCCACGAGACGCCTGCCGCCGACGTTGTCCGCCATCTGATCGACGGGAGCCGCGCGGTCATCGTGCCGACGGATCCCGCCGCCGAACAGCTCGGCGATCGTCGATCGGGTGTGATCGCGATCCTGCCGGGCGTCGCCGATCCGCTCGCGGCGCAACCGACGCTCCAGGCCGAGCAGGCGCGCGCGCACGTGGGCATTACGACGGAGACCTTCGCCGTCGGCTGGTTCGACGCCACCGACGATACGTCCGCCGTCGTCGCCGCGCTGCTCGCGTTTGCGGATCTGTGCCGCGTGTGTCCGCAGGCGCTCCTGCTCGTCGGTCATCCAGGCGGCGTCCTGCCGCCGCTGATGACTTCGCTCGCCACGACCTACGGCGTGCTGCCACGCCTGCGTGCGGTCGGCGCGCTCGATCCGGTCAATGCCGATACCTACCTGCTCGCCTGCGACGTCGTCCTCGCGCTCGCGGTGCAGGATTCGACGCCGTCGCCGCTCGGCGTGCTGCGCGCGTGCGCGGCAGGAAAGCCCGCGGTCATCAGCGACGTTGACGGATGGCGTTGGGTCCCGACCGATGCGTGCTGGCGCGTGCCGACCGGAGCGACGGCGGCGGCGGTACTCGGCCACGCGCTGCGCACGCTGGCCGGAGACGACATCCGGCGTCGCGCGATGGGGCGGGCGGGACGAGGCGCGTACGAACACGACTTCACCACCGCGAGCATGCTGGCGCGCTACGGGCGCGCGCTGGCGCTCGAGACGCCGGGGTCAGACCGCGCACGCAGCGCGCAGGCCGACGAGCGTCCGAGCATCACCACCGGCAGCAGGCAGCCTTCGCCATCACCGCCGATGCCGTTCAACAAGGTGTGCGAGATCGAGGATTTCGCCCGCGACGAGATCGCGGCGGTAATCCGCGAGGTGATGGCGCACAAGCACGCGCGGTTTGGGGAGGGATTTCCCAGGGGCGCCGAACACTGCAAAGACTGGGAAGTCGCGATGGCCGTCAGGACACTGCGCGAGTTCGGCGCGCTGCGACCGGACGCGTCCATCCTCGGCGTCGCCGCGGGGATGGAAGACACCATGTATTACCTCAGCCGGCACGTGCGCGAGGTCATGGTCGTGGACCGATACGCGCAGCCGGGCATGTGGTCGCTGAACGCGCCGATGTGGATGCTGGTGATGCCGCAGTTGGGCGCGCAGCAGCCATGCGTGCCGGAGCGGCTGATCGTCCAGCACATGGACGCGCGGCGGCTGCGCTTCCCCGACGATCGGTTCGACGGCATCTTCTCGAGCGGGTCGATCGAGCATTTCGGCGGCCTCATGGACGTCGCGCACGCGGCGTTCGAAATGGGGCGTGTGCTCAAACCCGGCGGCATCCTGTCGATCACCACGATCATCGCGATCGGCGGCCCGCGCGATCGGCTCGGCGCGCCGGGCAGCATGCTGATGTTCCGCCGCGAGCATCTCGAACGATACATCGTCGAAGCCAGCGGGTTGGACCTGATCGATCCGCTCGAAACGAACGTGTCCATCGCGACGTGGGGTGCGCGGCGGCCGCTCGACGCGACGATCCATTCGTACATGTCACGCGCCGCCGGCGAGGGGCTCAAGGGACAACAGGAAGACTACGTGTACAACGACTTTCCGAGCCTCGTCCTCGACTGGGAGGGGTTCACGTTCGACTCGGTGCACCTGGCGCTGAGGAAACCGTTGCGTCACCCGCCGGTCCTCAATGCGTGGGCGCGCCCGACCGAGGCGATCGATGCCGCGATCGCGGCCGACTGCCGGCGGCTGGTCGAGGAACGCAGCAGCTGGTCGCCGTCGATCGGTACGCCGCCTGCGCCGATTCAGCCGCCGGAGCTGGCGATCGCGGTCGCGCGGGAACAGGCGGTCCGGATGCAGCGCCACCTCGCGTCAGGACTGCTTGCCGAGATTGCCGGCGTCGCCTCCGAAAACGCCCGGCTCGCCGCGGCGTCGAACCCTTCGACTGGTGGGGCGCTGCCCGCGAACTGGACGCCGGTTCAAGTGCAGATGCCCGACGTCCCGCCTTACAGCATCCTCGTCGATCGCACGGAACGCCGCGACATCCTGGTCAACGCGCTCCTTGCCGGTCACAGCGCCATCCTTCATCAACCCGAAGTCGGGCTGATGCGCGCGCTGACGGCGCCGGGCGACACGATCGTCGACGCAGGCGCGCACCTCGGCACGATGACGCTGCCGATGGCGGCAGCCGGCTACCGCGTCCTGGCGGTCGAAGCCTCCGCGCGCAACGCGGCGCTGCTGCGCGCGAGCGTCGCGCGGAACGGATTTCGTCACGTGCGAGTGGTCCGCGCGGCGGCGGCGGAGTCGGAAGGGTCGATTGGGTTCTACTCGGACGGCGCCTGGGGCTCCGTGGCCGCGCCGGGTGAGGCCTGTTCCGAATTCACCCCCGCGGTTCGACTCGACGACCTCATCGATCTCCTGGGATGGGGACGGGTGTCGCTGGTGAAGATCGATATCGAAGGGTTCGAGCCGGAAGCGATCAGAGGCCTGTCGCGCACGTTGTCGCGCCCGGATGCGCCGTTCGTGTTTTACGAATCCAACGCGCACACGCTGGGGCTGCGCGGCACGCGGCCTGGCGGGCTGATTGCCGCGCTCGAAGCGTTCGGCTACCGTTGCTTCCGCTACACGCCGGGCCTGCTGACGCGCGTCCGCCCTGAAGACGTTCAGACCGACCTCGTGGTGGATCACTTGGCCGTCAAAGGCGCGATTCCCCACCTCCCACACACGCGAGTCGCCGACCGGCTGGAGACCCACTGATGGCGATGATTTCCTACGCGCAGAACCGCGAGGACGTGCGCCTCGCCCGCGTGCTGACGGCGTCGAACGGGTTCTACATCGACGTTGGCGCGGGCGATCCGACCGTGCATTCGCTCACACGGCATTTTTTCGATCGCGGCTGGCGCGGCCGTTCGCGGCGCTGCGGCAACACCGCCCGTCCGACGTCAATCTGCAGCTGGCGCTCGCCGACGAAGAGGGCGATCTCCCATTCTACGAGCCGGAACGCAAGGCCCTCGGCGAGCTGGCCACGTGCGCCGGATGCCGCGCCGGCGAGTACCGCAAGCTCGGGTACGATGTCGTCGAACGACGGCTGCCCGCGACGACGCTCGCGCGCGTGTGCGCGCAATACGCTCCGCCGCGCATCGATTTCCTGTCGATCGACGTCGAGGGGGAAGAGGCCGCGGTGATCCGGGGCGGTGACTGGACACGCTGGCGTCCGCGAATCGTCGTCATCGAGGCGATCGCGCCGTTCACCCACGAACCCGCTTACGCCGATTGGGAATCGCTGTTGTTCGACGTGGACTATATGCGCGCGGCGGATGACGGCATCAACCGATTCTACGTTCCGCGCGAAGAGTCGACGGCTGCCGATGCGCTCGCCAAACCCATGAGTTGGCTGGATCGATACGAGCCGTACGAGTACGTCAGCGAGATCGAGCGCCTCCGCGGCGAAGTCCTGACCGCGGGCGGGGCATCGGGCGCGGCGCGCACGCTCGTCGAGAGCGCCGAGCAGCAGGCGGCCGCGGTCTGGGCCGGCTACGACGGCATGCGCGAAGAGCTGGTTCGCCTGCGAAATCGAGTGGAAGCCTTCGATCGGAGTCTCGCCGGCTACGGATCGCCGGCGACGATCGCAAGTTCCATCTCCGCCCACACGCACGCGGGACTGCCCGGGCTCGACGGCATCGGGCCGGTCTGGCTTGCGCTCGCCGCGCGCATGACGCACGTCTCGCGCCGGTACCCGAAACTCGCCACGACCGTGAAGGAACAGGTCCTGCGCACGCGACGCGTGGTCCGCCGCGTGACGAAGCGGTAGCGCGGCGGCGCCCCGCGGGGGTCTCAGACGCTGCCGGCGCGGATCTCCGACGTGCAGAACGGACACCGCGTCGCCTTCACCGGAATCCGCGAAATGCAGTACGGGCAGTCGCGCGACTCGGGGGCGGCAGGCGCGGGTTCCGGCGTCTTCAGGCGGTTGATCTGCCGCACCATCAGGAACACCGCGAACGCGACGACGATGAATTCGAGGATCGTGTTCAGGAAGATCCCGTAGTTGATCGTCGGCGCGCCGGCGGCCTTGGCCGCTGCGATCGTCGGATAGTGCTGGCCGTTGAGCGCAAAGAAGAGGCTCGCGAAATCGACGCGGCCGAGCCCCATGCCGACGGGCGGCATGAGGATGTCGCTGACGAGCGACGCAATGATCTTCCCGAACGCGGCGCCGATGATGACGGCGACGGCCAGGTCGATCACGTTGCCGCGCGCCGCAAATTGCTTGAATTCACGCCACATGGTCCACTCCTCCGGAAGGGCTGGTACGTGCCCGGTTGCTAAATTTTTCGCGTCCTGCTATTTTCGTAGCACCTTTTGGCTCCCCCCGCCGTCTAAGGGGTTGTATGCATCGTGATTTGAGCCGCCGGGAGCGGCAAATCCTCGACATTCTGTATCAGCACGGGCGCGCCACGGCGGCCGACGTGCAACAGGCGCTCCCGGACCCGCCGAGCTACTCGGCCGTCCGGGCGATGCTGCGGATTCTCGAGGACAAGGGGCACATCCGGCACGAACAGGACGGCCCGCGGTACATCTACCGGCCCACCGTCGCGCGCGACAACGCCAAGCGGTCCGCGCTGCGTCACATCCTTCAGACCTTCTTCGACGGCTCCGCCGAACAGGCGATCTCGGCGCTGCTCGACGAGTCGTCCTCGAAACTTTCGGGCGCGGAGCTCGACCGTCTGGCGCGGTTGATCGACCAGGCGCGGAACACCGGAGTGTAGTCATGGGCGCATCGTACCTGCCCCTCGTGATCGACGCCGTCGTCAAAGCGTCGATCATCCTCGCGCTGACGTCGGTCGCGGCCTGGCTGCTGCGCCGCGCCTCGGCCTCCGCGCGGCACATGGTATGGACGCTCGGCCTCGCGAGCGCGCTCCTCGTCCCCGCGTTGACAATAGCGCTTCCGCGATGGGAATTGCCGATCGTCCGTGTGGCGACCTCGTCGGTTCCGGCGGAAGCCACCAGGGCAACGGGATTAGCCCCGCAGGACTTCCGCCTGAAGGCGGAAGCCACGAGACGCGGCGGACCGGCGGCAACGATTGGAGCCCATCCGGCAGCGATCAGTGGTTCGACTGCCGGCGAACGTGCGGTGAGCGACCGCGGACGGCCCACGCAGGACGCGGAGGCGGACGGGTTCCTGTACCGATTTCGTGGCTTCCGCCTTCAGGCGGAAGGATCCTCAATCCTGATCGCGCTCTGGTGCCTTGGCGCGGCGCTGATTCTGGGCCGCATGCTGCTCGGGATTCTCGCGGTACGCTGGATGTCGTCGCGCACGCCGGACGTGACGGACGCGCCGTGGCTCCCGATGGCGCGCGCGCTGGCGCGTGAAATCGGCGTCTCGCCGCGCGTGCGGTTCCTTCGCAGCGGCACGGCGGCGATGCCGATGGCGTGGGGCATTCTGCGCCCGTCGGTGCTGATGCCGGCGGAGGCGGACGAGTGGCCGGCCGCGCGCCTGCGCATCGTGCTCTTGCACGAGCTCGCGCACGTGAAGCGGCGCGACTGCCTGACGCATCTCTTCGCGCAGGTCGCGTGCGCGGCGTACTGGTTCAATCCGCTCGCGTGGATGGCCTCCAGGCGGCTGCGCAGCGAGCGCGAGCGCGCGTGCGACGACCTCGTCCTCGCGGCCGGCACGCGCGGGTCCGACTACGCGGACCAGCTCCTCGACATCGCGCGCGTGATGCGCGCGGGCCGTTTCCCCGCCGTCCTCGCCGGCGCGACGCTCGCGATGGCGCACCGGACACAGCTCGAAGGACGCTTGATCGCGATTCTCGATCCGACGGTTCCGCGCCACGGCCTGTCGCGCGGACGTGCCGCGTTCGCAGCCGCCATCTTCGCCTTGGTCCTCGTGCCGCTCGCCTCGGTTCAGCCCTGGGCCGCCGAGGAAGCGCCGGCGCAGAGCGCGGCGGTTCCGACGCCGGCGCCGCAGCCGGCGCCGGTCGTGGCGCCATCCTCGCCGCACACGACTCCGCAGCCGACGCCGGCGGCGATGCCCTCACCGGATCAGGTGAAAGGGCCGCGGGGCGGGATCAGCGGCGGCGTGGAGGGCGGCATCGCTGCGGGCATCGCCGAGGGCGTCGCCGGCGGAATCGAGGGCGGTATCGCCGGCGGCATCCGGACGGGAATCGGGACCGGCGTCTCGACCGGAATCGCGCACGGAATCGCGACGGCGGTCGCCGACGGGATTGCCGAGGGCGTCGCCGGGCGTATCGCCGACGGCGTGAGCGAGACGGTTGACGCCGTGGTCGCGGGCGCTGGGGCTGGCGGCGGGACGAGGCAGGAGGCAAAGCCCGTCGATCCAAAGGCCGTTGCCGCGCTCGCGGAGGCGTTGAAGGACTCCGACGCCGACGTGCGTCATGCGGCGCTCGAGGCGCTCACGAAGCTGCGCGACCCGCGCGCGTACGACGCGCTTCTCGGCGCGTTGAAAGACTCCAGCGCCGACGTCCGCGAAAAAGCGGCGTTCGGCCTCGGGCAATTCCGGGATCCGCGCGCGATTGAACCGCTGGGCGCGGCGTTGAAGCAGGACACCAACGCGGACGTCCGCGAGCAGGCGGCATTCGCGCTCGGGCAGATCCGCAACCGGTCGGCGGTCCCCGCGTTGACCGCGGCGATCAAGGACTCCGCCGCGAACGTCCGCGAGCAGGTCGTCTTCGCGCTCGGGCAGTTGCGCGATCCGGCCGCGATCGACGGCCTGACCGCGGCGCTCCACGATCAATCGGCGGACGTCCGCGAACAGGCCGCGTTCGCGCTCGGACAGATCCGCGACGCGCGCGCGGTCGATCCGCTGATCTCCGCGCTCAAGGACGAAGCGAAGGACGTCCGCGAACAGGCCGCCTTCGCGCTCGGACAGGTTCGCAGCCCGCGCGCGGTGGACGCGCTCGTGATCGCGTTGAAGGACGCGAGCCCGGACGTCCGCGAGCAGGTCGCGTTCGCGCTCGGCCAGATCCGTGACCCGCGCGCGATCGATGCGCTCACGACCGCGTTGAAGGACTCGAACGCATCCGTGCGGCAGCAGGCCGCGTTCGCCATCGGGCAGCTCGCCCGGTAAACGTCCCGCCCCTTTCTCATGTTCGATCGCAGGCGAAGAGGGGCAGGACCCGTTGTTCGTGCTGATTTTTTAGCAGGAGTCGCCATGAGCCCGCTCTCGGTTTTTGTCCGGACGCTTCTTCGATCGAGCGCCCTCTTTCTCGGGACCGCCGCGGTCTTTCTCCATCCGCCTCTGGACTGGTCCGCCGCGCACGGCCTCCCGCAGGCACCCGGCGTCGTCGAGGCGCAACAGGGCGCGGCGGAAGCGGCGGTTGACGGCCTGGTCGCCGCGTTGAAGGACGCGGATCCCGGCGTGCGGCGCACGGCCGCGGGCGCGCTCGGACAGATCGGCGCCGCGCGCGCGGTGCCCGGCCTCGTCGACGCGTTGAAGGATCGCGACGCCGACGTCCGGTCGAAGGCCGTGCAGGCGCTCGGGGAAATCGGCGATGCGCGCGCCGTCCAGGGCCTGATGGGCGCGTTGACCGACGAGAACGTGAGCGTCCGCGCGCACGCCGCCGCTTCGCTCGGCGAAATCGGCGACAGCAAAGCGGTGGATGCGCTCGTCGCCGCCGTCGCCGACAAGAGTCCCGACGTGCGCCGACGCGCAATCCAGGCGCTGGCGGAAATCGGCGACGCACGCGCGCTCGATGCGCTCACCAAGGCGTTGAAGGACGAAGACGTGTCCGTGCGCCGCAGCGCCGCGAGCGCGATCGCGGAAATCGGCGACGGGCGCAATCCACACCCGCATCCGCATCCGCATCCCCGCGTTCGGCTGAATTGGCGACCGGAGATCGTGCGATGACGCGTACGCCGGGCATCGCGTCGGCAATCCTGTTCGCCTGCGCGATCACCGCGGCCGCCCAATCCGACCTCCGCACCGCTGCTGCCGGCTTGACCTCCGCCGATCCCGCCGTCCGCGCGAAGGCCGCGTGCGACGTCCGCGAGCACGGCTCCGAAGCCGCGCCCGTCATCCCGCAACTCGTCACGCTGCTCGGCGACGCGTCCCCCGTCGATCGCGGCGTCTGCGGCGAGCACACCTGGCGCTTCGGTCACGTCGAGGACCTCACGACGCCGGGAGAGCAGGCCGCATCGGCGCTCGTCGCGATCGGTGAGCGATCGTTCGAACCGCTGCTCGCGGCGCTGAAGTCGCCCGTCTGGATCGCCCGGCGGAACGCCGCGTGGGGCCTCGGCGCGATCCGCGACGCGCGGGCCGTCGAACCGCTGCTCCGCGCGCTCGGCGACGAGAACGGCGCCGTCCGGGCCGAAGCCGCCTGGGCGCTCGGCGCCACCGGCGATGAACGCGCGATCGCGCCGTTGACGCGTCGTCTCAAAGACGACGACGCGCACGTCCGCCGGCAGGCCGCGTGGGCATTGGGAGTCGTCGCGCGCTGAATTGTGCCGCGCGAGCGTCGAGAATGAACTGCAGAGAATGAACCACAGAGTTAACAGAGATAACAGAGAGTAAAACCGATTTGTCTCCGTTAACTCTGTTGGCTCTGTGGTGAGATCCTCCGCCGTCGCGAGATTCCCTCCGCGATCTCGTCTGCGAGGCACACATGCTCAGCGACCTCCGTCACGCCATCCGGTCATTCGGCAAGACTCCAGTCTTCACCGCGATCGTGCTCGTCACGCTCGCGCTGGGCATCGGCGCGAACACGGCGATCTTCAGCGTCATCCACGGGGTCCTGCTGCGTCGCGCGCCCGTCGATCGCATCGATCGTCTCGTGCTCGTCTGGGAAACGGATCGCAACACGGGCACGTCGCGCGAACCCGCGTCGGTCCCCGACTATCTGGATTTTCAGCAGCTGGCTCGCAGCTTCGACGCCATGGGCGCTTTCGCGGCGGCCGAGATGAACCTGACGCCGGTGACAGGCGACCCCATACACCTTCCGGTCCTCCAGGTCTCCCATGAGCTGCTCCCGCTTCTCGGCGTGAAACCGATCGCCGGCCGCACGTTCTCGGCTGAGGAGGATCGAGCGGGCGGCCCGCGCGTCGCGCTGATCAGCGAGTCGCTGTGGCAACGCGCATTCAATCGTGATCCGCGAATCATCGGGACGGGGCTGCGGCTCGACGATGGCTCTTACGAGGTCGTCGGGGTGGTCGGGGATCGCGCGGACTTCGGCGTCTTGCAGGTGCTGTCCGCGGCGGCGTATTCGCGGGCCTTCGCCGATCGCGGCGCCGCGACAGACCCATCCGATATTCGTCGTGGCACGGCTGGCGCCGGACGCGACCGTGGATACCGCGCAGCAGGAGACGGCGGCCATTGCGGCGGACCTGGAGCGCACGTATCCGGTCAACGCCGCGCGCGGCGCGAACGTCGAGCCGGTTGCCGACGTCGTGTTCGGCCCGGTGCGCACCCCGCTCTACGTCTTGTTCGGCGCCGTCGGGCTCGTGCTGCTGGTTGCGTGCGCGAACGTCGCCGGCCTCGTTCTCGCGCGCGGCACCGGGCGCACGCGAGAGGTCGCCGTTCGTGCCGCTCTCGGCGCGAGCGAATGGCGAATCGTCAGGCTGTTCCTTGCTGAAGGCGTGCTGCTGTCGCTCGGCGCAACCCTGCTCGGCTGCGGCCTCGCATACCTCGGGGTTCGTGCGCTCCTCGGTCTCGCGCCCGCCGACATTCCGCGGCTTTCAGACGTCGGCCTCGACACGTCGGTGCTCGGCGCGACCGCGCTGTTGTCGATCGCCGTCGCCTTTGTCGTCGGTCTCATTCCCGTTCTCCAGGCGCGGCGGTTCGATCTGAACGGCGTGCTGAAGACAGAAGGGACGCGAGCGTCCGAAGGACGCGGGCGCCGGCATACGCGGGAAGCGCTGATCGTCGCCGAGCTGGCGCTGAGCGTCATGCTCGTCTCGGAGGCAGGGCTCGTGATCAGGAGTTTTTCGAACCTTCTGCGGGTCGATCCGGGTTTCCATGCGGGCGGCATTCTCAAGGCGGAGTACAACCTGCCGGCGACCCGCTATCCCTCGGACTTTCGGGTCTGGCCGGACTTCAAGGAGCAGCACGCGTTCATACGGGCGCTGCTGTCGCGGGTCGCCACGCTTCCTGGCGTTCAGTCGGCGGCGATCGCGGGGAACCATCCGCTCGATCCGGGATTCACCAACTCGTTCTCCGTCGTCGGCCGCGAAGCGGAAGCAAGGACGTGGCCGGAGATCTCGATTCGCCTCGTGACGCCGGGATATTTCCGCACGATGGGCGTCGGCCTCGCGCGTGGGCGCTTGCTCGAAGACGGCGATACTACGAGGGGTGCGCCGGTGGTCGTCGTGAACGAAGCGGCCGCGGCGCGGTTCTTTCCCGACCGGGACGCCATCGGTGCGCGACTGCGGTTCTGGGGCACGTCGCGCACCATCGTCGGGATCGTCGCCAACGAAAAATTTCAGGGGCTCACGAAGGGCGCGCCGATTGCGGTCTACACGCCGATGACGCAGACGCCGTCCGCGATCGGCGCCGGCGTGCTGCTGGTGCGGACGGATGCGGATCCGGAGGCGCTTGCCTCGCCGGTCAGGCGGGTAATCCGTGAGATCGATCCCGAGCTCGCCGTCTTCGGCGTCGAACCGTTCGTGCGCACCGTGTCCCGATCTATCGGGCAGCAACGCTTCACGATGATCGTGCTCGCGGTGTTCGCGGCGGTGGCGCTGCTCCTCGCGGCGATCGGCGTGCATGCGATGTTCAGTTACGCCGTCCTGCGTCGCCGTCGGGAAATCGGCATTCGGCTGGCGCTCGGCGCCGCGCCTTCGGCGGTCTGGCGGCTGGTCGTCCTGCAGGGGTTGACGCTCGCGGTGATCGGGACGGTGCTCGGGGTCGCCGGCGCGCTCGCCGTGTCGCGGCTGGTGGCGACGCTGCTCTTCGGCGTCACGGCTCGCGATCCATTCACGTTCGCGGCGGTTGCCGCGCTTCTCTTGATTGTCGCGGGTGCCGCCACGCTCGGCCCGGCGCGCCGCGCGGCGCGCGTCGATCCGCTCGTCGTGCTCAGGAGCGAATAGCCATGTCGACCATCCTGCAGGATCTCAAGTTCGCGGCGCGGCTCCTGCGCCGGTCCCCCGGATTCGCGGCGGTCGCGATCGCCGCGCTCGCGCTCGGCATCGGCGCGAACACGGCCATTTTCAGCGTGGTCAATACGCTGCTGCTGCGGCCGCTGCCGTATCGCGATCCGGGACGTCTGGTCATGGTGTGGGAGGTCAGCTCGCGCACCGGGAAGGACAACGTCGGATCGCCGGGTAACTACCTGCACTGGCGCGAGCTGGCGTCGAGCTTCGAGGAGATGGGCATCGTCGGCATGACGTTCCGCACGACCCTGTCGGGGCAGGGCGATCCGGAAGAATTGCCGATGCAATACGTGTCGGCGAGCACTTTCCACGTCCTCGGCGTCAACGCGGCGCTCGGACGGACCTTCGCGCCGGACGAAGAACAGCCGAATCACACGGGCTTCGTCGTGCTGAGCGATCGCTTGTGGCGACGGCGCTTCGGCGCGGATCCCGGGATCGTGGATCGGGTGGTTCGCCTGGACGGCAACCCGTCGGTCGTCGTCGGCGTGATGCCGCCCGGGTTCTCGATTCTGGACAAGGACGTCGAGGTCTGGAGGCCGGCCGGATTCTCCGCCGAATCGCGCACGCCGCGCGGCCGTTGGCTGCACGTCGTCGCGCGCCTGAAGCCTGGCGTCTCCGTCGCCCAGGCCCAGCAGGACATGCAGCGCGTCCAGGTGGAGATGATCCGTCTCTTTCCGGCATTCAACACCGGCTGGGGTGTGCATGTCGTCATCCTGAAGGTTCAGCTGACCGGCGACGTCAAGCCGGCATTGTTCGTGCTGCTGGCGGCCGTCGGCTTCGTGCTCCTCATCGCCTGCGCGAACGTCGCGAATCTTCTGCTGGCGCGTGCGACGGCGCGCCAGCGCGAGCTCGCCGTCCGTGCCGCACTCGGCGCGGACCGCGCGCGATTAGTCAGACAGATGCTGGCGGAGAGCGTCCTCCTGTCGTTCGTCGGCGGAGTCGCGGGGCTGGGGCTGGCATGGTGGACGATCGCGCTGCTGCGACGGACCGTCGCCACGCGCCTGCCGGTGCCGCGGCTCGAGGCGGTCGCGATCGACGGTTGGGTGCTCGCCTTCGCGTGCGTCTCTGTCGTCGTGTGCGGCGTCATCTTCGGCATCGTGCCTGCGCTGACCGCGGCCGGCGCGAGCTTCACTGATGCATTGAAAGAAGGCGGACGTACCGGAACCGCCGCTCGCGGCGCGCGAATCCGGAACGCCTTCGTCATCGTCGAGACGGCCCTGGCGCTCGTGCTGCTCGTCGGCGCGGGTCTGTTAATCCGCAGCTTCATGACGCTGCTGCGCGTCGACGCCGGCTTCGATCCGTCCCACATCGTCACGATGAAAATCACGCTGCCGGAGCCGAAGTACAGCACCGCCGTGCCGTTCTTCGACCAGCTCTACGCGCGGATCGATGCCCTGCCTGGCGTGCAGGCATCCGGCGGCATCAGTTTCTTGCCCCTCGCCGGACTTGGCGCGGCGACGTCATTCAAGATCGTCGGCCGGCCCGACCCGCCCTACGGCCAGGAGCCGGTCGCGGACGTCCGCGTCGTCACGCACGACTATTTCAAGGCGATGGGGATGCCGCTCCTCGCCGGGCGCCTCTTCGATTCGCGCGACACCGGCGACCAGAACCATCGCGTGATCATCAGCGCGACGATGGCGCGGAAGTACTGGCCGGACGAGGATCCGATCGGACAGCACGTGTCAATCTCGTGGA
>QHWR01000212.1 GCA_003223835.1 Acidobacteriota bacterium | reverse complement strand
CATGTGCGTGTAGCCGAGGATCGCGTTGAGAGGCGTGCGGAACTCGTGCGACATGTTGGCGAGGAACTGTGACTTCAAAGCGGATGCCTGTCCCAGCTCGATGTGCTGGCGCCGCAGCAGCTCGTTCTGCTGGGCCAGTTCCGCCGTCGCCTCCTGGACCTTGCGCTCGAGTTCGGCCGACGCCTGCTTCAACCGTTCGTACAGACGCGCTTTCTCGATGGCTTCCGTCAGGTCGTGCAGGATTGTCACGACCCACATCAACTCGCCCTGCTCGCTCAGGATCGTGCCGGCGAGCGCTTCGACGGGCAGCGGGCGGCCCGACACCGGGTCGGACAATTGGATCTCGCCGCGATACCGCTGTTCGCCGCTCCGCGTCAGCACGTTCGACACGAACGACGTCAGATTCGCGCCGTTCGCCCGCACGCGGCGCTGCGCCGCTTCCCCCTCGATACCCGGTGTGCTGAACAGCCGCTCCGCCGGCGTGTTCATGAAGTCGATGATCAGATCGAGGCGGTGCCGCTCGTCGCGCACCTCCGCCTGGGCCATGCGCAGCGTGCGGTAGCTTTCCTCGATTTCTTCCTTCGCGCGCGCGAGGTCGGTGACGTTTCGCAGAATCGAAACGACGTAGGTCCCCTGCCGCTCGTCCTTCGCGCGCGAGCTCAGAAGCTCGAACAACAGGTCGGACCCTTCCAGCGGATCGACGAGCAGCAGCTCGCGCCGCGCCAGCTCCGATCCGACCGCGCTCGTCGACAACGCCGCCGAGAAGAGCATGTTGTTCAGGGCGACGGCGCGTCGCCATCCCTCGCTCGCGTCCTCGGGCGCGGCGAAGAGCTTCTCGGCATGCGCGTTCGCGATGATCAGCTTGCCTTCGGTGTCGGTCAGCAGGATCGGGTCGGTGACGGCGTTGAGCGCGCTGGACAGGAGCATCCGCTCCTGTCCGAACCGCGCCTCGGCCAGCAACTGGCGACTGAGGAGCCGCCAGACCTGTTTGGCGAGCGCGCGCGCGAGCCAGAGCGTCTCCGCGTTCAGCTCCGGCGCGCCGCCGCTCACGAGCAGCAACCCGAGGCTCGGTTCGTTTTCTTCGTTGCGCAGCGGGATGACGTGGAACGACCGCGCGTCGAGCGGCGCGCGGACATGCGGAGGCGCCGAGTCGATGTAGATCGGCGCCGGCGCGTCGAGGGCCTGAACCAGCGGGTTGGACGTCTCCTCGCGGGTCAGCGAGAAGTCCATGACCGTCGCCGACGAGACACCGTAGTCCGCAACGAGCAGGATCTGCGGCGACGCGCCGTCGGCGACCATCACCACCGCCTGATCGACCGGCGCGTGCGCCACCAGCCAGTCCACAGCACGCCGTGCCGATTCCTGCAGATCGAGGCTCGTCAGCAGAAACTCGACCAGCGCGAGCTTCGCGTCGACGTCGATGCCTGAACCCGGAACCACCGGCGCGGCGGCACGCGACACCTGTGGTTACCCCTCCTTGGTACGACGGCGGGCGCGCGTGCCCTTGGATGCGGCGAGCTCGGCACGCAACGCGATATTCTCGGCGATCACGTCCTGATGCGACGGCAGCTCGCCGGCCGGGCGCGACACCGGCGCCACCTGGCCCACCGCTTCCGAGTACTTCAAATACGTGTCGATCGAAGCCACGACGACGCGCGCCTCGACGGTGATCAGGTCGATGCCGACGAGAGAAACACGCACCCAGGCGTCAATCACGATCCCCTTGTCGAGGACGCGGTCCAGCACATCGATGAGACTGGTCCCGCCTGCCGCACGTTCAACAGCCATGCTCTGCTCCTGATCTCCGTTGGACTCGCGTCACCGCCGGCGCCGCTTCGCTCCGCCGCGTGGGGCCAGCGCATCCAGCCGCTGCTCCAACCGGCGGATCTGCGCGCGCAACTCGTCGTGCTCGGCCACTCCCCGGCGGCCCGACGTGCCGGGCGAGAGTTCCCGATCGTACCGCCACCAGTCGAGCCCGATCTCCCGCGCCTTGTCGAGCGAGCACACGATCAGCCGGATCCGAATCGTGAGCAGCTCGACTTCCGCGAGCGAGACCTTGATGTCGCCCGCGACGACGAGGCCTTTGTCCAGAATGCGATCGAGAACATCGACGAGTCCGGTCGCGCGGCGCTGTGAACCGGGCAGCTCGAGAGCCATGAACGAGCGACTATATCGCACGCTCAAATCGGCAGGCAACCGGCTGAGCGCTCAGGCATCGCTACGGCAGAGCTGGCCCGCCCCACCTCAGCAGTGCTTGTCGAGCTCGGCGATCGCCTGGACCAGCACCGCCCGGCGGTCGTGATGCGGCGGCGTGCTACGCAAGGAGGGTGCCACGGCGCAGCTCGCGTTTGAAGACTTTGCCCGTCGGACCGATGGGCAATGTGTCACGAAATTCGATCTGTCGCGGATATTTGTAACCGGCCAGCTGCTCGCGGCACCAGGCGATCAGATCTCCTTCGCCGATCTCCGCGCCCGGCTTGCGCACGACGAACGCCTTCACTTCCTCGCCGAGACGCTCGTCGGGCACGCCGATGACGGCGACGAGCGAGACGGCGGGATGCGTCATCATCACGTCCTCGATCTCGCGCGGGTACACGTTGACGCCGCCGCGGATGATCATGTCCTTCTTGCGATCGACGATCGTGACGTAGCCGTCCGCGTCGATGACGGCGACGTCGCCGGTGTGCAGCCAGCCCCCGCGCATCGCCGCCGCAGTCTCGTCCGGCCGCTTGTAGTAGCCCTTCATCACGTTGGGTCCGCGCAGCACGAGTTCGCCGCGTTCGCCGGTCGGGACCGGGCGATCGTCGTCATCGACGGCGCGCACGTCGACGCCATGAATCGGCACGCCGACGGTTCCAGGCTTCGACGGCCGCAGAAGCTGGTTGAACGTGACGACCGGCGCGGCCTCGGAGAGGCCGTACCCCTCGAGGATGCGGACGTTGAACGTGCGCTCGAAATCGCGCATCACCTCGACCGGCATCGGCGCGCCGCCGGACACGCCGAGGCACAAGTGCGCGGCGATCGCGTTCGTGTCGGTCTGATGCGTCCGGGCATGCTGCAGCAGCGTCCAGTACATCGTCGGCACCGCGACCCAGAAGCCGACGCGCTCGCGGCGCATCGTCTCGAGCACGGCAGCCGGCTCGAACCGCGGGAGCAGCACGAGCCGGAATCCTCCGTAGACGCCCGCGTTCATCTGCGCCGTCTGCGCCGTCGAATGAAAGAGCGGAAGCGTGATCAGGATGACCTGCTGATCCGCAAGTGAGGTCGCGGCAGGAATGAACATGTCGTACGACGTGATTGCGTTCGACGTCATGTTCGCGTGCGTCAGCTCCGCGCCTTTCGGCTGACCCGTCGTCCCCGACGTGTAGAGGAGGATCGCGGTGTCGTGAGGCGCCCGCGCGCGCGTCTCGAACGCCGCGCTCCGGCCGTGCATGAGCCGCGCGAGCGTCGTCGCGGACGGAATGGGCCCCGGCGACGTGGGATCCAGCGTGATGACGATCAGATGCGGACAACCCGCCTCGGCGCAGGCGGCCTGCGCCATCTGCGCCATCGGCAGCTCCGGCGTGCCCTCGAAGACGAGCAGCGCTTTCGCGTCGCTGTCGCGCAGGTGGTAGGCGATTTCACGTGGCTTGAGCAGCACGTGCAGCGGGACGACGACGGCTCCTGCTTTGAGGATGCCGTAATAGGCCATCGGAAAGAACGGAACATTCGGGCACGAGAGCGCGACGTGATCGCCCGGGCCAATCCCCAGCGCCGTCAATCCGGAGGCGATCTGCTTTGCCCCGCCGTCGAGCTGCGCGTACGTAAGGTGATGGCCCCCGCACGTGACCGCCACCCGCTCCGGCGTGAGCCGAGCAGAATGGTCGAGCAGGCTTGCGAGATTCAGAGCCATCGCCGATTGCCGAGTGCCGATTGGCGGTTCACGGGATTGCGTCATTTGCCGATTGGTGATTGATGCACCGTCGATTGCGGGTTGCCGAATTTCCGCCTACGCATCGCCGGCCGGCTCCAATCCGTTAATCGCCAATCCGTAAATCACCGATCGCCAATCGCCAGTGCGTTAATCGGCACTCGCCAATCGCCAATCGGCAGTCGCCATCCGGCTCACCATTGGCTGTGAACGAATCCCGGCCGGTCCACCCGCTCGTAGGTGTGCGCGCCGAAGGCGTCGCGTTGAGCCTGCGTCAGGTTCTGCGGCAGGCGCGCGGTGCGATAACTGTCGAAGTAGCCCAGGCTGGCGGAGAGCGCCGGCACGGGAATCCCCGAGCGCGCTGCCGCGGCGACGGTGCGGCGCCAGCCGGGCTCGGCGCGCTGGACGTCGGCGCCGAGCGTGCCGTCCATCAACAGGTTCACGAGCGCGGGCTGACGCTCGAACGCGCGGCGGACCGGATCGAGCAGCCGCGCGCGGATGATGCAGCCTCCCTTCCAGATGCGGCCGATCTCGGCCAGGTTGACGCCCCAGTCGAACGCGGACGAGCCGGCCGCGATGAGCGCCATCCCCTGCGCGTACGCGCATACGCGGGCCGCGTACAACGCGTCCTGGAGATCCTTGATGGCCGCGGCGCGGTCCACGTCGCGGAATCCCGTGCGCGGATCGGGTCCGCTCAGCGTTCGACTGGCGGCGACGCGCTGCTCCTTGAGGCTCGAGAGCACCCGCGCATCGAGCGCGGCGGCGATTGTCGGAATAGAGACGCTCTGTTCGAGCGCGATCTCCACCGTCCACCGGCCGGTACCTTTCTGTCCGGCCTTGTCCTGCACGACGTCCACCAGCGGCTGCTTCGTTTCGGGATCGGGGACGCGGCAGACGCGCGCGGTCAGCTCGACGAGAAACGATTCGAGCGGACCGCGGTTCCACGCGTCGAAGACATCGGCGGCTTCGGCTGTCGAGAGACCGAGACCGCGCCGGAGGACGTCGAAGATCTCGGCGATGAGCTGCATGTCGCCGTACTCGATGCCGTTGTGCACCATTTTGACGAAGTGGCCGGCGCCGTCCGGCCCGACGTGCGTCACGCACGGGCCGGCTTCGGTCCTGGCCGCGATCGCGTCGAGCACGTCGCGGATGCGGTTCCACGCCTCGTCCGAGCCGCCCGGCATCAGCGACGGGCCGTGCCGCGCTCCTTCCTCGCCGCCGGAGACGCCGCAGCCGACGAAATGGATGTTCTTCTGGCGGAGCGCGGCCTCGCGCCGGCGGGTGTCCTGGAAATGCGAGTTCCCGCCGTCGATGAGGATGTCGCCGGCATCGACGAGCGGGGTGAGCTTCCCGATCGTCTCATCGACGGGAGCACCCGCGGGGATCATCATCATGATCCGCCGCGGACGCTCCAGATCGGCCACCAGTTCCTGCAGGGTCGCCGCGCCGGTGAACCGCGCGTTCCCATGGTCCTTGAGGAACGTGGCGGTCCACTCCGGCTCGAGGTTCCACACGGCGACGGGAAAGCCGTGCGATTCGACGTTGAGCGCGAGGTTGCGGCCCATCGTGCCCAGGCCGACCATGCCGAACGTGCTGCGGCTCATGCGGGCATCTCCAGCGCAGCGGCGAGCGCACGCTCGAACGCGGTGTCGCGAGCGCGAACGCCCAGCTCCTCCGAGATCAGCGCCCTCAACGCGCTGTCGCCGAGCGGCACGACCCGCGACACGGTCGCGATGTTTCCTCCACGCACGGAGGCCTCGAGGCACGTGCGGCTGGGCCGCACGTGCAGGGCGATCTCGAGATCGTCCGCGGACAGCGTGACGGATTCGAGCGGCAACGCGCCGTCGCCGGCCGATCGCCGCAGGTCAATCGCCGTCCCGTTCGTCCAGCGCAGGCTCGACCGGAGCCAGCCCGCGAACAATTTCGCGGACGCCGGGTCGGCGCCGTCGATCGTCAGGCGACGGACCGTCGCCGCGCGCGCGCGTACGTCGGGCAGATCGAACAGGTGGGCGAGCAGCGCGCGCCACCGCGTCAGCCGCGTCCAGCGCAAATCCGTGAGCGCCGTGCGCTCGATGTGGGTGATCGCGCGTCGCCAGACCTCCGCCGGGTCGTCGACGTCGAGCACGAGCCGATCCGCGAGATCGGCGACGCCTTCGAGCGCGTCGAGCGCTCCGCCGCGCCACCATACGACCGTCGGCAGACTCGACAGCCGCAGCGCCGCGACGGCGTTGTCGTGGAAGCGGGGCGCGAGTCCGAGGAGCGCGATCGAGTCGTCGGTGACCCTGACCGTCGGCGTGCTTTCCTCGCCTTCGGAAATGAGAATCGTCCGGACGCCGCCCGTCTCTCCGACGCGATCGAGCGCGGCGGCCGCGTCGGGAAGCCGCGCGGCCTCGCCGATGACGACGACGGTCGCGGTGAGCGCGCGCATGCGGCGCCGTTCGCGGATTCGCACGAGCGTCGCCTCGAGATCCACGAACGCCACGACGGCGCCCTCCGGCAACAACGCGGCTGCTTGCGCGCTCATAAGGTCCTCCAGCGGCGGCCATCCTTCGCCAGCATGTCGTCCGCGTCACGCGGGCCCCACTCGCCGGCTTCGTACGCCGGCACGTCCTGCTGGCCCGACGCGCGCCACCGTTCGAGCACCGGCGTAATCAGCGCCCACGACGACTCGACGAAATCGTGGCGCGCGAACAACGTCGGGTCGCCCAGCATCGCATCGAGGAGCAGCGTCTCGTACGCTTCCGGCACCGGCGTGCCGAACGCGCTCCCGTAGCGGAAGTTCATCATGACCGGCGCGAGCTGCATTCGCGTCGCCGGCAGCTTCGCTTCGAACCGTATCGAGATCCCTTCGTCGGGCTGCACGTTGATGATGAGGAGGTTCGACGCGATGGCCGTCGGACTGACGCTCCGGAAAATGTGCAGCGGCGGACGGCGGAACTGGATCGCGATTTCCGTGGTCCGTTTCGGCAACCGCTTGCCCGTCCGAATGTAGAACGGGACGCCCGCCCAGCGCCAACTGTCGAGGAGGATCCGCAGCGCGACGTACGTCTCCGTCGTCGACCGGGGATTGACGCCGTCCTCGCGGCGATACGCGGGGACCTCGGCGCCGCTGACCCATCCTGCCCCGTACTGCGCGCGCACGAAATTTGCTCCCGAGCCGTTCTCCTCCAACAGCGGCTGCGCCGACACGATGACGTCGAGCTTGCGATCGCGCACGTTCTCGGCGGCGAACGCCATCGGCGGCTCCATCGCGACGAGCGCGAGCAGCTGCATCAGGTGGTTCTGCACCATGTCGCGCAGCGCGCCCGCGCCTTCGTAATACGCCGCGCGCCGTTCGACCCCGACCGTCTCGGCGGCGGTGATTTGCACGTGATCGATGTAGCGGCGGTTCCACACGGGCTCGAACATGCCGTTGCCGAACCGGAACACGAGCAGGTTCTGAACCGTTTCCTTGCCGAGATAGTGATCGATCCGGAAAATCTGCCGCTCCTCGAGGTGCTAGTTGCCGCGCGCTTGCCAGGTCGGTCCCGAACGGCTTCTCCACGATGATCCGCCGCCACCGCGCCGGCGCATCGGACGCGGTCAACTCCGCCGCACCCAGCTGTTTGACGACGGTGCCATACACCGTCGGAGGAACGGCGAGGTAAAAAAGGATGCCGTCGGGCGCGCCGGTCTGCGTCAACGTCGAGCGAAGCCGCTGGTAAAGACGCGCGTCGTCCATCTCGCCCGAGACGTAGGTCGTACGGCTCGCGAGCAGCGTCGAGACCTCGTCGGGCGCGGAGAGATTCGCGAACTCTTTCAGGCTCGCGTGGAGATGGTTGCGGAACTCGTCGTCGGACATCGCGCTCCGCGCGACGCCGATGACGGCAAATTGCGCGGGCAGACGCTGTCCACGGGCCAGCTGGTAAATCGCGGGCAGCAGCTTTCGGCGCGTCAGATCGCCGGATGCGCCGAAGATGACGAGCGTCGTCGGATCCGGGGTGGGTTCGATGCGCAGGCCGTCCAGCAGAGGATTGACGGCGTCATCCCGTCCGACCGACATAACACCGCATTCTAGACGAGTTTTCCGCCTCAGCTGTGCGCCGATCTGCCGCCACCCCCTTCCAAACGCACCGGGGGCCTGGCTGAAGAAGTCTCTGGTGATCGGCGTTCGGAGCGAATCCCGACCCGCTACAATCAGTGCTTACCAACTGATGGCTGTTTCCCCCGGGACGCGGCTGGGCGCCTACGAAATTCTCGCCGCGCTTGGCGCCGGCGGCATGGGCGAAGTCCCAGGGCCGGAGAGAAACCTCATTTACGCCATCATAGAGATAACCAAGCGAACAGAGAACGTTACCTGAGAATCTCTGTGATCTCTGTGGTGGAAAATCCCTCCGCGACCGCTGGGAGGTCTTTTATCTCCGCGCGACCAGGTACTGCGCGAGCGCGTCGATGTCGGCGGGCGCGACCCGCTTGCCGAACGCGGGCATCTCCGCTTTCGGATCGACGTTCTTCGGCGACGTGATCCACCGCCGGAACCAGTCGGCGTCGTGCTTGCGGCCTGCGTGCGTGAGGTCCGGCCCGTCGGTCCCGCCGTCGCCGTCGAATTTGTGGCAGCCGATGCAATAGCGCGCGATGATTCCCGCCGTCTGCTCCGCCTGCGGTGGAAAGCCGGGATACGGGCCCCTTGCAAGTTGGCGCACGTACGACACCATCGCGGCGATCTCGCGGTCGCTCCTGAGCGTTGGCGGCTCGCGGAGTCCCGGCGCGATCATTTCCGGATCGGAGACGTGCCCGCCGATCCATTCCGCCGACCGCGTAATCGCGGTCGCCTCGAGCGGGTCCGCGACGTCTCCCTCGGCATGACACTTGGTGCAGTTCGCGCGCAGCACGACCTGACGCCCGCCGATGGCGCGCACGGGCCACGCCGTCGGGCTGCCGCTCCCGGGCCGATCGCGCCACCCCAGCGCCGTCAGGCTGACGACGGCGAGCGCGCCGACGACGATCGCGGCCATGACGATCGGACGATCCTTCGGGGCGCGCGAGCGGCCGCGATCGATCCACGGCAGCGCGGCGAGCAACAGGAGCCCGATCGTCGGCAGAGTGACGGCGCCGAACACCTCCGCGCGTGCCGGAAAGTATTTCAGCAACTGGAACAGGCCGAGGAAGTACCACTCGGGACGCGGAATGTACGTCGCATCGGTCGGATCGGCGGGAGCCTCGAGCGCGGGCGCGCCGTGCCACGCGAACGCGCCGAGCGCGACCGTGACGAGCAGGATGACCGCCGTGTCGCGCGCCGCCTGCCGAGGGAAGAACGGATACGGATCGCCCGGCCGAGTGCGGACCGGACCAGAGATGCCCTGCCGGCGCATGAGAAGCAGGTGCAGCACGACGAGCAGCACGAGGAGCGCGGGCAGGAAGACGACGTGCAGCGCGTACCACCGCGTCAGCGTCAGCGCCCCGACCGTCGCGCCGCCGCGCAGCACCGAGGCGACGAACTCCCCTCCCGCCGGCGCGAGCCGTCCAATATTGATTGAGACGACCGTCGCCCAGTACGCACGCTGATCCCACGGCAGCAGATATCCCGTCAGCGCGAACCCGAGGACGAGCAGCAGGAGCGCGATGCCGGACAACCACGTCACCTCGCGCGGCGGCCGGTACGAGCCGAACAGCACGACGCGCAGCAGGTGCAGCGCGAGCACGACGATGAGAAAGCTCGCGCCGTAATGATGGAGGCCGCGGACGAGGCGTCCGGCCGTCACCTGCTCGGCGATGAAGCGGACGCTGTCGTAGGCGTGATCCGGCGTCGCGGCGTAGTAGAGCGTGAGAAACGCGCCGGTCAGGATCTGAATCGCGAGGAGCGCGAGGAGGACGCTGCCGAGCGTGAAGAACCACCCGGTACCCGGCGGCAGCGGTTCGTCGAGCATGACGCTCCGCCCGCCGCGGAATCCGACCCGCGCGTCGAGCCAGTCGAAGAGGCGCCTCACAGCTTCACCAGGACGTTGCCGCCGCGCACCTGCGCCGCCACGCTCTCGAGCGGACGAGGCGGCGGACCCGACACGACGCGTCCGCTGACGTCGTACACGCCGCCGTGACAGGGACACTTGAACTGCTTCGTCTCCCCGTTCCACGCGACCTGGCAGCCGAGATGCGAGCACGTCGCGGAGAGCGCCGTCACCTGCTGATTGCCGTCCCACACGAGGAACACCATCTGGCGCGCGCGCTCGCGATACCAGCCGTCCACGCGCGGCACGCTGACGACGTGCGGCACCGGCACGTTGGCGGTGAGGTCATCGAGGGTCCCGGCGTGGACCCAGCATTCGCTCGCCGCGGCCCGCGACGGCTTGAGCGCGAACGCGCCCAGAATCGCCGCCAGCGACGCGCCGATGCCGGCGGTCACGGCCGTGACGAACGCTGCGAGGATCTGCCGGCGTCCGGGCGCCGGATCGACGGGCTGAGACATGGCCATCCGGCACGCTTGCCAACCAGAGGCCAAGGACTGTCGGCCTCGTTGTCTACAAGAATCAGCACGGCGGCGGAAATTCCACCCCGCCGGAGTTTCCAGGCGCGTAAGTCGCTTTCACACAGTGTCGCCTTAGCCGTCACGAATCAAATGGACGTTTCGGGGCGACGGATCCCACGGATCATTGGCCACGGACTACACAGATCCCACGGAAGGCATCGTTTATGATGTGTGCAAGACGATGCTGCCTTCAGTCATCGGTCACGCCGACTGGAGCGCGGATCCGAAGAAACGATGGATTTGCACGGCGACGCTCGAGGCTGACGCGTACCGCGTCGAAAGCCCCGCGCCTGTCGACGACGTTCGAACCCTCCTCCGTCGCGTGATGCACCGCGCGCACGGGCGAAGCGCAGTCCTGGGCTTCGATTTCCCGATCGGCATTCCAGAACGATACGCGGCGCGAGCCGGTATTCAGAGCTTCCGCACAGCGCTCCTCGAGTTTGGCGCCGGCAGGTGGCGATCGTTCTACGACCCTGCCAGGACGCCCACGGAAATCGCTTTGGAAAGACCGTTTTATCCGGGTTCGTCGAGAAAGGGCAGCCAGAAGACTCACCTGCTGAACGCGCTCGGCCTCGACAGCGTGGACGATTTGCTTCGCCAGTGTGATCGCCCGCACGAAGCACGCGGCGCTGCGTGCTCACTTTTCTGGACGTTGGGTCCAAACCAGGTCGGCCGCGCAGCAATCGTTGGATGGCGCGACATGCTCGCACCCGCCTTACGCGCTGGAGACGTGGATGTTGCGTTGTGGCCGTTCGATGGCGAGTTGCGCTCCCTCATCGGACAGCACGCGTGCGTGATCGCTGAGACGTATCCGGCCGAATGTTCCGTTCAGCTCGGCCTGGCTGCCGGGCTCCGCTGGAGCAAGCGGAAACAAGGAGACCGGCGCACGAAAGCAACCCGCCTACTCTCTTGGTCGAGCGACAGGTTGATCACTTGGACCGATGCATTGGCATCCGCGATATACGACGGATTCGGTTCTTCAGGGGATGGAGAAGACCGTTTCGATGCGCTCATCGGCGTCCTCGGTATGGTGGATGTCGTTGCAGCGCGGCGCGCGGAAGGAGCGCCGAAGAATGCAATCTGCCGCGACGTAGAAGGGTGGATTCTGGGGCAGAACGATCCGTCCGTGTGACTCCGTGAAATCCGTGGCCAAGGCAATGTCTTGATCCGTGCGGTCCGTGGCCTATTGCCGATGGGCCGCGAGGTATCGGCGCGCCTTCTCGGTGCCGAGCAGCCGCAGGCGGAACAGCGCCTCGCGTCGCAACGCCGGGTCTTTCTCGCGCTCGGCGATCTGGATCAGTTCGTCTTCGTCGCGCGCGTTGAAAAGGGCGACGAGCACCACGCCGCGCGCGTCCGCGCCGCTGACGGTGTAGAGCGTCCGAAGCTGATCGCGTCCGCCCGCGCGCCCCAGCGTGACGATCGCGGTGTTGCGCACCTGCGGATCGCGTTCGACCTTGGCAATCTGGAAGAGCGTCATCGTATCGGCGCGGTCGCCGAGCGACGTGACCACTTCCCGCTTCACCCGCGGCGTCGCGTTCGAGTAGACCTGAAACAGGGTTTTCGAGACGTCGGGTCCCTTGAACCGCCCGATCTCGCGAATCGCCGCGACGCGCACGGGCTCGGCCGCCTGCCGCGCGAGCTCGACGACGGTCAAGCGCGCCTCGGGGCGCGCGCACTGCGCGAGCACGAACACGGCGCGGCGCGCCTCGGGATTGTCCGCCTCGAGCGCAATCGCCTTGAGCAGCGGGATCACGCGGTCCGGGTGCTGCGGCATCAGGCTGCTGAGGGCCTCGATGCGCAGATCCATGTCGGGCGCGAACGGCTCCGGCATCCACGCGGCCGGCGGCGCGGGCGGCATCGGCGGCGCAGCCGCGGCCGGCGCGACGGGCGGCCTCGGCACGTACCCCGCCGGCGACGTCGGCGGCACCGGCACCGGACCGGGCGCGGGCGGCGCCGGGGTTGCCGCCACCGGCACGCGCGGCGGCGCGGGGGGCGGCGGCGGCGGCGCCGCCGTCAGCCACAACACGTCGTCCCGGCGCAGCCGCTGCGCGATTTCGATGCGAAGCGAACGCGCCGGACGCACCCAGCGGCTCGACGGCGCCTCGCGCTCGAGACGCGCGATCGTCTGGAGCGCGGCGCCGGCGTCGCCCGCCTGATACTCGCTGTGCGCGAGCCAGAACATCGCCTCGTCGCGATTCGGTTCCTTCGGATCGGCGACCGCCGCCCGCAGCTCCTCGACCGCGTGGGTCCACTGTTCGTCGGCGATGAGATCTTTCGCGCGCGCCATGCGCTTCGAATCAGGCGCAGGGGACGCGAAGGCTCCGGGGAGATCGAGCGAGACGAAGCCGACGGCCGTCAGCATGAAGATCACGAAGGCACGAAGGGCACGAAGATTCATAGAGCCTCAGATTCCTGAACCGCCAATGACCTGCATCTTCACCACGAGGTCGCGCTTGCGAATCAGCTGCTGCACGCGCTCGAGCGATTCCGGATCCGTGTGATCGCCGAGCGACGTTTCGAGCAGCACCGTCTCGAGATCGCCCATCACGCGCGCGACGTCGTTCAGACCGCGCTGCTCCGCCGCGCGGCGATACAGCCGCGTGTCGGAGAGCAGGGATCCCGCAAGCTGGCGCTCGTACTCCCAATCGGCTGACGAGGTGTGCACCGGGTCGCGCGTGGCGAGCCCGAGCACCACCAGCTTCGATCGCTCCAGGTGCTGCCCGCTCAACGCGAGAAGCGGATCGCCGCCCGCCGCGGACGGTTGCGCCGGCTCGGTCGCCGCCGGCGGCTGCGTGGCGCCCGGGATCGTCCGGGACCGCAGCGTCAGGACGGCCGCGATCGTCACGAGCACGAGCGTCGCCGCGAGGGCGAGCCACGGCGCAGCGCGGTGCAGCGATGTCTTCCTTCCGCCTGAAGGCGGAAGCCACGAAGAGGCACTTGTGGAAGAGGCACTTGTGGCTTCCGCCTTCAGGCGGAAGGTCAGCCGCGACATGAATCCCGACCAGTCGCCGGCAGGGGGCGCGTCCACCCGCGGCCGCGACGCCAGCGCGCGACGAATGGTCTCGAGGTCGTCGAGACGGCGCGCACACTCCGCGCAGTGACGCACGTGCGCTTCCACCGACGCGCGCGACGCGGCGTCCAGCTCGCCGTAGAAATACAACTCGATATCAGGCGACTCACCGAACTCGCAACCCGTCACGCCCGCCCCCCCGTCGTCACCTTCGCGATCGTCAGCGCCGCGCGGAGGCGGTGCACCGCCGCGTGGAGCTGCCGCTTGACCGTGCCCTCGGCGAGGCCGAGCGCGTCGGCGATCTCGCACAACTTCAACCCTTCATGATGCCGCATCGTGAACACCAGCCGCTGCCCCGCGGGCAGCCGCGAGACCTCCGCGCTCAGCACTTCGCCCAATTCTCCACCGTACGCCGCGTCTTCCGGTCCGGGCCCGTCTTCAGGGGCGTTCAACATGCGCGTCTCCGCTTCTTCGGTGAACGGCGCCCAACCGGCCGGCGCGTGCCGCCGGCGGTAATCGATGCAGGCGTTCATGACGATGCGGTAGAGCCAGGAGGTGAGCTGGGCGTCCTGCCGGAACCGGTCGAGCGATCGGTAGACCTTGAGAAAGACGTCCTGCGCGATGTCCTCGGCGTCGTGATGATTGCCGGCGAACTGGTAAGCGACCCGATACACCATGGCCCGATGGCGCTCCACGAGCGCCTGAAATGCCGACGGATCCCCGGCGGCCGCTCGCGCCACGAGATCCGGATCGGTCGAGGACCGCAGGCCGCCGTTCACTGTCAACAATATGACGGATCCGGCAGGTTTTCGGTTGATCCCGCTATACTGAGAGGATGCCTTCGTCGTCGCCCGCCCCGTCTAGCGTCGCCAACGCGCTCCGGCGCAACGTCGCGATCATCGCGCACGTCGATCACGGGAAAACCACCCTCGTGGACGGCATGCTGCGTCAGAGCGGCATCTTCCGCGCCAACGAACGCCTCGTCGAGCGGGCGATGGACAATACCGACCTCGAGCGCGAGCGCGGGATTACGATTCTCGCCAAGAACACCGCCGTCCACTATCAGGACGTCCTCATTAATATCGTGGACACGCCCGGCCACGCCGATTTCGGCGGCGAGGTGGAGCGGACGCTGGCGATGGTGGACGGCGTCATGCTGCTCGTGGACGCGTCCGAGGGTCCGCTGCCGCAGACGCGGTTCGTCCTCCGGAAGGCGCTCGAGCGGCGGCTGCCCCCGATCGTCGTCGTCAACAAGATCGACCGGCCGGACGCGCGCGTCCAGGAAGTGTTGAACGAGATTTACGATCTGTTCATCGATCTGGACGCGACGGAGGAACAACTCGGTTTCCCGGTGCTTTACACGAGCGCGCGCGCCGGCACGTCGAGCCTGAGCCTCGACGAGCCCGGGCGCGACCTCCGGCCGCTGTTCGACTCGATCGTCAACCACGTTCCGCCGCCGCGCGGGAACGCCGAGGCGCCGCTGCAAATCCTGGTCGCCAACCTCGATTCG
>QHWR01000040.1:13620-79565 GCA_003223835.1 Acidobacteriota bacterium | reverse complement strand
CGATCGCCGCAAGTCAACCCAGAGGCGTCTTCTCGGCGGGCGGGTGCCACAATTCCGCTGTGTGCCGAGGCACGGCACGATGATGCTTTGTTGCGCGAAAGAGTCGAACGCCGGGCTCACACCGCGAGCCGATCGAGGACGGTGCCACCGAAACCAATCGGTGAATCAATTCGACAAACGCGTCGACATTCGCCCCGCGTGCGAGCATTCGATCGATCTGTTCTACGAGTTCCGTGACTCGTCTTGACATTAGCACCGACCTTTTTCGCTGTCTGACCTTAACTATTCAGTATAGCCGTCGCGCGCGTTCGCACGCATGATCACCCACCGGCGACGACCGCTCCAAACTCATTGCCCACCGCGCGACGGGCACGTGCCAGGCGGGACAACGCTCTCACCACTCCATCATTTGATCCAAGGCCTCAGTCACACTCCTGACGCCGACCAGCTCGCACCCGTCGGGCGCCTCGCCGGGGACGATGTTGGCCTCGGGCATCACGACGCGCGTGAACCCGAGCTGCCCCGCCTCTTTCACCCTCAGCGACGCCTGCGTCGTCCCGCGCACCTCGCCGGCGAGCCCGACCTCGCCGAAGACGGCGGTCCCCGGCTTGATCGGGCGGTTGCGGACGCTCGACGCGACGGCGGCGACGACCGCAAGGTCCGCGGCGGGCTCCTCGATCGACATGCCGCCGGCGACGTTGACGAACACGTCCTCCGCCATCAGGTTCAGCCCCGCGCGCTTCTCGAGGACGGCGAGCAGCAGCGACAGCCGATTCTGATCGAGCCCGCTCGCCATCCGGCGCGCGTTGCCGTAGCTGCTCGTGCTCACGAGCGCCTGCACCTCGACGAGCAGCGGCCGCGATCCCTCGACGCAGCAGAGCACCGCGGAGCCAGGCGCGTTCGCGGGACGCTCGGCGAGAAAGAGCTGCGACGGATTCGGCACCGCGCGCAGCCCCTGTCCCGTCATCTCGAAGACGCCCAGCTCGCTGATCGCGCCGAACCGGTTCTTGACCGCGCGGACGACGCGGTGCGAGTGGTGCTTCTCGCCTTCGAAATAGAGGACCGTGTCCACGATGTGCTCGAGGACTTTCGGACCCGCGAGGCTGCCGTCCTTCGTGACGTGGCCGACGAGGAAGGTCGGGATGTTCTGCCCCTTCGCCGCGAAGAGCAGCTGCGTCGCGGCCTCGCGCACCTGACCGACGCTGCCGGGCGCCGACTGGAACTTGAGCGAGAACACCGTCTGCACGGAGTCCACGATCACGAACCTGGGGCGCAGCCGCGCGATCTCCTCGAGGATCCGCTCGAGGCACGTTTCGGCGAGCAGATAAAGAGGAGCGGCGGCGACGCCGAGCCGCTGGCCGCGCGATTTGATCTGGTGCTCGGATTCCTCGCCGGAGCTGTAGAGCACCGGGCCGATCGCGTGCGCGAAGTGCGCGGCCGCCTGCAGGAGCAGCGTCGACTTCCCGATGCCGGGCTCGCCGCCGATCAACACCAGCGATCCGGGCACGACCCCGCCGCCGAGCACGCGATCGAACTCGCCGATGCCGGTGGACAGCCGCTCGGCGACGACAGTGTCAATTTCCGCGTACAGCCGCGGCCCCGATGTGGCAGCCAGTGCGTACCGCTCCGCCGCGGCTCCCGCCGCCGCGCCCGCCCCGGCCCCCACGGGCACCGGGCGTTCCTCGACGAGGGAGTTCCACGCGCCGCAGTCCGCGCAGCGTCCGAGCCATTTCGGCGCCTGCGCGCCGCATTCCTGGCACACGTAGACAATCTTCGCTTTCATTGGCGATTGGCGATTGGAGACTGAAGATTCACGAATTGTCGATTAGCGATTAACGATTGACGGATCGACGATTGGCGATTAACGATTGACGGATCGACGATTGGGCAATTGACGATTGGGGTCATTGACGATTGGGTCATTGACGATTCGGGCATTGACGATTCGGGCATTGACGATTGGCGTATTGACGATTGGCATATTGACGATTGGGGCATTGACGATTGGCGTGTTGACGATTGGCGTGTTGACGATTGGCAACCGCCAATCCGCACTCGGCAATCCGTCAATCGGCAATCCTCAATTCGTCAATCCGTAAACCGGCAATCCTGTAATCGTCAATTCGTGAATCGGCAATCTGTATTCGTGAATCCGTAAACCGGCAATCCCGTAATCGTCAATTCGTGAATCGGCAATCGGTATTCGTCAATCCGTGAATCGGCAATCCTGTAATCGTCAATTCGTGAATCGCCAATCGCCAATCGCCAATCTTCAATCGTAGAGCCTTTCAATCCTCGTGCCGACGCGGCAAAGCAGCTCGTACGGGATCGTGCCGATCGCGGCGGACATCTCGCGCATGCCGATCGACGCGCCGTCCTGCTCGCCGACAATCACCACCTCGTCGCCCGGGTACACATCCATCCCGGTGACGTCGATCGTCGTCATGTCCATGCACACCGATCCGACGATGGGGGCGCGGCGGCCGCGAACCAGCATCGCGCCGGCGCCCGCGAGCCGGCGATCGAGGCCGTCGGCGTACCCCGCGGGCACGACGGCGATCGTCGCCGGACGATCGACGACGGTCTTGAGCCCGTAGCCCGTGCCCTCGCCGGGCCGCATCCCTTTCACATGGACGATACGGCTGTGGAGTGACAGGGCGGGTCGCAGCCGCAGCGTCGAGGCGAGCGGCGGCGGGACGATGCCGTAGAGGAGCAGTCCGGGGCGGACGAAGTCGTACCAGACCCGCTCGTCGCGCAGGAGGGCGGCGCTGTTCGCGGCGTGACGCGACGCCGGTCGAATCCCGAGCGCGCTGACCTCCGCGCACGCGCGCTCGAAGCGCTCGCGCTGGACCGCGAACATGTCGCCGTCGGGATCGTCGGCGGTCGCGAAGTGCGTGTAGACGGCGTCGATCGCGAGGTTGCGGCTGGACGCGACTTCGGGAATCGTCCGCGCGAGGTTGTCGTGCCGGAAGCCGAGGCGGTTCATGCCCGTGTCGATCTTGAGATGACAGCGGAGCACCGTGGCGTGGCGTGCCGCGGCCTGCTGCAACGCGGCCGCCGCGGACGGCGTGGAAATCGTCGGCGTCAGCGTGTGCGTGAAGAGGCCGTCGAGGTCGCTGATGCCGAGCGCGCCGAACACCAGAATCGGGGCGCGGACGCCGGCGTCGCGCAGCGCGATCCCCTCCTCGATATCCGCGCACGCGAGCACGGCCGCCCCCGCGCGCTCGAGCGCGAGGCCGACTTCCCGAGCGCCGTGGCCGTAGGCGTTCGCCTTGACGACACCGATGATTCGAGGACCCGCCGCCGCCCGCGTTGAATGCGGCGCGGGCTCTGGCGAGGCCTCGCCGTCGCCGCCAGGCGGCGGAGGCGGGGCGACCGGAGACCGGGGACCGAGAAGAAATGCGGCGATCGCGCGCAGATTCGACTCGATGGCCTGAAGGTCGACGCGCGCGACGGTCGGCCGGATCACTGGACAGCGCCGTGGGCGAGGTTCTCGAACCGCGTGTGCTCTTTGATGAACGCGAGCTTGACGACACCGGTGGGGCCGTTGCGTTGCTTGCCGATGATGATCTCCGCGATCCCTTCGGCCGCCTGGTTCGGCTGGCCGTTGTCGTCGCGGTACTGCTCCTCGCGGAAGATGAAGAGGACGACGTCGGCGTCCTGCTCGAGAGCGCCCGACTCGCGAAGATCGGAGAGCTGCGGCCGGTGGTCCGATCGTGTCTCGGGCGCGCGTGAGAGCTGCGAGAGCGCGACGATCGGCACGTGCAGCTCCTTGGCGAGCCCCTTGAGCGAGCGCGAGATCGAGGCCAGCTCCGCCTGCCGGTTCTCGAACCGGCCGCGCCCCTGCATCAACTGGATGTAATCCACGATCAGCAGGTGCAGGCCGTGCTCCGCCTTGAGCCGCCGCGCCTTTGCGCGCATTTCCAGCACGCCGATCGACGCCGTGTCGTCGATGAACACGCGCGACTCGGCGAGCGTGCCGAGGGCGTGGGACAGGCGGCCGTAATCCTTCTCGCTCAGGTGGCCGCTGCGGAACCGGTGCGCGTCGATCCGCGCCTCCGACGTCAGCAGCCGCATGAAGAGCTGTTCCTTCGCCATCTCCAGGCTGAAGAAGCCGACGGTCATATCCGTCTGCGCGCCGACGTGCTGCGCGATGTTGAGCACGAGGCTGGTCTTTCCCATGGACGGCCGCGCGGCGATGAGGATGAGGTCCGACCGCTGGAGCCCAGAGGTCATCTCGTCGAGATCGGCGAACCCCGTCGGCACGCCCGTGACCAGCCCCTTGTGCTGCTGGAGCTTCTCGATCGTGGCGAAGCTGCCCTGCACGAGGTCGCGCAGCGGCACGAACCCCTCGCGGATCCGGTCCTCCGCGATCTCGAAGATGGATTTCTCCGCCTCGTCCAGGATCAGGTCCGCGTCCTGCTCCGCCTCGTACGCCGTCGTCAGGATCTTGTTGGCGGAGTAAATCAGGTTCCGGAGGGTGGACTTCTCCTTGACGATGCGCGCGTAGTGCTCGATGTTGGCGGAGCGCGGCACGCCGTCGGCGAGCGACGCGATGTAGGCGGGCCCGCCGACTTCGTCCAGCTCGCCCGACCGCGCCAGTTCGTCCTTCAGCGTGATCAGATCGATCGCGTCGCCGCGCTCGCTGAGCACGATCATCTTCTCGAAGATGCGGCGGTGCGCGTCGCGGAAGAAATCCCGCGAGTCGATCAGCTCCGCGGCGTGGTTGAACGCCTCGTTGTGGATCAGGATCGCGCCGAGCACGGACTTCTCCGCGTCGAGCGAATGCGGCAGCGTACGGTCGGAGACAGCGACGTCGGGCACGAAGAATCAGTCAGTTCGTGAATTGGTGAATTGGGTGGAGAGATTCTACGACCGGGGAGGTGTACTGTCGAATGCCCGAAAATGCAGCGTGGGTGATCACCACAGAGGAAACAGAGGTCACAGAAAACTGAGTCGGCCTCTGTGTTCTCTGTTGGCTCTGTGGTGAAATTCAGCGCTCGTTCTGGGACACGACGGCCTTTACGTCTGCGGGACGACCTTGACCTTGACCTGCGCGGTCACGTCGCGGTGAATTTTCACGGTGACCATCGTTTCGCCCAGCGCCTTGAGCGGTTCCGCGAGCACGATCTTGCGCTTGTCCACGTCGAACCCTTTCGCCTGCACCGCGTGCGCGATGTCGGCGGAGGTGACCGAACCGTACAGCGTCTCGTGCTCCCCCACGCGGCGCCCGATCTCGATCTCGAGCGCGTTCAGCCGCTGCGCGATCGCGTCGGCCTGCGACTTCTCTTCGGCCTCGCGCACCTCGGCGACCTTGCGCTCGCGGCAAGCGCCAGCTTCCGCGGCAGCAGGTAGTTGCGCGCGTAGCCCTCGGCGACCCTGACGACGTCGCCGCGTTTGCCGAGCTTTTCGACATGTTCTCGAAGAATCACTTCCATGATGATTTTCCTGTCACGGGACCACGGTCTCATCACGAAGATCACGAAGCCAACGAAGCACACGAAGCCAAATGTGTTTTCTTCGTATCCTTCGTACCTTCGTGTCTTCGTGTCGGGGCCGTCGGCGCATCTAGTCTTCCACTCTTCAATCGGTCACATACGGAATCAGCGCCAGCTGCCGCGCGCGGGCGATCGCGGTCTGCAGCTTCCGCTGGTGCGCCGCGCAGGTCCCCGAAATCCGCCGCGGCTGAATCTTGCCGCGCTCCGGGATGAACGGCATCAGCAGCCGCACGTCCTTGTAGTTGATGTAATCGATCTTGTCGACGCAGAACTTGCACACCCGGCGGCGCCGGAAGAACCCGCCGCGGCGCGGCTGCTCTCCCTTGCCCTTGTCGGCCGACTTGCCCCCGCGTCCCCGCGATCCTCGTTCTTCGCTCATCGCTGCACCTCGACCCCTTCGCCCCGATCCTCTTCTTCCAGATCGCCGTGGTCGCGCCGCTCGCCGGCCGCCGGCTCGGGCGGCAACCCGCGCGCCACGCGGCGCCGCGCCTGCGACGACCGCCGGTCCTCGCGCCGCCGCCCCGCGACGCGCAGATCCTCGTCGATCCGCACGATGAGGTGCCGGATGACCGTGTCGGTCACGCGCAGCCGCCGGTCGATTTCCTTCATCAGCTCGCCCGAGCCGGAAATCGTCTCGACGACGTAGGTGCCTTCGCGATGGTGACTGATTTCGTACGCCAGCTTCCGGCGCCCCCAGTTCTCGGTCTTGTCGAGGGTGCCGTTGAAGCGCTGCACGATCTGCTCGACCTGCGTGTGCAGGTCGGCGATCTCCTGCTCGCCGGTCTCCGCGCCGACGATGTAGACGAGCTCGTACTGTCTGGTCTGACTCATGGCTCTCCTTCTGGACTTTGGAGAAATCCGGCCAAATGGCCCATTTTCTCAAGGAGACGATTCTGTCGGGTCGATCCCGCTGTCGTCTTTCCTGTTGTACCGGTTCATCATGGGGACGATGCCCTCGTTGATGAACAGCTCCACCGCGTCGGCGGCGCGCCCGATCGTTTCGTCGACGACCGCGCGCTCCGACGTCTCGAATCTCGCCAGCACGTGATCCGCGAGGTCGCGCCTCGCGTCGCCGCGCCCGACGCCGACGCGCATCCGCGCGAACCCGTCGCCCCCGAGCGCCGCGACGACCGACTTCAGGCCGTTGTGGCCGCCGGCCGATCCGCTCGCGCGCGTGCGCAGCCGCCCCAGCTCGAGGTTCACTTCGTCGACGACGACGAGCAGCTCCGCCGGGTCGACCTTGTAGAACTGCAGCAGCGCGGCGACCGCCGGGCCGCTGCTGTTCATGAACGTCAGCGGCTTGGCGAAGACGACGTCGGCGGTCCGCCAGCGCGCGACGAGCGCCTCGATCCCGCGCGGCGCCGCCTCCCAGTCGACGTGGTGACGCGCGGCCAGCGCGTCGATGACCGCGAATCCCGCGTTGTGCCGCGTCCCTTCGTACTTCCTGCCCGGATTGCCCAAGCCGACAACGAGCTTCATTGGTGAGTTGGTGATCACCACTTCACCAATCCACCAATTATTCTTCTTCTTTCTCCGTCTTGCCCTTCTTGATCACCTCGGGCTCGGCGGGCGCGGCCGGCGCGGCGGCGGCGGCCTCGGCCGGCTTCGGCTCCTCCTCCGCCTTCAGCGTCACGACGTGCACGATCATCATGTCGGGGTCGCTGATCGCCGTCCACTTCACGCCCTGGACGAGGTCGCGCACGCGCACGCCCTGGTGCAGCATCAGCTCGCTGATGTCCACGTCGACGTGCTCGGGGATGTCGCCGGGCAGACACTCGATCTCGATCTCACGATTGACGAAGTCGACGATCCCGCCCTGCTGCTTGGCGCCCTTCGGTTCACCTTTGAGCACGATCGGCACGGTGACGGTGATCGCCTTGTCCATCGCGACCTGATAGAAGTCCGCGTGGAGCAGCTTGTGATCGATCGGGTCGAGCTGGTACTCCTTGACGAGCACGCGCGTCGCCGATCCGTCGACGCTCAGCCCGATGAGCGTGTTGACCCCGGAGTCGGAGTGCAGGATGCGCAGGAGCGCCTTCGGATCGACCGCGATCTCGGTGGCCTTCCCCTTGTGCGTGCCGTAGAGGACGGCCGGGATCCGGCCCGCGGCACGCAGCCGCCCGCTTGCAGTGTGGCTTCCATATATCAGCTTCCGGCTTCCAGCTATACGAACAAGGACGAAACCGACGTTTCCTCGTGAATGCTCCGGATCGCCTGTCCCAGCAGACGCGCGACCGAGAGCTGCTTGATCTTCCGGCAGCACTTCGCCCGCTCGCTGTTGAGCGGGATCGTGTTGGTGATCACGACCTGATCGATCGGCGCCGCCTCGAGCCGTTCGATCGCGGGGCCGCTCAACACGCCGTGCACCGCGCACGCGAGCACGCGTTCGGCGCCGCTCTCCTTGAGCGCGCCCGCCGCCTTCACGATCGTTCCCGCAGTGTCGATGATGTCGTCCTGCAGGATACACACGCGGCCGTTCACGTCGCCGATGACGTTCATGACCTCCGCCGTGCCGTCGTCGGTGCGGCGTTTGTCGATGATCGCCAGCTCCGCGTCGAGCCGCTTCGCGTACGCCCGCGCGCGCTCGGCGCCCCCCGCGTCGGGGGACACAATCGTCATGTTCGACGACCCGCGGTCGAGCGTCGTCGCGAGCCTCGACAGGTAGTCGATGATCACCGGCGCCGCGAACAGATGATCGACCGGGATGTCGAAGAACCCCTGGATCTGCGCCTTGTGCAGATCCATCGTCAGCACGCGGTTCGTGCCGGCGGCGCTCAGCAGGTTCGCGACCAGCTTCGCCGAAATCGGCACGCGCGGCTTGTCCTTGCGGTCCTGGCGCGCGTAGCCGTAATAGGGAATCACCGCCGTGATGCGCGAGGCGGACGACCGCTTGAACGCGTCGATCATCACGCACAGCTCGACCAGGTTGCGATCGACGTCCGCGCACGTCGGCTGGATCACGAACACGTCCGTGCCGCGGATGTTCTCGTCGATCTGGAACGAGACCTCCGTGTCGGGGAACCGCTGGAGCCGCGAGTGCCCGACGGGCACCTGCAGGAACTCCGCGATTTCCTCCGTGAGCGCGCGGTGCGCGCTGCCCGAAAAAAGCTTGAGCTGTCCGCGACTCATCGGCAGCGATTCTAGTAGCGTACCGACACCCCAATGCTGGTTGGGGCGGGAGGATTCGAACCTCCGAATACGGGATCCAAAGTCCCGCGCCTTACCGCTTGGCCACGCCCCACCACCGGACCGCTCGTTAAGGATGACAGAACCCGCGCCGTTGCTGGAGATGGATCACAAGGGCATGGCCCGCCGGCACGTCGGCAAAAGGTTAAGTCTAGCGGATCCGGGCAGTTCGCGCAAACCGGCCGCGTCACCACGTCAGCTCAACGGCGGCCAAAGGGACGCGCGCGGCGCTCGTGCTGGGCGCGCGCCAGCGTGCGCGTGAGCAGCGCGCGGCACCCCTTGCGGGACAGCGGCCGCACGAGCGCCTCGGCGGCGCGGCGCGCGCGGAACAAACCGAACACGGCAGAGCCGCTCCCCGACATCGCCGCCGCGACCGCGCCCGCCTCGCGCAACTGCGTCTTCAGCGTCGCAATCTCGGGATGACGCCGCACGACGGGTGGCTCGAGGTCGTTGATCATCTGCGCCGCGCGGCTGGGCCAGGGCACCGGCAGCAGCTGAAGCTCCCGCACTTCGCGCAGCCCTGCCGCGCGATCTTCGTCGTACCACGCGTACGCTTCCGCGGTGGAGACGCCGAAGGGCGGCCGCACGATCACGATCCAGTGCGGCGGCAGATCGACGAGCGGATAGACCTCCTCGCCGCGCCCGAGCCCGAGCGCGGTGCCGCCCGAGAGGAAGAAGGGGACGTCGGCGCCGATCGTCGCGCCGACTTCGCGCAGCAGCGTGAGCGGCACGCCGCCCCAGAGCCGCGCGAGCGCGTGAAGCGCCGCCGCGGCGTCGGCGCTTCCGCCGCCGAGGCCGGCCTGGACCGGGATCTTCTTCTGCAGCGTGACGGCGGTGTCGCGGACGTCGCCGGCGCGCCCGAGCGCTTTCCACAACGCGGACGCGGCCTTCCAGATCAGATTGTCGGCGTCGAGCGGGACGTCCGCCGCGCGCGACGTGATCCGGAAGCGTCCCGTCTGCTCCGCGCACACGAGCGTGTCGTGCAGCTCGATCGTCTGGAACACGGTCAGCAGCTCGTGATACCCGTCCTCGCGGACGCCGAGCACGCGCAGATCCAGATTGACCTTGGCATGGGCGCGAACGGTCAAGCGCTTCGCTCGCTTCATCACGTCAGCGTCCCAGCGGGCCGGCGCGCCTGAGTTCGTCGAGTGTGATCGGCGCTGCGTCACGCGGGACGTCGATGGTGAACGTTCGCGGAGTGAGGGTGACGTTGATGTCGACCTGTGAGACGCGCAGCGTGAGGTCGGCCGCGGTCGTGGACGCATCGGTGAAAATGCGAATCGTGGACGGACGCCCGTCGCGATCGAGATCGTATCGCACCGTCATGTGGGGCGACGAAGCGGCGGCGATCCGCCAGCGGGCGTTCGCCTGCCGCAGGAATGCCGTGCCGTCATCGAGATCGACCGCCGCCCATCCGTCGGCGTACCGGCGCCCCTCGTGCGGCGACGCGGCGGCCCACAGCCCGCAGCCGGTCACGACCGCCCGGAGGTCGGCGGCGCCGAGCGGCACCCCCGCCAGCGCTTCGACGATGTCCGCCGGACGCGCGCCGCGCAGCACGCGGTTGTCGCGCTCGAGCAGCAGCGTGCCGGCGTCGCCGGTGGCGACCAGCACGAACACCGGCCGGCCGAACGGCGCGACCGCTTCGAGCCTGAGGCTCGATGGCGCGGCGAACCCGGCGTCGATTCGTCCGCGCAGCGTTGTCTTCGCGACCTTCCCCGACATCGCGAGCGACGCCGTCAACGTCTGGACTCCGGCGCACTCGCGCGTCGCCTCGGTCCACGCCTGTTGATATTCCGGAAACGGCGACGCGGCACCAGCGGGAAGGGCAGGCGGCTTCGGCGTGCACGCAAAAAGGCAGAAGGCAAAAGGGAAAAGGCAGAACGCCGCAAGCCATCCCGATGCGGTTGCCTTCTGCCTTGTGCCTCCTGCCTTCATTTCCTCAGCAGCGCCTGTGCCTCTTTTATCTTCTTCTCGATCTTGCCACGGTCGATCTCCTCGCCGTCGCCGGCGAGCGCGCGCTGCCACGCCGCGATCGCGTCGGCGGGCCGATGCTGCTTCTGACGCAGGTCGCCCAGATGATCCTGGACGACCGAGTTCTTCGGCAGCCGATCCGCCGCCGCCGTCAGGGGCTGATCGGCGAGATCGAGGTGCCCCTGCTGCACGTACGCCCAGCCCAGGCTGTCGAGATAGGACGGGTTGGCGGGATCGATTTTCAGCGCGCGCTGAATGAGCGCGACGGCCTCGTCGAGGTCACGGCCGCGCTCCGCGAACATGTAGCCGAGATAGTTCAGCGCGTTGGCGTCGAGCGGGTCGTGCCGCAGCAGATCGCGGAACGTTTTCTCGGCTTCGACCTGCTGCCCGCCGCGATCGTACGCGGCGCCGAGTTGATACAGGACGCTCGTGTCGTCAGGAAATCTCTTCTGCGCCGCGGCCGCCGCCGCGATCGCGTCCTTGAACCGGCGCGCTTCGGTGTAGCTCTGGATCAGCAGGACCTGCCGCAGCGGATCGTCCGGCGCAAGCTCCGCCGCCTCCTTGAACGCGGCGATGGCCTCGTCATGCTTCTTCAGTCCCTGCAGCGCGAGCCCCTCGGTGCCGAGGAGCAGCGCGACGCCGGAGCCCGCGTCCGCGTTGCCGCGGCGCTTCGCGATCTCCGGCTGGAGCAGGGCGACGGCCTCCTGGTGACGGTTGCGCGTCTCGAGAATCTGCGCCAGCACGTAAAGTCCGCGGATGCCGTTCGGCTCCGCCTTCTGGAGCTGACGCGCCGTCGCCTCGGCGGCGTCCCAGTCCCCCGCCTGGCGCTCCGCCTGCGCGAGGAGATACAAGAGCGACGGGTCGTCGGGCCGCGCCTTGAGCGCGATCTGCAATTCCGCGCGCGCGTCCCCCGCCTTGCCGCTGTTGATGAGCGCCGTGATGCGGCGGCTCACGAGGTCGGGATTGCGCGGATTGATCTTCTGCGCCTGCGACCACGTCTCGGCCGCCTCCGTCCATTGACGGTGCGCGTCGTACAGCTCCGCGAGGCGGACGACGGCGCGATAGAACGTCGGCTCCTCGCCGACGACGGCTTTCAGCGTATTGATCGCGTCGTCGGGATGACCGGATTCCTCCTGCGCCTGCGCGAGCAGCAGATAGCCTTCGCCGAAGCCGGGTTGATCGTCGAGGATGTGGCGGAGGAGCGGCGCGGCCTTCCCGGGGGCATGGTCCTGCAGATACAGACGCGCGAGCGCGAGGTCGGTGTTGAGATCGACGGAGCCGTCGCGCCGCGCGATTTCGAGCGCGCCGATCGCGCGCCGCATGTACGTCGACGTATCGTCGCCCGGCTTCAACACGCGCCGCTGGTCCGCGTACGCCGCGAGCACGGTGCCCAGAATGCGATTCGCCTCGACGTTCTGCGGATCGAGGTCGAGCGCCGCGCGCGCCTCGTCGAACGCCTCCGGCGCGCGCTCCTGCCGCGCGAAGAGGCCTGCCAGTTCGGCGTGCAGCTCGGCGGACTTCGGATCGAGCTGGATCGCCTGGCGGTGCGCGGCGATCGCGTCGTCGATCTTGCCTTTGCCTTCGAGCGTTCTGCCCAGCAGGAAGTAGTACGCCGCGGTCGGCTGGTCGGCCTGATTCGGGGCGGAGGCGGGAAAACTCAGCGAAACGACGAACAACAGCGCGACAGACATGCGTCGCTGACTATAATGACGGCTGCAGGTTATCCGGCGCAACTTATGGAATACTGGCCACGGAAGAACAGGGATCAACACGGACAAAACGAGAGCGTCGGCAGGAGCTTATGGCCATCGATCCGGAGCTGCTCGAGATCCTCGCGTGTCCCAACTGCAAGACGAAGGTCGACCTCGTGAAGAACGGCACCGCGTTGAAGTGCGGGCAGTGCCGCCGGGTGTATCCGATCAAGGACGACATCCCGGTGATGCTGATCGACGAAGCGACCATCGAGCCCTGAAGATCCTCCTGCTCCGGCTGCGGCTGATCGGCGACGTCGTCTTCACGACGCCGCTCCTCGGCGCGCTGAAGCGGGCGTATCCCGGGGCGCGTCTCACCTTTCTCGTCGAGCGCGACGCGGCGCCGGTGGTGATCAACAACCCGCATCTGAACGAGGTCATCGTCGTGCCGCGGTCGCGCGGCGCGCGACGGCTGTTCGACGACCTGGCGCTGGCGCGGCGGTTGCGCGCCGAACGGTTCGACGTCGCGCTCGATCTCCACGGAGGCCCGCGGAGCGCGTGGCTCACGTGGGCGAGCGGCGCGCGCGAGCGCATCGGCTACGCGATCCCCGGCCGCGAGTGGATGTACACGCGCGTCGTGAAACGGCCGCGCGAGCTGAGGGCACGCCATTCGGTCGCGAACCAGTGGGATCTCGTCGAGGCGATGCCCGGCTGGCCGGGGGGGGGGCCGCGGGCGGATCGAGATGCCGTCGAGATGCCGCTCGATCGCGACGCCGACGCGCGGATGGCGGCGCGCCTCGATCGCGCGGGCGTCGGACGCGGCGACGAGCTGGTCGTCGTCCACGTCAGCGCGGGGAATCGTTTCCGGCGATGGCCGGAGGAGTCGTTCGTCGAACTGGTGACGACGCTCGCCCGCCGCGACCCGCGGCGCCGCGTGACGGTCAGCTCCGGACCGTCGGATCGCGCGGCGGCCGCGCGCATCGTGTCGGCGGCGCGCGCGACGCTCGGCGGCGACGCGACGCGCGTCATCGATCTCGGCGAATTCGATCTGCAGGAGCTGCGCGCGCTCATCGGCCGCAGCCGGCTGTTCGTCGGCGGCGACACGGGGCCGCTGCACATCGCGGCGACGACGGGGACCGCGATTGTGGGAATCTATGGTCCGACGCTGTCGGCCCAGTCGGCGCCGTGGCGCGACCCGCGGCTGCCGACCGAGTCGGTCGAGCTGACCGCCCTGCCGTGCCGCCCGTGCGACCAGCGGGTGTGCACGCCGGGGGACTTCCGATGCCTGACGACGCTCAGTTCAGAGACGGTAATCGCCGCGGCGGAACGGGCGCTGACGGCGCGCTGACGGCGCCGCTGCTGCCCGAGGACGTCCTCGAGCGGATCGCGTGCCTCGTGCTGCTCGCGTTCGCCGCCGCGCTGCAGTTCTCGATCGCCATCGCCGACATCTTCCTCGCCGTCACGACGCTCTTGTGGCTGGCGTTGATCGTCCGGAACCGCGAGCGCGTCCGCTTCCCCGGCATGTTCTGGCCGCTCGCCGCGTTTGCCGCGGCGACCCTCGTCGCGTCCGTCTTCTCGGTCGATCCGCGCGTCAGCCTCGTGGACAGCAAGCAGCTCGTCCTGCTCGTCATCGTCCCGCTCGTCTACCGGTTGCTGCCCGGACGACGAAGCCTGTTGGCGATCGACGTCATCGTCACGATGGGCGCGATCAGCGCGACGATCGGCATCATCGAATACGGCATCCTCGACTACGATTCGCTGGGCCTGCGGCCCGGCGGGTCGCTCGGCGGCCACTACATGACGTACTCGGGGCTGCTGATGCTCGTCGCGTGCGCGGCGGTGGCGCGGCTGCTGTTCTCCCGGCACAACCGCGCGTGGACGGCGATCGTCATGCCGGCGCTCGTCGTCGCGTTGATCCTGACGCAGACGCGGAGCGCCTGGGTCGGCGCGTGCGTCGGGATCGGGCTGATGTTCCTGTTGCGCGACTTCCGTCTGCTCGCGCTGCTGCCGGTCGCGCTCGGCGCGTTCCTCGCCATCGCGCCGGCGCACCTGACCGAACGCCTCTATTCGACGTTCAGCTTGAGCGATCCCTCGAACGCGGACCGCCTCGCGATGATCCGCTCGGGGTGGCGGATCATCAAGGACGATCCGCTCACCGGGGTCGGACCCGACATGGTGATCCAGGTGTACCCGCACTATCGCGACAAGCGCGCCGTCAACCAGCTCGCTCCGCACCTGCACAATGTGCCGCTGCAGATTGCGGCGGAGCGCGGACTGCCGGCGCTCGCGCTGTGGCTCTGGTTCATCGTGCGGCTCGTGCGCGACTTCGTCCGCCGGCGCCGGGGGGCGACCGCCTCGCTCGCCGCGGGCGCGCTCGCGGCGATCGCCGCGATGCTGGCCGCCGGACAGTTCGAATACAATTTCGGCGACTCCGAGTTCCTGATGTTGTTCCTCGTGCTCGTCACGCTCCCCTATGCGGCCGAGCGCGGCGCGGCCGCCCTCGTCTCCGCCGCCGAACCCATGGCCGCCGTCACCGATGTGCGCCGCGCCGTCTGACCTGCAACGGCTGCTCGACCGCGCCCGCGGGCGATCCGTCCTCGTCATCGGCGATCTGATGCTCGATCATTTCCTGATCGGGCGCGTCGATCGCATTTCGCCCGAAGCGCCGGTGCCGGTCGTGCAGTTCGATCACGAGGAGTACCGGCTCGGGGGGGCGGCGAACGTGGCGCACAACGTTGCGGCGCTCGGCGGACACGCCGACGTCGTCGGGGTCGCGGGGTCGGACGATTCGGCGGCGCGGCTGCTCGCGGACCTCGCGCGCATGGCGATCGGCACGACGGGCGTCGTCACGGATGCGGAGCGGTCCACGACGCGGAAGCTGCGGGTCGTCACGACGCGCAACCAGCAGGTCGCGCGGATCGATTACGAGAGCGACCGGGAGATCGGGGGCACGCTGCAGGATGCGGTGCTGCGCAAGGTGAGGGAACTGGCGGCGCGGACCGACGTCGTGCTGATTTCGGATTATCAGAAAGGCACGATTACGGCCGCGGTCGCGGCGGCGGCGATCGAGGCGGCGCGCGCGCGCGGCGTGCCGTCGCTCGTGGACCCGAAGGTGCCGCACATCGACCGGTACGCGGGGGCGACGCTCGTGACGCCGAATCACCACGAGGCGGAAGCGGTCACGCTGATGCGCATCCGGTCGGAGGAGGAGGCGCGGGAGGCGGCGCAGCGCTTCCGCGACCGCGCGCGCTGCGAGAACGTGCTGATCACGCGGGGGGAGCACGGGATGTGGCTGCTCGGGCCGGACGGCGAGTTCGATCTGCCGGCCGAGGCGCTGGAGGTGTCGGACGTGACGGGCGCGGGGGACACCGTCATCGCCGCGATCGCGCTCGGGCTGGCGGCGGGCGGGTCGCTCGCGGATGCCGCACGGCTGGCGAATCGCGCGGCGGGCCTCGCCGTCAGCCGCTTTGGGCCGGCGGCGATCACCGCCGACGAATTGCGCGCCGTGCTGTAACGGTGGCTGCCACGGTCAGCGGTGCAGCCAGCCGCGGAGCTTCTGCCAGCGCGTCGCGCGCATTTCCGCCGGCAGCGCGATCGGGTGCGCGCGATACTCCGCGATCGCTTCCTTGACGGAGTCGCCGCGCAGAAAGGCGTCGGCCAGACGCCGCGCGAGTTCGGCGTCATACCCCGCTTTGTTCCCCCAGTAGTGCACGAACCACGGCTGCGCCGCCTCGAGACGGCCCGTCCTCCCGAAGATCGTTCCCGCCGCAAACTGCTCCAGCGCGAAGTGACGCACGCCCGCGTCCACCATCGCGTCGTACAGCCGCAGCGCCTCGTCCACCAGCGCGCGGTCGCGTTCGCCCACCGCGATCACGCCGGAATTCCACATCCGCTCGTCCCCCCGCATCTGCCAGCCCGCGAACGTCGCGCCGCGCAGCGCGCGCAGGAACGGCTGATCGCCGGGACGGCGCCGCCGCCGCAGCTCGTACTCGCACGCGTGCATGAACACCGCGCCGCGGCCGAGCCGCTCGACGAACGGCCGCAAATCCGACGTCGCGAGCGTGTCGGCGTCGAGCAGCACCAGCGCGCCGCGCTCGGGCATCAGCTTCCGCGCGACCTCGAGCTTCTCGCGCATCGACACCGCCGGCGTTCCCCGCCAGCGCGCGAGCAGATCCGCCGGAAGATACTCGATCTCGATGCGCGTCCCGAACCAGACGAACCGTTCCGGACGATCGGTCGCGACGACGATTTCCCGCGACGCGGGCGCATGCGCGAGCAACGATACGAGCAGCATCACGGCCTGCCGGTACACAGCCGCGCCTTCGCCATACGCCATGGTCGCGTAGCGCGTCGGTTCCACGTTCGGCGGTTCGGAGTTCGTGGTCTGGTTCACTGTTTCAGGAACCCCGAACCTATCGTCGGCCACAATCGTTCGTAATGAGCAACAGCTCCGGCGAAGGTCGGCCGCCGATCGATGATGCACGTCGGCCTCGAGATCTGCGGGCGCAGCTCGTCGTAATCGCTGAGCGTCAGCACGCCGTAGACGCGCCGTGGCTGCGACATCGCCTCGACGAACGCGCGCGGGTCGATGTACATGTCCACGTGCCGCCGCAGATAGTAGACGAGGCTCGGCACCGCCTCGTGAAACACGGCGACGACGTCGTCCGGACGCAGGCGCGCGCGAAGCGTCTCGCTGATCCCGGGGACCGGTTTGTTGCGCTCGAAGTCCGGCAAGACGCGCAGCACGAACGTCCAGTCGAGCGCGACCATCAGGATGAGCAGGGTGAACGTCGACGCCAGCGGCTTCCGCGCGACGGCGAGCGCAAACGCGATTAGACCCCCGCACACGCCGACGACGCCGATGGCGATCGCGCCGTTGAGCGCGTACACCCGGCCCGCCGTCTCGAACACGTACAGCACGCCGGCGCCGGCCGCCGCCAGGAAGATCCCGGCGACGCCGGCCGTGACGGCCGCCCACCACGCGAACGGTCCCGAGGAATCCGCCTCAACGCGCGAGAGGAACGCACCGGCGAGCGCGGCGACCGCGGGCACGATCGGGTAGATGTACAGATCCTGCTTGTTCGCCGAGAACGAGAAGAACAGCACGATGACGGCAATCCAGATCCAGAGGAGCGTCTGGATCCGGCTCTCGCGCCACCACCACGCCGCCGCGGCGACCAGAAAAAACGACAGCGGCAACGAGTCGGTGAGGATAATCGGCGGATAGAACAGAAGACCGCGCTCCTGCTGCAGGCCGACGCCGGACGTGTAGCGCCCGATGTTCTCGCCGATGAAGAATGCCTTGATGTAGGGCCAGCCGTGCTGGTGGTACACCGCCAGATACCACGGCACCACGACGGCGCAGACGATGACGACGCCGAGCGGCAGCATCATCGACCGAAGGCGACGCAGTTCCCCATGGACGATCAGATACAGGAGGAATGCGAGGGCGGGCAGCACGATCGCGACGGGGCCCTTCGTCAGCGTCCCGAGCCCCGCGGCAACGTACATCAGGATCAGGAACAACCGCCGCCTCTCCGGATGACGTTCGCTCAACGCGAAGAAGAGCAGCGTCAGCGACATGAACGCCGTGATCCAGATGTCGATGAAGATGCGGCGCGCGAACATCACCAGCCGGGGGGAAACGGCGAGGCCGGCGGCGGCCCACAACGCCGCGTCCCTCGTCCCTCGTCCCTCGTCCCGCGTCCCAAGTCCCCCGTCGGCGGCGGCACGCGCGAGGAAGAACGCGCAGGCGACGATGATCAACGCTCCGATGGCGATAGGGATTCGCTGCACGGCGACGGAGACGCCGAACAGCTTGTAGAAAGCCGCAACCACCCAGTAGCTGAGCACCGGCTTGTTGAAGCGCGGCTCGTAGTCGAACGTGGGGTTGATGAGGTCGTGCGCCTCGAGCATCTCGCGCGGCGTTTCGACGTAGAACGCTTCGTTCGCGTCCCATATCGAGGTGCCGCCGAGATCCACGAAGAAGAGGATCGAGGCGAGCGCGAGGATGACCGTCAGCGTCGCTCGTCGCGTCATCAGTGTCTGAAGTGACGGCGCCCTGTGAACACCATGGCGAGCCCTCGCTCGTCGGCCGCGGCAATCACCTCCTGATCGCGCACGGATCCGCCGGGCTGCACGACCGCGGTCGCGCCGGCGTCCGCGATCGCGTCGAGGCCGTCGCGGAACGGGAAGAACGCATCCGACGCCGCGACTGATCCTTTCAACGAGACGTTCTGGCCCGCGGCCTTCGTCACCGCGACCTTGACCGCGTCCACACGGCTCATCTGACCGGCGCCCACCGCCAGCGTTCGATCGGCCGCGGTGAAGATCACCGCGTTGGATTTGACGTGCGCGCACACGCGCCACGCAAACCGCAACGCGGTCCACTCCTCCGGCGTCGGCTGGCGCTTCGTCACCACCCGAATCGCCGCCGTTGCGGCGGTTGCGTCACCCGGCGGCGGTGGCCAGGGCAGGCGGGCCTCGACGACCTGATCCCTGTCCTGCTCGAGGAAGCCGCCCAGAATCGATCGCCCGTCCTTGGCCGATCGCTCGTCGTCGCGCAGGCGATCGAAGCTCGCCGTCAGGACGCGCATGTTGGTCTTGGCCGCGAGAATCCCGCGCGCGGCCTCGTCGATTCCGGGGGCGATGACCGCCTCGATGAACGTCGACGCAATAGCCCGCGCCGTTTCCTCGTCAACCGGCCGGTTCAGCCCGACGATCCCGCCGAAGGCGGACAGCGGGTCGGCCTCGCGCGCGCGCACATACGCGTCGGCGATCGACGACCCCGTCGCAGTCCCGCATGGATTCGTGTGTTTGATGACAACCGCCGCCGGCTCCGTGAACTCGAGCGCGATGCGGGCGGCGGCGTCGACGTCGAGCAGATTCGTGTACGACAGCTCCTTGCCCTGATGGATCTTCCACTCGGCCGCGGCGTCCGTCGTACACAGCCAGATCGCCTGCTGATGCGGGTTCTCGCCGTACCGCAGCTGCCTGCGGTTCTCGAGCGGAGCGCCCCGCGAGAAATCGCCGTTCGAGCACCGAATCGTGTTCAGCGTATCGAGAATCAACTTGTCGAACTGCGCCGTGTGCGCGAACGCCTTTTTCATCAGCTCGAACCTGAATGCCAGCGACGGCCCGTCCGGCCGCGCCAGCTCTTCGAGCACGCGCGGATAGTCCGCGGGATACACGACGACGAGGACGTCGCGGAAATTTTTCGCCGCGGCGCGCAGCACCGCTCGAACGGATACAGGTTCACGACCACGAGATCCACCGGCTCGATGCCTTGAGCCGCGATCGCGGCGAGATCGTCGGGCCGATGGCGGCGCGCCAGGATGCCGCCGTGGATCTTCGGATGCAGCGTCTTGACGCGGCCGTCCATCATCTCGGGGAAACCGGTGACGTCCGACACGTTCGTCACCGGCAAGCCGGCGTCCGCCAGCGCCTTCGCGGTGCCGCCGGTCGAGATCAAGGCGACGCCGGCGGCGGCGAGGGCACGCGCGAACGGGACGAGCCCCGCCTTGTCCGAGACGCTCAAAATCGCGCGCATATTGCTGGATTTTCTTGACATTTCGCTCCGACCGCCGGTAGTATGCCGTCGGCGCTGGCGGGCCAGCGTCGTAAGCCGAGGCCGCGCACTCGCGGTCTTTTTTTATGTCCGCCCGGTTTGCGGGGCCCCATCGGGCTCTTCGGGCCGGCGGGCGGGGTCATGCGGCGACCATCGCCGTGTCATTGCAAGGCAGGGAAAGTACGATGCGTATCACAGGCAAGGTCAAGTGGTTCAACAACGCCAAGGGCTACGGATTCATCGAGCGCGACGGCGGCAGCGACGTCTTCGTCCACTTCTCGGCGGTCCAGGGCAACGGGTTCCGGACGCTCGAAGAAGGCCAGGCGGTCGAGTTCGAGATCGTTGACGGTCCGAAGGGCCCGCAGGCCGGCAACGTCACCAAAGTCAGCTGACCTCTCGTGATCGGCAGGCTGGAGGCGCCCGCCTCCAGCCTCCGGTCGTTGCGCGCTCCACCCCTCACTCTTTCCCGCCCTTCGTCGCCCGCACCGTAAAGTTCACCTTGCCGTGCTTGTTCTTCGCGACGCGGAACGCGACCTCGGGGCTGCCTTCCTCGCGCAGCTTGCTGACCTGATCTTTCACGAGCGCGGCGAAGCGATGGAACGGGACGACGTCCTCGCCCGACTCGCGCCGCGCGTCCATCAGCGAATCGTACAGCGAGTGCAGCTTGTCCATCTCGCGCATCGGATCGGTGAACGCGGTCACGTGCAGCACCTTGGCGTCGGGCTCCTTGTGCCTGCGCTTGATCTCCTTCGGCGGCGGCTGCGCGAACGGGCCCGGCCGTCCTTCCTCGCGCGCCTTCAGCCCGCGATCCCACAGCTCGACGAACGCCTGATACCGCGACTGCAGCGTCTCGAACCGGAACCGATCGCCGGTGGACTGGATCACGCCGCGGTCCCACCGCTTGAACATCGCCTCCACGCGCCCGCGTGTCTCCCAGGGCGGACGCGGCAGCCGGCCGGCGAAGAACATGTTGTACTCCGCCTCGAGCCGCTTCAGTTCCGCGGCGAGCGTCTGGAGATCTTTCTGCAGGTCGGAGGGATCGGCCATCGTCTTCAGCTACCAGCTCCCGGCCAACGGTTCCATGGTTCCGAGCTGGAAGCTGGAAGCTGGCAGCTGGAAGCTGTTACCGAATCAGAAACCATATGAGCGGCAGCCAGAGTTCGCGCGCGTACGGGACGGGACGGTCGTCGATCAGCACGTCCGTCGAGTCGAAGCGCCCGACGATGTCGAAGAAGTCGCGCAGGCGGACGGCGTCCTGCGGGTAGAAGCGCGCGCGGAGCCGGCGGCGGTCGCCGGCGCCGATCTCGCGGTACTCGCGGGAGCCGCGCGCCAGCTCGATCGCGCGCGCGAAATCCGGCGCGTCGAACGGCGAGAATTCAATCGTGACGGAAAACGGCAGACGCGGCGCCCCGAACAGCGCTTCCGCGAGCTCCGGGTCGAGCGCGGCGAGCTCCTCGTCGCTCGGCTGCTCGGGCAGATCGACGTACGGCCAGAACCGCTCCAGCGGCCGATAATCCGGCACCGGCACGGCGGGCGCGCCGCCCTCCTGGGGATTGTCGCTGCTCATTTGATATTCTGACAATGCCGAATGCTGAATGCCGAATGCCGAAAGAGATCTGAATCGGCACTCGGTTCACGTTCGGCATTCGACATTCGGCATTCGTCATTCTAGCGCATCTCTCATGGCTGACCTTCGTGTGATCCCCGCCATCGAACAGCTGCGGCAGCGCGACGCGATGCGCGCGCTCGAGGCGCGCTACGGCCGCGCGGCGCTCGTGGACGCGCTGCGCGCCGAAACCGCCGCCCTCCGCGATCGCCTCGCCTCCGGCGGCCTCGCGGCGATCGCCGTGGACGATGCGGTTTTCGAGATCGAGCGCGGCGCGGAATCGCGGCTTCGCGCCGCGATGCGCCCGTCGCTCGTCGGCGTGATCAACGCGACGGGCGTCATCGTGCACACGAATCTCGGACGCGCGCCGCTCTCCGCGGCGGCCGCCGCACGCGTCGCGGACGTCGCCGCCGGGTACACGAACCTCGAATACGACCTCGAGGCCGGCGCGCGCGGCCGCCGCGACACCCATGCCGAGCGCCTGCTCCAGCGGCTCACCGGCGCCGAAGCCGCGGTCGTCGTCAACAACAACGCCGCGGCCGCGATGCTGACGCTGGCGGCCCTCGCGGCGGGACGGGAAGTGATCATCTCGCGCGGCGAGCTGGTCGAGATCGGCGGCGGGTTCCGCGTCCCCGACGTCATGGCGCAGTCCGGCGCGATTCTGCGCGAGATCGGCACCACCAATCGGACGCGCGCGGCGGACTACGCCGCGGCGATCACCGGCCGCACGGCGCTCATCCTGCGCGTCCACCCGTCGAACTTCCGGATCTCGGGGTTCACGGAACGGCCGTCGCTGGAGGACCTCGTCGCAATCGGGCGCCGGTTCGGCGTCGCGGTCGCCGAAGATCTCGGCAGCGGGTGGCTGGGATGGCCGGAGCGCGACCGCACGCCTCCGCCGCTCGCAGACGAGCCGATCGTGTCCGCGAGCGTCGAGGCCGGCGCGGACGTCGTCACGTTCAGCGGCGACAAGCTGCTCGGCGGACCGCAGGCGGGGATCATCGCCGGGCGTCGCGAGCCGCTCGATCGGATCCGCCTGCACCCGCTGATGCGCGCGTTCCGCGTGGACAAGCTGACGTACGCGGCGCTCGAGGCGACGCTCGAGCAGCACGCCATCGGGCGTGGATGCGAGGAAGTACCGGTGGTGCGGATGATCGCGCTGACGGCGGAGGAGATCGGCCGCCGTGCCGAGGCGCTCGCGTCGGCGCTTCGCGGGACGCCGTGGCGGACGCGCCTCGTCGACGGCGAGTCCACGATCGGCGGCGGAAGCGCCCCGGGGTCCGCGCTGCCGACACGGCTATTGGAGTTGACGCGCGACGACCTGACCGCGGATCAAATCGAACAGCGCCTGCGCGCGCTCGACCCGCCGGTCATCGCCAGGATCGAAAACGATCGGGTCGTGCTGGACCTCAGGACGGTACTGCCGCAGGACGACGCGAAACTACGCGAGTTGCTGCGACACTCGGCAGTCCCTAGTCCCTAGTCCCTCGTCTCGGGTCCCAAGGACGCCGGACTGGGGACGAGGGACTGGGGACGAGGGACTCGGGACGAGGGACTAGGGACGAGGGACTGATCACCAGCTGATGCGAAACGCCATCTGCATCGTCCGGCTCTGATCCACGGCGCCGGTCACCTGGTAGTTGTCGGGATTGGCGCCGATGCCCGTCACCGGGTTGAAGTTGACGTTGTTGAAGACGTTGAACACCTGGAGCTGCGTCTCGAGCATGAAGCTGCCCGCGACCGGGATCTGCTTCACGATGCTCATGTCGAAGCGCACGACCCTCGGGCCGGTCACGATCAGGCTGCGGACGCCGCAGTCCCCGAACCCCGCCGTCGCCGACGTCGCCGACGACGCGAGCGTCTCGAGACAATCGGGTCCGTTCGCCGGGGCGAAATAGCGGCCGCTCGGCGCGCCGTTGCTGTAGCCCGTCGCGGTCACGCTGAACGCCTTGATCGTGTTGTCGATGATGTCCTGCGGCAGCATGTAGACGAGGGTCCGCGCCGCGTTGGCGGGATCCTGCGCCTTGCGCGCCTGGAACGCCTTCCGCAGATCGTCCGCCGTCATGCCCACAAGCCTGACGTTGCCGAAATCGAGCAAACGTCCGCTCTGGAGACGCGCGACCCCCTGGAAGTTCCATTTGCCGATGATGCGGTCGAGGACCGGACCGCTGTCGGCGCCGAGCCTGCGCCCGCGGCCGAACGGCAGTTCGTACAGCCAGTTGGCCGACCACACGTGGGTGAACGTCTGCTCCGTCTCCTGGTACGGCTTCCGGAACGAGTAGAACGCCCCTTCGTACGCCTTGCCGTACGAGTAGCTCGACTGCAGGAGGAACCCGCCGGCGAAGCGGCGGTTCAGCACGAGCTGAATGCCGTTGTAGCGCGTGTCGGGTCCGTTCGCGACGACGTTCGCCTGGCTCACGTCGGGATTCGCCACCCAGAAGTTCGCGGGCATGCCCGCGGCGATCCCGTTCGCGAGGAACGACGCGGTCGTGCGGATCTGGTTCGCCGCCGTGAGCGGGTTCGGGTTGAGTACGAACATCGACTGGACGAGCGACGAGTTGGTCCAGCCCGCGCCCGTGTACTTCGTCGGATCCGCCACCGCGTTGGATCCGCTCAAGTACGCGAGCAGAATCGGCAGCGGCGAGGTGCCGGGCACGCCCGTGTAGGCGAACGTGCTGCCGCGGCCTGCCGCGATGTTCGCGGCCAGGTTCCCCTGCGCGAGACGGAACTCGTCCACGAACTTGTTGTCGACGATGTTCAGCTCGTTGTAGTTGAGGTATCCGCCGGTAGCGCCCAGCGTCCAGGTGCCCACGCTCTTCGTGTGGATGAACCGCGCCTCGACGGACATATCCCTCGCGAGCGCGCGCTGCCAGCCGACGGTGAAGCTGTCGGCGTACGGCGTCTTGATGTTCGGATCGAACGCGAACACGCTGGAGCTGGCGTTCGGCACCTGCATCGGGAAGGTCCGCGTGAGATTCGTCGCCGGCGCCCCGAGATCGCTGCCGGTGAGCAGGACGGGCAGCGTCCCGAGATTGCCGTTCGTCTGGCTGCGGCTGACGTCGATCGAGATCCCCGGATTGCTGCCGTAGACGCCGGTGAAATCGCTCATGCCGCCGCGCTGGAACGCGCGGCTGTAGCCGCCGCGGACCACGGAGTCCCCGGGCGCGCCGAAGATCGTGTGGAGCAGGCCGTTGTTGGCGCCGGTCGTCCACGCCGCGCCGGCGCTCGGCGCGATGTTGCCCCAGTCGGTGTTATACGCCTTCGTGTTCTTCGGGAACTGCTTGAACGTCGTCTTCGTGCCCTGCAGCGTCCCCGGCTTGAAAAGATTGCCGGTCCCGGTGATGAGAGATCCGGGAACGAATCCGGCACCCGTGCCGGTGATCCCGAAGATGTCGTCCATCGTCGCCGTCGAGTAGCTGTCGTTCAGCGCGTAGAACGGCTGCTGGACGTCGTAGCGCAGCCCGGCGTTGATCGTCAGATTCTGCCGCACCCGCCACGAGTCCTGGATGAACGTGCCCCACTGATTGAGCCGGCCGTACTGATTGCTCGGGCCCAAGATGGTGAAGGTCGTGCCGTCGGGGCCGATCCGCGCGTTGCGGCCGATCGACGTGATGCGCCCGGTCAGCACGGCGTAGAGGTTTCTGGCGTTCGTCAGGTCGGTGGCGGACGCGTTGGGGAAGTTGGCGGCCGTGAACATCCCGTCAGCGGGATCGCCGGTCGCGATGCCCAGCGTGATCGTGGGCGCGAGCTGCTGGTTGTAGAGCCACACCTTCGCGCGGGTGACTCCGCCGCCCATGCTCAGCGCGTGCGACCCCTTGATCCAGTTCACCGTGTCCTCGAACACGCGCGTGCTGCCCTCGCGAGAGCTGTTCGCGCTCGTCGGGCTCGGGTTGCTGATGCTCTTGAACGTGCTCCAGCCGGCGTTGTTGCCGGAAATGGAGAACCCATTCATGTCGCCGACCGACTGTCCCGAGTACATCGACGTGCTCAGATCCGGCGAGAAGAGCGTCGCTCCTCCGGTCGCGCCGTAGCGGAACTCGTTGACGATGTTCGACGACAGCGTCGATACCGCACGGAATCCTGCAGGCCGTGCACCGGGAATCCCGGGAACACCCGCTGCTGCGTGTTCGTCGTGTCGGGATCGGAGATGAGGTGATTGCGCGTCATGGAGAACGAGACGCGGTGCTTCGACGTCACGTTGTAGTCGACGCGGACCGTCGGGTACTTCGTCGTGCTCTTCGTCGGCTGCGTCCAGCTGAACGACTGCGTGAGCGGATCCGTCGTCGCCTGCACGCCCCCCTGCGACGTCGAGGCGCGGACGTCGGTGAGCAGCCTGGCGACGAGCGGGTCGATGCGCGAGGTCTGCCCGTTGCGCGCGCCGAGCGCCATCAGATCGATCGTGCCGCCGGAATACTGGAAGAGGCCCTTCTCGGACGAGGGGCTCATGATCGTCCGCGTGTCGATCCGGGTGCCGGGCGATCGAACCTCTTCATAGTTGACGAAGAAGAACGCCTTGTCGCGCCCGTTGAACAGCCCGGGAATCGTGATCGGGCCGCCCAGCCTGAAGCCGGGCTGCTGCTGATTGATGGTCGGCTTATCCGACGGCGAATTGTCGGTCTTGAGGTTCCGGTGCGTGTTGAACCACGTGTTGGAGTTCATCCACTCGCGCCGCAGATAGTAGTACGCGCTCCCCTGATACTTGTTCGTCCCTGAGCGCGTGACGAACTTCACCTGCACGCCCCCCTGGCCGGCGATGTCGGCCCCCTGCGACGCGGTCGACATCGTGAATTCCTCGACGGCGTCGAGCCGCGGGTTGACGCGCGTGAACATGCCGTCGGACGTCTTGAGGTAGTTGTCCTGGATGTTCATGCCGTCGAGCGTGATGTTGACGGCGCTCTGCGGCAGGCCGTTGACGGTCGCGCCGCGGCTGCTGCCGTCGGTCGACGTGACGCCGGGCATGTACTGGACGAGGTCGAACGCCGCGCGTCCCTGCATCGGCAGGTTCTGAATCTGCTGCGCGCTGAGCGTCTGCGCCACCGAGGTGGACTGCGTCTGCACGATCTCGCTCGCGCCGCCGACGATGACGGTTTCTTCGACGCCGCCAAGTTCGAGCGTCGCCTTGACCGACGCGGGCACGCCGACGTTCACGACGACGTCCTTCAGGACGGCGGTCTTGAACCCTTGCAGCGAAATCGTCGCCGTATAGGTGCCCGGCGGAATCGCCGGGATCGTGAACGCGCCGTTGGTGCCGCTGACGGCTTCGAACACGGTGCCGGTCGCGTCGTTCTTGACGCTGATGTTGGCGCCCGGCACGATCGCGCCCGTCGCGTCGGCGACGGTGCCCGACAACGTCGACGTCGCGCCGCCCTGCGCGAGCGCCGGAAGAACGGTCAAGGCCAGCGCGGCGATCGCGAGGCCTACGGCGGCCAGCAGCCTCCGTACAGTCTTCGTCATGAAACGCTCCTTCTGCGTGTCCCAAGAAGCCCGTGAAACGAATCAAAAAAAAGTGAGAGGGATTGCGATCAGGCGAGCAGACGTTGCGGCGAGAAGCGGCGGAGGCCCTCCCTCCTCCACCGCGATCACGCCTCTCATCCGGGGGTGACCGTAAACGCTGTCGCGCGAACAGTCAAGAGCGAAATCCAGCACGGCTGTGGTAGGTAAGACACCGACAGCGGAACCAATGAATTGGAACCGCGGATTCAAGGAATTGGCCGAAGCAATCGCCCGCTCCGCCAGTGCGTTGCGGTGACCGCACGGCCGCGGGCACGCGTCACGATCCAACCGTCCGAACCAGAATGCTGCAACAGGTCAGCGCGCCTTCGGCCTTCGCGACCTCCGAGACGTCGACGATCGCGATCTGCGCGCCGCGCTGCCCCACTCGATCGTTGGTGCGTGGAAATGCCGCGGCAACGAGCACGCGATCGCCGACGCGCAGGACGTTGGCGGCCGCGGCCTCCGACGGATCGACGTCGATGCGATCGTGCGCGGCAAAAACGCGCGGATCGATCCACGCGGGGTTGAGCAACACCGCGCCGTCGCTCACCGCCGTCACGGCGGACTTCAGGTGCAGACATCCGTCGACGGCCGCGCGCACGACGCGATAGCCGAACGGCGCCACGGCGTGTTCGAGCTGCCGCGCGCCGTCGGCGTTGGTGCGGCGCGACAACCCGACGTACACGGTCTTGCCGACCGTGAGCACGTCTCCGCCGTCGAGCGTGCCTGGCTCCGCTGCGGCTCGAGCGCGGCGGCGACGGATTCGATCTCGGGACGCCGCGAGGCGGCGCCGGGCCGCGTCAGCACCGCAATCTCGTCGAAGACGACGGCGGCGTCCTCCACGAAGACGGAATCCGGCAGATCGGGCGTGTCGGGAAGACGCTGAATGCGACATCCCAGCGTCTCGAGCGCGCGCTCGTACGCCGCATGCTGCGCGCGCGCGCGGTGGTAATCGATCGGCTGCCGCGCGACGTGCGTCAACTCGCAGCGGGTGATGCTGGGAGGCACGCTGCGCGTAAGGGCGATCATGGTTGGCTTCGGGCTTTATAGTGTTCGTCGACGACGAGATCTTTGGTCCCCGGCGGCAACACCTGCAGCGTCTTGAGGAATTCGATCAGCGCATCCTGATCCGGCGCGGAGAGCTGCCGGAACGCCTCGCGCTGCTCCAGGGCCTCCCCGCCATGCGCCAGCACGGCCTGCCGCATCGTCGTGAAGAGGCCGTGATGGAAGTACGGCGGCGCGTTCGCGATCCCCCAGAGGCGGGCCGTGAGAAACGGACCGCCGGCGTCGCCGAGATCGTGGCGCTTGAAATCCGAATACGCCGGCACCTGAACGACGTCCCGGTCCGCGATAGACGGCGTCAAGCGGGGCGGCGGCAGCAGCGCGCTCGTCAGATCGACGTCGAGCACCCGCACGGTCCCGCGGCGCAGGTTGCGTGGCGGATTGTACGGCCCCGGCTCCGAATAGATCCATCCTTTATGATCCAGCGGCAGCGATGGCATGTGGCAGGCGCTGCACCGGATTTGCGCGAAGAGGCGCTCGCCGATCGAGACAGCCTTTTCGACGTCCGGATCGTTCGGAATCACGCGGCCCGGCACGGGCAGCGTCGCTTCGAATGCGCTGACGGCCGTGATGTCGGCGCGCGTCAGCTCGTCGGCGACGCCGTCTCGATCGGCGTCGACGCCGGCGCCGAACCGTTCCGACGACTGCATGCCGTGGTGCAGATTGAACTGCGTGTTGGTGACCTCGCGCAGCGACACCGCCGTGCCGGCGTGGTTCCACGGCCGCAGCACGAGGCTCGGCTTGTCGCCGGGACGCGACGTGACGACGCTGGCGCGGGGCAAACCCTCGACGCGGCTGACGTCCCAGGCGCCGTCGGCGCGACGCGCGAGCGTCCCGAACGAGATGCTTTTCGACAGCAGCGGACGCGTCTGGCCGGGCTGCGTCGCGTCGCGCGTCCGCTGCAGGTCGGCGGTGATTTGCCGCGCCAGCATCTCGACGTAGCCGGCACCGAACAGCGCCGGCGTCGAACGCTCGCCGCCAACGGTCTGGAGAGAGACCGGACGGCCCTGTTCGTCAACGGCTCCGACGGTGCTCCGCTTGTCGGTGCGATCGAACGTCGCGAAGTCGAACCGTTCGGCCGCGTCGAACGTGTTCGTGACGACGTCGCCCTTGCCGCCCGTGATGCCGAAGGGCGCGTTGTGGCAGCCCTGACAGGAGTTCGCATCCGGACCGGAGATCCGGTTGAACGCGCGCGTACCCTCGAGAGGCCGCGCGCGGTCCGACAGCGCTTCTCCGGTGCCCTTGGCGAGCGGCCGGCCGCCGCCGTCCTGCGCGGTCCAGTTCGCCGAGAAGAGTATGCGGCCGTGATCGACGAGCGCGGCGAGCGGCAGGCTGAACTCCTCGCCGTCTCGCAGGTGCCGGGCGACCGCCGTTTCCTGGCCGATCCGCGACGCCGGACGCCGCGACTGCGCGGCGGTCTCCCACGTCGACAGCACGGAACCGGCGAGCGCGAGAGTCCACAACGCGCCCGGCGTTCGGCGGCTCATTGACCCGTTCTGAAACTCGTAAACACGCTCGTCTGCAGGCCCGCCAGGTTCGCCCATCCGGAGCCCTGCACATAGTAGCCCGCCGACGGCGTCAGCGCCGCCGCCGGAATGAACGCCGCCGTCAAGCCGTCGGACGACACGACGACGTCGCCCGCGATCGCGATGCCGGTGCTCTGATCGATCACCTGGAACGTCGAGCGCGCGATCGTCAGCGGATTCATCCGCTCGTTGAACGTGACCTGGACGACGACGTTCGTCGGCACGTTTTGCGCGCCGTTGATCGGCGACACGCTCGTGACCACGGGCGGCGTCAGATCGGCCCCGGTGCCGGTGGTGAAGCGGCTCTCCACCGGCGTCGCCAGCGCGGTGCCGGTCAGGTCCGCGACGGCGCCTACCGTGACCCTGTAAGAAGTCGAGGCGGACAGCGGCGCGAGCGGCGTCAGCGTGACGCGCGCGTCGCCGTTCGAGAACGTCCTCGCGACCGGCACGGGCGTTCCGGCCGCGGTGGCAAGCGTGATCTGCGATGCCGTCAGCGTGTTGATCGGCCGATCGAACCCGATCATGACGGACCCGTTGCGCGGCACGTTCGTCAATTGATCCGCCGGGCTGATGGCGGTGACCTGCGGTCCGGTGAGGTCCGCCGTCGATCCGGTGGTGAAGCTGAAGTTCGAGAAGCCGCTGCCGTTCACGAGGTTGCCCGCCAGATCCGTCATCCCCTGATTGGCGAAGTACACGCTGTGGCTGTGGTTCGCGGCGAGCGGCGAGTCGGCCACGAAGCTGATCGTCCGTCCGTCGCTGCTGACGGCGTAGCTCCCGGCGACCTGCTTGCCGAGAACGTTGTCGTACACCTGCATCGTGGAGGTGGTCACCGAGCCCGGATCGATCGGCTCGTTCAGCAGCAGCGAGACGACGGCGTTCGTCGGCACGTTCGTCAGCCCGCCGACCGGGTTTTCCGCCAGGACGACCGGCACCGCGACGTCCGGGCCCGCCGCCACGCCGAACTGAGCGGTCGTCGTGGTCACCGCGTTGCCGCTGACGTCGGTCACGCCCGCGATCGTGATCGTGAGCGTCTGGCTATCCGGCAACGGCGCGTACGGTTCGAGATACACATCCTTGTTCTGGTTGGCGAAACTGAAGGAGCCCGTCACAGCCGCGGCGCCCGTCACCGCGATCGTCCCATTGTTCACCGTCAACGGATTCAGCGGCTCGGAGAAGCGGACGACGATGCGAGCGTTGTCGCCGACGTTCGTCGAGCCCGCCGGCGGCGTGATGGCGCGCACGGACGGCGCCGTCGCGTCGCGATCGGTGCCCGTGTAGAAGTACCAGTAGCCCGAATTCTGCGCGGCGACGCCGTTCGTGCCGCGAATCCCGTTCGTCTGGTAGTAGTAGAACGCGTTGGGCGCCAGATCGACCCGGTTGTTGCTCGCGTCAACGGGCAGGATCCGAATCACCGTTCCCGTCGAATCGAGGCCGACCGACGCGTTGACCCTGCCCGCGGGGCCGTTCAGGCTGACCGTGGACGTATTGACCGTCGCGGGATCGAGCGGTTGGTTGTAACCGACGGCGATGCTCGGATTCAGCGGCACGTTCTGCGAGCCGTACGCCGGGCTCACCGCGGTCGCGACCGGCGCGGCGGTCTGCGGATCGACGGCGATCCGGAACGAGCTTTGGTACGAGTTGAGCGCGTTGCCCTGCAGATCCTGTGCGTTGCCGTCGAGGAACACCTGGATCAGCGCGTTCGGCGCCCACGCCACGGCCGGCTGGAACTGAATCACCTGCCCGTTGCCGGTCACCTGCGCCGTCCCGTCGACGAGCACGCCGTTCTGCGAGACGTGGATCGCCGCCCCGACGGTTGCGGGGTTGAGCGGCTCGCTGACGAACAGGACGACGCCGCTCGCGGCGGACACGCCGCTCGCGCCGTTCGCCGGCCGCTGGCTCACGATGCTCGGCCGTGACGTGTCGGGCGCATCCTCGGTGGTGAACCCGCTCACGAAGTCCGCGAGCGCGTTCCCGGCGAGGTCACGAACGGCGCTCGTGATGACGAGGCTGATGAGACTCGCGGCCGGCAGTGTGCCGCCGCTCAGCACGACGGTCCGGTTGTCGGCCGACACCGACGCGATGTTGCCGATGCGGATGCCGTTGGCGAACAACGCGAACGTGTTGTTGCTCACCGTCGCGGGATTCAGCGATTCGGAGAACGTCACGACGACCTGCGCGTTGAGGCCGACGTCGCCCGATCCGTCGGCGGGCGTCACGCTCGCCACCTCGGGCGGCGTCGTATCCGCCACGGCGGCCGTCACGAAGGAGGCGGACGCGAACCCGTTCGCGTTGCCGATCAGATCCTGGACGCCCGTCACCTGCACCGAGATGCTGGTATTGCCTGGGAACGGGCTCGCCGGCGTGAACGTCACCGTGCCGCCGCTGACCGCGTAGGCGCCCGCCACGTGGCTGACGCCGGCGTACGACACCACGATCGTGTTCGTGTTGACGGTCACCGGGCTGACCGCCTTGTTGAACCGGACGACGACGGTGCTGTTCACCGGCACGTTCTGGGTGCCGTTCGCCGGGGTGAAGGCGCTCACGACGAGCGGCCCGGTGTCGGTCGCCGCGGTCCCGGTCGTGAACGTGCTGCCGAACGGCAGCACGAGGTTGCCGGCGACGTCCGCGAAGCCGCCGACGAACACCGTGTAAGTGGTATTCGGCGCCAGCGCGGCGGCGGGCGTCAGCGTCAGTTGTCTGCGATCCGCGCTGAGCGAGATCGATCCGGCGACGCTGCTGCCGTTGGCCGACAACGTGACGGCCATGCTCCCGATCGTCACGGGGCTGATCGCCGCGCTCACGAGCATGGACACCTTGGCGTTGAGCGGCACGTCCGACGTGCCGTCAGCCGGACTGACGGTGACGACCGTCGGCCGCGCGACCTGCGCGGCTGTCCCGGTCGTGAAGCTCGTGAACGTCGAGGCGGCCTGTCCGGTCAGATCCACGACGCCGTTGACGTCGATGTAGTAGGCGGTCGACGGCGCCAGCGGCGCGGACGGCGTGAACGTCGCGCTCCGGCCGTCGGCGGCGACCGAGTACGATCCGGCAATCACAATCCCCGTCGCCTGCGGATAGAGCCGGAACGTGCCGGCGTTGACGGTCAGCGGATTCATGCGCTCGGTGAACCCGAGCTGAATCAGCGCGTTCGTCGGCACACCCGTTCCACCGTTGATCGGGCTGACGACGCTCACCTGCGGTCCGTTCAGATCGACGCCGGTCGTGGTCGTGAAATGACTGACCACCGGCGTGGCGAGCGGAATCCCGCTGAGATCCGTAATCGCGCCCACGGTGACGGTGTAGGCGGTCGCGGCCGCCAGCGGCGCGATCGGCGTCAGCGTGATCCGGCGGTCGCCGTTGGCGAACGTCATGATGACCGGGATCGTTCCGCTGCTCGCCGCAAGCGTGATCTGCGACGCCGTCAGCGTGTCGATCGGGCGATCGAGATCGACGACGACCTGCACGTTGCGCGAGACGTCGGTCAGCTGATCCGCCGGGCTGATCCCGACCACCTGCGGCGCCGTCGTGTTCGCGGACGCGCCCGTCGTGAAGCTGAAGTTCGAGAAGCCCGACCCGTTCACCAGATTGCCGGCGAGGTCGGTCATCCCCTGATTGGCGAAGTACACGCTGTGCGAGCGGCTCACGCCGAGCGGCGCGCCCGGCACGAACGTCACCGTGCGGCCGTCGCTGCTCACCGTGTAGGCGCCGTTCACCTGGCCGACGACGTTGTCGTAGATCTGGAGGCTCGAGCGCGTCACCGAGCTCGGATCGATGGGCTCGTTCAGGAGCAGCGAGACCGCCACGTTCGTCGGCACGTTCGTGAGGCCGTTCACCGGATTGATGGCGAGCACCACCGGCACCGCCACGTCGGGTCCGGCGCCGACGGCGAACTGCGACGTCACCGCCGCGACGGGATTCCCCGCGACGTCGGTCACGCCGTCGATCGCCACCGTCAGGACCTGCCCGTCGGGCAGCGGCGTGAACGGCTCCAGATACACGTCCTGATTCTGGTTGGCGAAGCTGAGCGCGCCGGCGATCGGCGTCGTGCCCCTTACCGACAGCGTCGCCGCGTTCACCGTGAGCGTGTTCACCGGCTCGGTGAAGCGCACGACAATGCGCGCGTTGTCGCCGACGTTGATCGCGGCGGCAGGCGGCGTCACCGACAGGACGCCGGGCGCGATCGTATCGCTCGTCGTCGCGGTGTAGAAGTACCAGGAACCCTGGTTCTGCGGCGTCAGGCCGTTCGTTCCGCGGATCGCGGTGCTCACCTGGTAGTAGTAGTAATTGTTCGGCAGCAGCGGCGCCGACGGCACGAGACGGATCACCTGGCCCGTCGCGTCGAGGCTGACGGCCGCGCTGACCGCGCCGGCGGGGCCGCTCATCGTGACGGTGCTCGTCGTCACGGTCGCCGGATCGAGCGGGACGTTGTAGCCGATCGTGATCGCCGTATTGAGCGGCACGTTCGACGCGCCGTACACCGGGCTCACCGCGGTCGGGGCCGGCCTCGTCGTCTGCGGATCGGACGCCGTGCGGAACGACGCCTGATACGCGAAGACACTATTGCCGTTGCGATCGCGCGCGCTCGATTCGAGGAAGACCTGAATCAACGCGCCGCCCGCCCATGGCTCCGCCGGCGCGAACTGAATCACCTGACCGTTGCCGCTCACCTGCACCGTGCCGTCCACCAGCACGCCGTTCTCGGAGATGTGCACGGCGTCCGGCACCGTCGCCGGATCGAGCGGTTCGCTGAGGAAGAACACCACGTCCGTGCTCGCAGCGACGCCGCTCGAGCCGTTCGCGGGCCGCTGGCTCACCACCGACGGCCGCGCCGTGTCGAACGCGGGCGCCGTCGTGAAGGTGCTCGTGAAGTCCGCGAGCGGATTGCCGGACACGTCCTGCACCGCGCTCGTCAACGCCACCGTGACGAGGCTCGACGCCGGCCACGTGCCGCCGCCGAGGACGACGGTGCGGGCGTCGGCCGAGACCGACACCACGTTGCCGAACCGCGCGCCGTTCACGAACAGCGCCACGGTGTTGTTCCTCACCGTCGCGGCGTTCAGCGACTCCGAGAACGCGATCACGACCTGCGCGTTCGGCCCGACGCCGGTCGCGCCCTCGCTCGGGGTGATGCTGACGACGGTGGGCGCCGTCGTATCGGGCACTGCCGCCGTCTTGAACGAGATGTTCGTGTAGTTGTTCCCGTGTCCCGCGAAGTCGACGACGCCGGAGACCTGCACCGAGATCGTCGTGTTCCCGGGCAGCGGATTGAGCGGCGTGAATGTGACCGTCGCCCCCTGCACCACGTACGAACCCGCCAGATTGGTCACGCCCGACAGATAGATCGTCACCGTATTCACGTTGACGGAGGTCGGATCGACAGCCGTGCTGAACGTGACCCTCACCGTGCTGTCCACGGGCACGTTCTGCGCGCCGTTGGCTGGCGCGATCGACGACACGGTCAGCGAATTGCTGCCGGCCGTCGTCGTGCCCGTCGTGAAGGCGCTCGTCACGGGCAGCACTTCGGCGCCGACGACGTTGGTCAGATGCGCGATGGCGACCGTATGCGTCGTCGACGCGGTGAGCGGCGCGTTCGGCGTCAGCGTGAGAGTGAGGCGATCCCCGCTGAGAGCCACCGCGGCCGGCACGAGGCTGCCGGCGGCCGATAACGTCAGCGCCTCCGCGTTGAGCGAGAGCGGGCTCACCGGCTCGCTCATCCGGACGACGACGCGGCCGTTCAACGGCACGTTCGTGGCGCCGTCAGGCGGGCTGATCCCGGCAACGGTCGGACGTGCGATCTGCGGTCCCGCGGCCGTCGCGAAGCTGGTGAAAGTGTTCGCCCCCTGGCCGGTGAGATCGGCGATCCCGCTGACGCTGATGTAGTAGCCCGTGGATGCGGAGAGCGCGGCGCTCGGCGTGAAGGTAGCGCTTCGGCCGTCGCTCGCCACGACGTAGACGCCCGCGACCGGCAATCCCGTCGCCTGCGGGTACACCTGGAACGTGCTCCCGTTCACCGTCAGCGGGTTCATCCGCTCGCTGAAGGTCAACTGGACGACCGTGTTCGTCGGCACGGACGTCGCGCCGTTCGCAGGGCTCACCGACGTGACCTGCGGGCCGACCAGATCCACGCCCGGCGCGGTGGTGAACTGCGTGACGACGGGCGTCGCAAGCGGCGCGCCGCTCAGATCCGTAATCGCGCCGATCGTGATCGCGTGAACCGTCGCCGCCGCGAGCGGATTCACGGGCGTCAGCGTGACGCGCCGGTCGCCGCTCGAGAACGACGTGAACGTCGCGACGGGGGACCCGGCCGCCGACAGCGCGATCTGCGGCGCCGTGAGCGTGTTGATCGGCCGATCGAAATCGATGACGACCTGCGCGTTGCGCGAGACGTCCGTGAGCTGATCGGCCGGGCTGATCCCGATCACCTGCGGGCCGGTGACGTTCGCCGACACGCCCGTCGTGAAGCTGAAGTTCGAGAAGCCCGAGCCGTTCGCGAGGTTGCCCGCGAGATCGGTGATCCCCTGGTTCGCGAAGTACACGCTGTGCGACCGGTCGATGCCGAACGGCTTCGCCTGGACGAAGGTCACCAGCCGGCCGTCGCCGCTCACCGTGTAGCTGCCGCTCACCTGGCCGACGACGTTGTCGTAGACCTGGAACGCGCCCGGCGTGACGGAGCTCGGATCGATCGGCTCGTTGAACAGCAGCGAGACGACGGCATTGATCGGCACGTTCGTGAGGCCGTTGACGGGGTTCTCCGCGAGCGTCGTCGGCGGTTTCACGTCAGGTCCCGCGCCGACGGTGAATTGCGCCGACGTGGCGGTCACGGGATTGCCGGCGATATCGGTGACGCCGGCGATGGCGACCGTTACCGACTGCCCGTCGGGCAGCGGCGCGTACGGCTCCAGATACACGTCCATGTTCTGGTTCGAGAACGTGACCGACGTGGGCACGGACGCGTTCGCAGCGACCGAAAGCGTCGTCCCGTTGACGGTGAGCGGATTCACCTGCTCCGTGAAACGCACGATGATGCGCGCGTTGTCGCCGACGCTGACGGCCGCGGGCGGCGGCGTGATGGACCGCACCGCGGGCGCGGTCGCGTCGAGGGGTCCGCCCGTATAGAAGTACCAAGACCCGGGATTCTGCGGCGCCAGCCCGTTGATCCCGCGGATCGCGGCCGTCGTCTGGTAGAAGTAGTACGAGTTCGCAACCAGCGGGCCCGCCGGCACGAGGCGAATGACCTGGCCGGTCGCGTCGAGCGTGACGGCGATGTTCACCGCGCCGGCCGGTCCGGTCATCGTGACCGTAGTCGCCGTCACCGTCGCGGGATCCAGCGGCAGGCTGTACCCGATCGTGACGACCGTGTTGAGCGGCGCATTCCCCGCGCCGTACACCGGGCTGACCGCCGTCACCACCGGACGCGTCGTTTGCGGATCCGCGGCGGTGCGGAACGAGGCCTGATACGCCGAGACGCTGTTGCCCTGCAGATCGCGCGCGGTCGTGTCGAGGAACACCTGAACCAGCGCGTTGCCCGCCCACGGCTCCGCCGGGAAGAACTGAATCACCTGGCCGTTGCCGCTGACCTGCACCACGCCGTCGACCAACGCGCCGTTCTGCGACACGTGCAGCGCGGAGGGCACCGTGGTCGCGTCGAGCGGCTCGCTCAGGAAGAGCACGATGCGGGTTCCCGCGGCCACGCCGCTCGCGCCGTTGCCGGGCCGCTGGCTGACGACCGACGGCCGTGCCGTGTCGAAGGGAGGCGCCGTCGTGAACGCCGTCGTGAAGTCGGCGAGCCTGTTCCCCGACAGATCCTGTATCGCGCTCGTGAGCGCCACCGTGACGACGCTCGACGCCGGCAACATTCCACCGTTCAGCACGACGGTGCGGTTGTCCGCCGAGATCCCCGCGATGTTGCCGAAGCGGCCGCCGTTCGCGAACAGCGCGATCGTGTTGTTGTTCACCGTCGACGGGTTCACCGACTCCGAGAAGGTCACGACCACCTGCGCGTTGAGCCCGATGCCCATCGCGCCGTCCCCGGGCGTCACGCTGATCACCGCCGGCGCGGTCGTGTCGGGCGCGGCGACCGTGCGGAACGACATGCTCGCGAAGTTGTTCCCGTGGCCGGCGACGTCGAGGACGCCGGACACCTGCACCGACACGGTCGTATTGCCGGGGAATGAACTCACGGGCGTGTAGGTCACGCTGTTGCCCTGGACGGCAAACGTGCCGGAGACCGCTCCCGCTCCGGACACGAACACGAAGACCGAGTTGACGTTGACCGACGTCGGATCGATCGGCGCGTTGAACGTCACGAGGATCGGGCTGTCCACCGGCACGTTCACGCTGTTGTTGGCCGGCGTGAACGAGGTGACCGCGAGCTGCGGACCGCTGGCGGCGGTGCCGGTCGTGAACGTGCTGGTCGCCGCCACGACCTCCAGGCCCGCGAGGTTCGTGAGCCCGCTGACCTTGACCGTGTAGAGCGTCGAGGCGGCGAGCGGCGCCCCCGGCGTCAGCGTGATCGTGAGGCGGTCGGCACTCAGCGCCACCGTCGCCGCTGCCGCATTGCCCCCCGCGGTCAGTTTCACCGCGGCCGTCGTCGCCGAGGAGGGGTTGATCGGTTCGCTCAGGCGCACGACGACGCGCGCGTTGAGCGGCACGTTGGTCGCGCCGCCGGCCGGGCTGATCGCCACGACCGTCGGCGGCGCGGTGTCGGCGGCCGCGCCGGTCGTAAAGCTCGTGAATGTAGACGTCGCATGACCGACGGCATCCGAGATGCCGCTCATGCTGACGTAATAGCCGGTCAGCGAGACGAGCGGGCTGGCCGGAATCAGCGTCGCGTTTCGACCGTCCGCGGAGACCGCATAGGTCGCCGCCACCGGGATGCCGGTCGCCTGCGGATACACGACGAAGGTCGCGGCGTTCACGGTCAGCCGGTTGATCGGCTCGTTGAAGCTCAGTTGGACGACCGTATTGGTCGGCACTCCCCCGGCGCCATTCGCGGGACTCACCGCCGTCACGGACGGCGTGGTGTTGTCCGCCGCGGCGCCCGTCGTGAACGTCGCGTTCGTGAACGCGGCAACGAGGTTCCCCGCGATGTCCGTGAGCTGCGCGCTCGGAACGATGGTGTAAGCGGTGTTCGGCGCCAGCGCCGACGCCGGCGTGAACGTGATCCGCCGGTTGCCGTCGGAAAGCGCGATCGAGCCCGGGATGGGCTGGCCCTGCGCGAACACCTGGACGCCCGCCGCCCCGCGAATCGTGTTCACGGCCTCGTCGAACTGCACGACGATCGGGACGTTCAACGGCACGTTCGTATCGCCGTCCGCGGGACTGGTGCCCACGATGTGCGGGCCCTGCGCGTCGGCGAAGAACGCCGTCGAGAACGAGAACGAGTACGACTGGAGCCGGTTGCCGGCCGAGTCCTTGATGTCGGTGTTCAGATAGACGCTGAACGATCGGCCCGGCGCCCACGTCGTCTGCGGGACGAACGACGCGACGAGACCGCTCGGCTCCATCTGGATCATCCCGGCGACCTGCTGGCCGGTGAAGTTGTCGTACGCGGCGAAGCTTTGCGCGGTCAGCGTCGCGGGATCGAGACGTTTGGTGAACTGCACGGTCACCGGCGCGTTGACCGGCACGCCCGACATGCCGCTCGACGGGTTGGTCAGCAACACGCGCGGAGCGCTCGTGTCCCCCGACTGGCCGGTGGTGAACACGCTCTCGAACGCCTGCGTCATGGGATTGCCGGCGGCGTCGCGAACGCCGGCGACGGTCACGGTGTACAGCGAGGACGCCAGCAGCGCCTGCGACGGCGTGAACGTGATCGACAACTTGTCGTTCGACAAGGTGACGGCGCCGGCCACGTCGATCCCGTTCCGCCTCACGCGGACGGTGCCCGGCACGACCGTGTCCCCTTCACCGTGCGTCCGCAGGTACGCCTGCAGCGCCTGCGCCGCCGCTGTGAGGTCCACCTGGCTCTGGCTCGCCGGTAACGCGGCGCCGAGCGCCTGCTTCGCGACGTCGATCGCCACCGCTGTCAGCAGCGGCTCGTCGAAGCGGACAATCACCACGCCGTTCGTCGGGTAATTCGTCGCGCCGTTCGCCGGGAACACTTCCGCTACCGCCGGCGGCACGGTGTGCGGGTTGACCGGGCTGGTGCCGGCGGCGAACTCCTCCAGATTCGTGGCGCCGTCGCCGTCCGCGTCCTGGTTCGCGTCGGCCGCGTCGAGCGGATTGAGGCCGAACCGGACTTCCCATCCGTCGGGGATGCCATCGTGATCGGTGTCGGGACTCGTGGGATCCGTGCCGATCGCCAGTTCGTACTCGTTGGTCAGGCCGTCGTTGTCGGCGTCGCCGGCCGGCGTCAGGCTGAGCACCACGAGCGAATTGCCGGCGGTCGCGAACGTCTCGGACGTCCCGACGCTGTTGGTCGCCGTCAGCACGAGCGTGCCCTGCGCGCCGAACGTCACGTTGATCGGCAGCGTCGCCGACGTCCCGCCGGCGTCGATCTGCGGCGTTCCAGCGGTCACGATCGGCGTCGTGTCGGACACGAACGCGAACGTCGCGCCGGTGAGGTTCACGCCCGTCACGTGAAGCGTGGTGGGCGGCCGGAACGAGTCGATCGCCTTCGGCGTGATCGAGGCGATCACGGGAACCGCCAGCAGCCGGATGTCGCCGACCTGCGTCATCCCGCCGCGGACCGGCGGCACGCGCGCCGACGCGCCGTGCTGCGTGATCCCCTGCGCATCGACGTAATCGGCGGTGCACAGGACCGTCGGCTGAATGGTCGGCAGTCCGGGGATCGCGAACGCGCCGTCCGGTGTCGTGACGCCCGTGTGCGCGAGACACGACACGGTCGCGCCGCCAACCGGCGTGCCGTTCCGGTCCACCACGCGCCCCGCCGCTGTCGTCAGCGGATCGGGTGTCACGGCGACCTGGATGTCCGCCGCGACGCCAACGTTGTTCCCGAGATCGACGGCGGAGGCGCCGAGCGTGACGCCCGTCGCGCCGTGCGGCGCCGTGACCGTGAATTGATAGGGCGCCGTCGTGTCGGTCGCCGCGGCGGCGCCGTCGACCTCGAGCGTGACGGCCGTGACCGACACGTCGTCGGTTGCGACCACGCTGACCGGGATCGTTTCCCCTTCGACGAACGTCGCGCCCGGCGCCGGCGCCGAGATGCTGACCGTCGGCGCCACGCCATAGAGATCCTCGAGCAGGCGGTATTGGCCGATGTAGAGCCGGCCCTCGAGGGTCGTCAGGTAGACGTAGCTGCCGTCCGCCGCGATGCCGGACCCGTTGTCGTCCCGGAACTGCCGGAAGTCGAGGATCGCCCGCGGGATCGGGCTGTGCGGATTCGTGACGTCGACGATCGGCACGCCGTTGACGAAGAAGATGTCGGCGCCGAACACGAAGTTGCCGGACACGGCGACGTCGTAGAGGATGCCGCCGAGCGCCTGCGTCGTCGTCCCGACCACGACGGGCGCCGTCGGCGTCGTGAAGTCCACGACCTGCAGGCTGCCGGTGTAGTCCGCGACGTACGCGGTCGTGCCTCTGGCCACGACGTCCTGCGCGTCGCCGGGCAGGTTGACCGTGCCGATCGATCGCGGGTTCGCGGGATTGCTCACGTCCACGACGCGCAGCATGGATCCGTTGGCGATGAGGGCGAGCCCGCCGACGACGTCGACGCCGTTGGCCGTGCCAATCCCACTCAGCGCGCCGATCAGCCGCGGCGTATCCGGCGTCGAGACGTCGATGATGGCCAGTCCGGCCGATCCATCGGCGACGAACGCGAGGTTGCCGTTCGACCGCACGTCGTTGGCGCTCCCCGCCGTGTCGAACGTGCCGATCAGTCTGGGGGCAATCGGGTTGCTGACGTCGACGATGTGGAGGCCGGCCGCGCCCGCGGCGACATACGCGCGGGTCCCGGCGAGCTTCACGTCGTTCGCGGTCCCCGGCAGGCTGAGCGTCGCGACGATTTGCGGCGTCTTGCGATCGCTGACGTTCACCACCTTGAGCCCGGCCGCGCCGACCGCGACGTACGCGTAGTCGCCGCTCACGTCGATGTTGTTGCCCGGGCCGCCGAGATCGACGAACGACAACGGCTTCGGCGAGAACTTGTGGACGTTGCCGGATGACGACGCGGTGAAGGTTGCAACGGTCGCGGTAATCGTGCAGCTGCCTTCTTCGCCGGCGAAGACCATGCCGTCGGTCGCGCCGAAGTTGCAGACGTTCAGGTTGCTCGAGTTGTAGTTCGTGCCGCGCCGCGTCGAGGTGAGATCGATCGTCGAGCCGTCTTTCAAATGCCCGGTCACCTTGAGCTGCAGCGTCACGTCGCCGAGGATCGTGTTGAACGTCAGGACGAACTGCGCCGGCGCGACGGTGACCGACGTGAGCGCGGCGGCGAGGTTGTAGCTGTTCGCGTCGAGCGGGTTGCTGCCGGTCTGCACCTCGAGGCCGTCGGAAATGCCGTCGCCGTCGGTGTCCCGGAGCAGCGGGTTCGTCCCGCGCGCGACTTCGTCGCCGTCGGTGAGGCCGTCGCCGTCGGTGTCCGCCTTGCGGATGTCCGTGCCGAGCAGGTACTCCTGCAGGTTCGTGAGGCCGTCACGATCGAAGTCCTCGGCGGCGTCGGTCGGATCCTGCGGGTTCAAGCCGAGGGCGACCTCCACGTCGTCGGGGATCCCGTCGCCGTCTGCGTCGGCGTTGGACGGCGCGATGCGGATCGAGATCAGGCCCGACGCGCCTTCGTGCGTGGCCTGGACGAGCACGATCCCCGCCTTGACGGCCGTCACGAGGCCGTTGCCGCTGACGGTCGCGATCGCGGAGTTGCTGATCGTGTACTGCGTGCCGGTCGCCTCGGCCGTCACGTCGCGCGTGGTGTTGTTGGCGTACGCCGCGGTCACGGTGAGCTGCAGCGTCGATCCCAGCGCCGTCAGGAGGGACGCCGGCGCGGTGACCGTCACGGTCGTGGGGATGGGGGTCAGCTCGCCGAACACGATTCGCGGCACGTTCACCGCGCCATTCGGCGGAACCAGGAACGGCTCGGACTCGCCGGAGATCGTCCTGCCGTCGATGATGCACGTCGCGCGCGCGCGCACCGGCCCGAAATTCGCCGGGACGTTGGGCAGGACCCACGTGCCGTCCGGGTTGACGCGGACGTTCCGGTTGAGCACGCTGACCGTGCAGTTCTCGTTGAGCTGCGCGAACGTCTCCCGTGCCGGACACACGGCCAGCAGGACGAGCGCGAGCAGGCGGACGAAACGCGTGGCGGTAGTGGTCACGATGAGTGTTGTTCCAGGCGCCCGACGTGCCTCGCCATGAGTTCTGCTTCGACGTATTGGGTCAGGACGGCCAGCGTCGGAACGCCGTCGATCCGCCTGCCGTTGACGAACAGAGCCGGACTGCCGCGCACGCCGCGGGTGCGCGCGACGTCGAGGTCGGCGTCCACGCGCGCCGCGTAGCGATGCTGGCGCAGCGTGTCGGCGAACGCCGCCTCGTCGAGGCCGAGGCGGCCGGCGAGCGCGATCAGGTCGCGGTCCGTCGCCGGCTGCCGCCGCGCGAGCACGCCGCGCGCGAAGTCCCAGAACCGCCCCGCCTTCGCGGCGGTCATCGCCGCTTCGTGCGCGAGCGCCGCGCCGGGATGGAACGCGAGCGGCAGGTTGCGGAACTGCACGCGAACCTCCGCGGGATATCGCGCCATGACCTCGTCGACCACGCGCACCGCCGACGGACTGATGGGACTCTCGAGGTCCGCAAACAATTCGATGATCACGGGCGCGTCCGACGCGCCCTGGCTCACCATCGTGTCGGTCACGTCGGCCAGCGCGCGCGCGCGACGCTGTTCGCCGACGACGAGCTGCTTCAACTGCTCGTACGAGCGCGCGCCGACGTACGGCTTGCCGTTGATGTAGTAGGTCGGCGTTCCCGTGACGCGACGCCTGTCGCCTTCCGCCTTGTCGGCGGCGATCGACGCCTTGATCTCGTCGCTGTCGATGTCCTTTTGGAAGCGAACGAGGTCGAGCCCCAGCGTCCGCGCGTATCCCAGCACGTCATCGCGCTCCGCCTTGCGCTGGTTCGCGAAGAGCAGGTCGTGCATCTCCCAGAACTTGCCCTGCCGCATCGCGGCGAGCGCGGCCTGGTGCGCGAGCGCCGCGCGCGGGTGGATCGGGAGCGGGAAATTCTTGAACCGGACGGTGACGTCCACGCCCTCGACGCCTTTGGTCTCCAGTTGGCGGACCGGCTGCGCGAGCAGCGCGCAGAACGGACACTGAAAGTCGGAGAACAGCACGACCTCGACGCGATCGGCCGGCGCCGGCGCTCGCGCGGCCGCGCCGGGTGCCGACGTCGTCTGCGCCGCGATCAGGAGCGTCCAGAGGAGCAGCATCATCGCCGGCGCTCCCGGATCGAGGGCCGCCCCTGTTGCAGGCGGGGCTCGCCCTGCGTCAATCGGTTCGGCGGCGGCGGCCAGGTCCGCGCGTGGAACGTTTCGTCGACGATCCGATCCGTCGTCCCCGGCGGCAGCACCTGCAGCGTCTTCAGGAATTCGATGACGGCGTCGCGCTGCGGCGGCGCGAGCGCCTGGAACGCGACCCGCGAGTCGCGCGCCTCGCCGCCGTGCGCCAGCACCGACTGCCGCAGCGTCGTGAACAGGCCGTGGTGGAAGAACGGCGCTTCGTTCGCCGCGCCCCACAGACGCTTGGTCAGGAACCGGCAGTTGCCGTCCATCAGCTTCTTCGACCACTGCGACTGGTTCTGATCCAGCGGCTCGCGGCCGCCGCCGTCGCAGATGTCGTGCAGCTTGAAATCGGTGTACGCCTCGACCCACACCGTCCCTGACGAGTCGGGGTTCAGACGCGGCGCCGGCAGCAGCGCGCTCGACAAGTCGACCTTCAGATCGCGCGTCTCGCCTTTGCGGAGGTTGCCTGGCGGATTGAAGGGATTCGGCTCGGTGAAGATCCAGCCCTGCTTCGCGAGCGGCAGGCGCGGGACGTGGCACGACGCGCACCCGATGCGTTCGAAGAGACGCTCGCCCGCGAGCACCGCCTCTTCGACGTCGGGATCGCGAGGGATGACGCGGCCCGGGACCTGCAGCGTCGCCTGCCACATCGTCACCGCCGTGACGTCGGCGCGCGTCAGCTCGTTGGCGAAGCCGTCGCCGTCCGGATCCGTGTCGCGGCCGAACCGTTCCGTCGACTGGATGCCGTGATGCTGGTTGTACGCGGTATTCGTGAATTCCCGCAGGGAAATGACGTTGCTCGCCTGATGCCACGGACGGATGACGAGCGTCGGCGGATTGTGCGAATCGGTGGACAACAGGCTGAGGCGCCCGAGCCCCTGGACCCTGGAGGTGTCCCACAATCCCGCGTCGGTCAACGTGAGCTTGCCGAACGCGATGCCCTTCGCGACGAGATCCGTCGTCTCGCCGCGATGGATCGTATCGCGCGTCCGCTGCAGCTCCTCGGTCATCTGGCGCGCGAGCATCTCGAGATAGCCGGCGCCGAACATCCCCGTCGTCGCGCGCGAATCCGCGGCGTCGAGCAGCGAGACCGGCTTGCCGGTTTCGTCGACGGCGCCGCGCGTCGGCAGCGTGTCGTCCCGATCGAACGTCATGAAATCGAAGCGCTGGCCGAGGACGAAGACGTTCGTCACGACGTCCCCGCCGCCGCCGGAGATGCGGTACGGCGCGTTGTGACAGCCGGCGCACGAGTTCGCGTCGGGGGCGGAGATGCGGTTGAAAGCGCGCGTGCCCGTGAGCGGACGCGTGGGGTCGGCGATCGGACGGCCGGTGCCCTTCGTCAGCGGCCGGCCACCCCCCTCCTGGTCGGTCCAGTTCGCCTCGAACAGCTTCTGCCCGTGCGCGAGCAGCGCCTCGAGGGGAACGCTGAATTCCTCGCCGTCCTGCAGATGCCGCGGCACCGCGACTTCGCGGCCGATCGACGACGGCTGCGCCGCGCGCGGATCCGTCGCGCGGGTCTGGCAGTACAGCGCGCACACGTGCGCCGACACCAGGATCAGCGCGCAGGTTCCGACGTGGGAGCCGTTACTTCGCATCGGTCGTTGCCTGCTGCAGCGTCTGCGCGTACTTCGTGCTCACGTACACGAACAGCGGATCGCGCTGCAGCGCGTTCGTGAGATACAGGGACCCGTTCCGCCGGATCAGGGGGTAGTCCTTGACGACGGGGGCCGCCCCCGCGTGCTTGACGAACAGCACCTCGTAAGGCCCATACAGCATCTTCGCCAGCAGCATGGACGTCGTGATGCCGCGATAGAAGTTGCGGTTCCCCTCGAACGCCTGCGGATCCGACGCGGTCCGCCGGATCGCGTCGCGGTCCGGCACGTCCCACAGTTTCAGGATGTCGTCGATCGTGCCGTTGACGTCGGCGGCGAACAGGGTGCTCAGAAACGCGACGTCGTCCGACGGCTTTCCGCCGCCGCTCGGCGACGCGGAAATGAGCACGCCCTTGCCGTACTGCTCGCCGGTGAACGTCAACACCACGGGGTTCGCGCGCGGCTGCGCGTCGGGGTACAGCTCGATGCGCACCGTGTTCGACGCCTGGCTCGGCGCCTGCGCGCCCGCGCCTGCCGTCAACGCCGCCACCAACGCGATCCCTGCCGGCCAACCCATCACGTTTCCCTTCCTCAATGCGTGCAGATCTGCGTGCCCGGAATCACGACCTCGCCGCCCTTGCTGATGAAGTTCGCGAGCGTGACCGTGCCGAACACCGAGACGGGGCCGAGACAGCCTTTCAGGTTGCCGCAGCCCTGGCAGTTGCACGACGCCGATACGGAGCCGTCGCCCTTGACGCCACCCTCGAACCGGATCACGCTCGGGTCGATCTTCGTGATGAACACCGCCTTGCCGGTGACGCTCACGCCAACCTTTCCGTCGACGGACCAGTTGCAGTCGCTGCATCCGCCGGAGATCCCGCTGCCGGAGAACTCGCCGCCGAGCGAGACCCCCGCGACGAGTCCGATCTTGACCAGGCCGAGGAAGTCCACCGACAGGCCCGGCACGGAACACTCGACGCCGATCGCGTCGACGCCGATGCTGCCGCTCATCTTGTAGGCGGTTTCGAAGTCCTGCTTCTCCTCGCAGCACTGCTTGACGCCGGTCAGCTTGATCGCGCCCTTGATGGACACCGGCGGCATCTGACATCCCGGCGTGTACTCGAACACCGACGTTCCGGTCCGGATGATGTCGGCCAGTTTGCTGAAGTCCCACTCCTGCAGCGTGGCGCCCCCGATGTCCTGCTCGTCGATCTTGATGGCCGTCGGGGTGCCGTTCTTGCAGCAGTCGCCCCCCGGCGATCTGCCGTCGCACGACGTGCAGAACTTGCCGTCGTCGTACGACTGGCCGTCGTCGGGCTGGCAGCCGGAGCCCTGACACGACTGGCAGGTTGGACACGTCGCCGCGGTTCCGCTCGTGTTGGGATCGCCTCCGCAGTGCCACCCCGCCTTGAGGACGCCGACGCCCGGACTCGATCGAATCAACAAGCCGTCGTCGCTGACGACGCCGGTGCCGATCGCGACAAACGATCCGATGTCGTGATCGAACGAGTACATCTCGGTGACTTCGCGCGGCCTCAGGCCGTCGACGTTGGGCAGCGTAATCGGCGCGGGCGGATTGAAGACCGCGCCCGACGGCTGAATCGTCACGATGAATCGCGGCTGCTGGCCGAAGCCGGGGACCATCGGCACCTTGTCGCCGTGAACGACCGTGACGCTGACGCAGCCGCTCTTCGATCCGCCGGGGAAGGTGACCTGATCGGGACCGAACGTCAGCGAGAAGCCCGGCGCCTCCGGAATCGTCAGCGTCCCGCCGCCCGTGGTGGCGGTCACGCAGAGCTGGTTCGCGGCGCTCAACGCAAGCAGGTAGATCGGCTGGCCGACGGTGTTGTTCTGGCCCGCGACCGTCACGACGTCGTACTCGAGCGACGGGTATTTGCCCGGAAGCGACGCCGTCGATCCGTCGACGAGCAGTTTGACGAAGCCGACCGGCGCCTGCGGAATCGAGAACTGTCCTTCCGCGTTCGTCTGCACCGCGGTTGCGGACTGGACCGACGTGAGGTTGGAGTGCAGCACGTTCGTCAACACCGCGCGGACGGTGACACCCGGAATCGGGACGTTGCTGTTGTCGAGCACGACGCCCGAGATCGTCGTCGCCGTCGGATCCCCGGGCGCGCGGCCCGAGGCGGTGAACGCCGCCGCGAAGCCTTCGTTGAAGGCGAAATCCGCCTCGACGAGGTTGTTCGCGTTCCCTTCCTGGACGCCGAGCGTGAGCGTCGCCGCGGCGCGGCCGTCGGAATCGGTCTCCACGGTCACCGTCGGATTGCCGTCGAAGCTGCCACCGCCCTGCTTCACGGCGAAGGTGACCGGCACGCGCGACAGACGGTTGTTGCCGTCGTCGACGACGACCGCGATGAACGGCTTCGGCAGCGGCTGCCGGCGCCCTGCTGGCCGGTCGCGGTGAAGAGCGCCGTGCCGTCGAACCCGACCGAGTACGCTTCGACGGCGTTGCCCCCCGCCCCCGCGCGATGCCCGAGCGTCCACTGCGCGCGCGCCTGACCCTGCGCGTCGGTCGTCGCAATCACCGTCGCCGCGGGGGGGCCGCCGCTCGCGACGAGGCCGTCGTTCTGCGTGACCTTGAAGATGACCTGCTCGTTCGCCACGGGGTTGCCCGCCGCATCGGTGAGCGCCACGACGAGCGGCGCGGCGACCGTGGCGCCGATCGTGCCCGACTGGTTGTTGCCTGAGAGCAGCTTGATCTGCGCCTGCGTCGGCGCGCGCCGCGTCACGATGATGTGCGTGTCCGCGGAATTGCCCACGCGATCGATGGCCCGCGCCAGAATCGTGTTCGGTCCGAGCGCGAGCGGGACCGCGGTCGCGAGAAACGTGCGGTTGGAGACCTGCGCGACGAACTCTCTGGCGCTCACCTCCAGCTTCACCTGCGCCTGCTGGTCGTTCACGGTCCCCACGACGATGTCGTTGACGCTGCCGGCGATCGAGATCGACGCCTCGGTGGTCACAAACTGATCGGGCGGAGAGGTAATCGTGACGTGCGGCGGCGTGGTATCGAGGGTTACGGTGACGCTCGCGGTGCCGACGCCCCCTTCCGCCGTGTTCGCGCTCGCAGTGATGACGTTCGGCCCCTCGGCGAGCGGCAGCACGATGCTGAACGCGCCGTTCATGACGGGCGCGGCAATCGAATTGACCGTGACCGTCGCCGTCGGATCGTCAACCGTACCGGTGACGGTGGTCGGGCTCATGCTCACGTAGCCCAGATTCGACGGCGCCGAGATCGTGACCTGCGGCACGCGCACGTAGCTCAACCCGAGGCGGGCCGTACTCTGGTTGCCCGCGACGTCGGTGGCCGTCGCGAGGATCGGGTGGGCGCCCCGCTCGAGCGTGACGTCGCACTGCACCTGACCCTGCGTCATCGTCGCCGGCGCGTCATTGCAGGTGACGGCGGCGACCCCCGACAGCGTGTCGGCGACCGTGCCGGTCACCGTCGCCGTCGCCGTGAACAGCGTCGAGCCATCCGTCGGCGACGAGAGCGTGAGGACGGGACCGGTCCTGTCGATGTTGACCGTCGCGGATCCGATCACGGTATTCCCCGCGTTGTCGAACGCCCGGCCGGTGACGGTCTGCGCGGCCCCTTCGGTGGAAATCACCTGGTCGTCCGGACACACGATCACGCCGGAGCCTGCATCGGCGCAGGTGAAATGCGCCGTGACCTCCGTGTTGTTCCAGCCCGCCGCGTTGGGCGGCGGATTGAGCGTGACGGTCACGGCCGGCGGTGTGACGTCGATGTCGAACGGATCGCTCGTCACCGATGCGACGTTGCCGGCCCTGTCGGTCACGGTCCCGGTGACGGTCTGGCTGGCCCCTTCGGACGCGACGGTTTTATCCGGCGGGCACGTGTCGACGCCGGATCCGGCGTCATTGCACGTGAAATGCGCCGTCACCGGCGTCTTCAGCCATCCGCCAGGGGCAGGCGTCAACGCCACGGTGATTGCCGGAAGCGTCCGATCGATGTTGAACGCCGCGCTCGTCACCGACGCTGAATTGCCCGCTCTGTCCGTCGCGGTTTCGCTCACGGTCTGGCCGGCGCCGTCGTTCGTGACCGTCCTGTCGGCCGGGCAGGCCGGCACGCCAGACCCCCCGTCCGCGCAATCGAAATGGACGACGACCGGCCCGTTGTTCCATCCGTTCGCATTCGCCGCCGGCGACACGGTCGCCGTCACGACCGGCGCGGTCTTGTCCAGGTTCACCGTCAGGCTGGCGACGGCCGTGTTGCCCGCCTTGTCGACCGCGGTGCCCGACACGATCTGCTGCGCGCCTTCCGTGCTCACGAGCACCGGGGCCGGACACGCCGCGATGCCGGACTCGTCGTCCGCGCACGTGAAGGTGACGGTGACGTCCGCGTTGTTCCAGCCGGCGGTGTTCGCCGGCGGATTCGCCGCCGCGGAGATCCGCGGCGCGATGACGTCGGTCGTGACGACCTCAATCGTCAGGTGATTTCCGGGTCCGCTCTGCAGTTCGACGGTCAGCTGGTTGGCGCCGGATCGCAGGACGACGGGCCGCTCCATCAGCAGCGGATCGATCTTGTCGCTGCCCTGAAAGTCCGGCGGCTCGAACACGACCTGCCCGTTGACGGCGACCTGAGCGCTCGTGATGCCGTGATTCACGATTCGCAGGGTGCTCGTGGAACCGGGACTCCGAACGGTGAAGGTCTCGGAAACCGGAGAGGAGTGTCCGGTGCTGCGCACGAATGACCGCGGTCCGTAGACTGTGTACATCGGCGGGCCGGCGCCAAATGCATTGGCGCTGAACGCCGCGATCGATGTCAGCGCGAGAACAAGATAAAGCGGCAGCGCGCGGAATCGACACCCGTGGCGCACACTCGAGCGCGCAGTGGCGGTGTCGCTCCCGTCGCGCGCCAAATCGGACACACGCATCGAACCTCCGATGGTGTCGTTCGGCTGTGAACGAGAACGAAAGTTTCGGGAAGCGAGACAATAACTGCCGCGGGCCGCGGCAGTCAAGAGTTAACGCGCGACTTTTGTCGCGTGACGCAAAATTGTTTTCTCGATCGCAGAATTGCCTCGATCGCAGAAGTGCCACACTCGAATCGGGTAGAGAGTTCTCAGTAGATCGTCTGGATCGACTGCAGCGCGAGGTCGATCACCCGCGTGGGAAGGATTCCAAGGTAGAACGTCACGATCATCGCGACGGCGAGAGCGGCCATCGCGGTCGCCGAGATCGGCGGACGGACGGGACCCGCCGCGTCTTCCGTCATGTACATCATCACGACGATCCGGAGATAGAAGAACACCGAGACGACGCTCGAGAGGACCCCGATAATCGCGAGCCAGTAGTGGCCTTCCTGCACCGCGGCCGCGAAGATGTACCACTTGCCGATGAATCCGGCGGTGGGCGGAAAGCCGCCGAGCGACAGCAGGAAGATCGTCATCAGGCCCGCGAGCCCCGGCCGCGACTGCCAGAGACCCGCGAAATCGCGAAGCTGATCGTGTTCGTGGTCGGCCGTGCCGAGCAGCGCGACGATGCCGAGCGCGCCGAGGTTCGCGATGGCGTACACCGCGAGATAGAAGAGGACGGCGGCCTTGCCCGACGCGTTCGCCGCGACGATGCCGAGCAGCAGATAACCGGCGTGCGCGATGCTCGAGTACGCGAGCATCCGCTTGATGTTGCTCTGAAGGACCCCGACGACCGTCCCCAGGATCATCGTGAGCGCGGAAATGACGGACAGCACGGGCACCCAGTGCCCCTGCAGCGGTTCGAGCGTCGAGAGGAAGACGCGCACGAACGCGCCGAACGCCGCGGCCTTGACCGCCGTGGACATGAACGCCGTGACAATCGTCGGCGCCCCTTCGTAGGCGTCGGGCGTCCACATGTGGAACGGCACCGCCGACACCTTGAAGGCGAACCCGATCGCCAGGAGTCCGACCGCGAGGAGGGCGAGCGTCCCGCCCGGACCCGACGCGATCGCCGTCCCGATCACATCGAGCCGGGTCGATCCGGAAATCGCGAACGCGAACGCGATGCCGTAGAGGAAGAACGCGCTCGAGAACGCGCCGAGCAGGAAATACTTGAACGCCGCTTCCGCGCCCGCCGCGCTCGACCGGCGAAGCCCCGTCAGCACGTACACCGCCAGCGACAGGATCTCGAGCGCGATGAAGATGACGAGCAGGTCGGTCGCCGCCGCCATCATCATCATGCCCGCGATCGCGAAGAGCGTCAGCGCGTAGTACTCGCCCGCCGGCAGGCCCTCGCGCTCCACGACGTCGTTCGAGAAGATCATCGTCAGGATCCCGATCCCGCAGAGGATCAGGTTGATGAACAGCGCGAAGTTGTCCGCGCGGATCGCGCCGTAGCTCTGCGCGTCGGTGTTCCACAGGAAGCAGGATGCGGCCGCCGCCCCCACGAGGCCGATCACGCCGAGCCCGGCGATCGGCATCCGCTCGCCCGGCTGACGGAACGCCTCCGCGAGCATCGCGGCGCCGCCCGCCAGGACGACGATGAGGAGCGGAATGACGGCGTAGAAGTCAATCATGGCGCGCCTGCGGCCCGAGCGAGGCGCGACGAGCCTCCGCCAAGGCTACGGCGGTCCGCCGAAGCTTCAGCGAAGGCGGAAGCCGCCGAGCGCCGAGAAACGATGACGGATGACGGAGGGCGGCTGACGGGCGGCGTTTCGATCGCGCGCACGCTGGTCGGCTGGCCGCTCATGATCCGGTCGAGCGACTTCGCGACCGACGGCTCCATGGGCCGCAGGAAGATGCCCGGCGCGACGCCCATGAGCACGGCGATCGCGACGGTCGGAATCATGAGCGCCCACTCGCGCGGCGAGAGGTCCGGCAGCCGCGCGTTCTTCTCGTTCGTCATCTCGCCGTAGTTCACGCGCTGGAACATCCAGAGCATGTAGACCGCCGAGAGAATCACGCCCGTCGCGGCAAACGCGGCAAACTTCGGATGCCAGCGGAACGCCCCGAGCAGGATCAGGAACTCGCCGACGAATCCGTTCAGGCCGGGCAGCGCGATCGACGAGAGCGTCACGAGCAGGAACGCCGCGACGAGCCGCGGCATCACCGCCTTGAGGCCGCCGAACTCGGAGATCAGCCGCGTGTGGCGCCGGTCCGACAGCATGCCGACGAGCATGAACAATCCGCCCGTGCTGACGCCGTGGTTGAGCATCTGGTAGACGGCCCCCTGCACGCCGTTGACGTTGAGCGCGCAGAGCCCGAGCACCACGAACCCCAGGTGGCTCACGCTCGAATACGCGACCAGCTTCTTCAAGTCCGGCTGCACCATCGCGACCAGCGCGCCGTAGATGATGCCGACGACGGCGAGCACCGCGAGCGCGGGCGCGAAGTAGTGGGCGGCGTCGGGGAAGAGCGGGAACGAGAAGCGGAGCAGACCGTACGTGCCCATCTTCAGCAGCACGCCGGCCAGGATCACCGAACCCGCCGTCGGCGCCTCGACGTGCGCGTCGGGCAGCCAGGTGTGGAACGGGAACAGCGGCACTTTGATGGCGAAGGCCACCGTGAACGCCAGGAAGAACCACGTGTCGAGCGGGTGCTGCAGCCGCAGGCCGTAGAGGTCGAGCGATCGCCGCGACGACCGCCAGCGTCTCGGGCGCGCGCGAAAACAGCACGGCGTTCCGCCCGATCATGTACACCCCGGCCGTCACCATCGTCGCGGCGTGGATCAACGCGGAGACCGGCGTCGGCCCTTCCATCGCGTCCCAGAACACATAAAAGAGGAAGAGGTCCAGCGACGCGAACACGCCGAGCATCGCCGTCTCGAGCGCCAGCAGGAAGAACGAGAACAGCTTGAAGTTCTTGTGCACCGACTGCCACGACGACAGCAGCGCGAGCGGCGTGAGGAAGCCGGTCAGGACGATGAGGAACAGGCTGATGCCGTCGATGCCGAGGTGGTAGGCGATCCCGAACGCCGGAATCCACGGGCGATGCTCGATGAACTGGAAGTCCGCGCTCGCCGGGTCGAAGCGCCACCACAGATACAGCGTCGCCGCGAAGGCGAGGAGCGACGTCACGACCGCGATCGCGCGCACGAGGGGGTCGCGGTCCGGCCGATCGCCGCGCCCGCCGGCGAGGAGCGCCAGCACGGCGCCCGCGAGCGGAACGCCGACGAACAGCGACGCCGCGTAGGTGCGGACCGACCCGGTTTGCACGCGTCGCAGCGTGCCGCTCGCGCCGCGGACGATCGAGCCAACGCCGTTCACGGCGCCGTCGATGATCCCGGCATCCGCGCCTTTCCACAGCGCAAACGTCGAGAGCTGCCGGATCGGCTGCACGATCACCGCGTCGTACGCTTCGTCCACGTAGTACTTGTTCGCGAGCAGCGTGTAGGCGCCCGAGAAGCGGCGCGCGAGCGCCGCCGCCGTGTCGCGGCGCTGGAGGAAGAAGTAGGCGGCGAGGCCGATGCCCGCGAGCGCCAGGCCCGTCGAGAGCGCCATCAGGGTCAGCTCCGTTTGCTCGCCGGCAGGCGGTTCTTCCGCGTGCGTGTCAGCCGGCGCGGCGGCGTGTGCGGCCTCCCACTGCGGCTGCCCCGTGACCGGCTCCGCGACGAAGGACGGATGCAGGAACCGCTCGATGCGATTGCCGCCGCCGAGCGCCGCGGGCACGCCGACGAAGCCGGCGACGACCGATCCAATCGCCAGGACGATGAGCACGAACGCCATTGCGGGCGGCGCGTCGTGCACGTGATCGCCATGTCCGTCGTGTCCGGTGTGCGCGGTCGATGGGCGACGCTCCCCGTGGAATGTGAGGAACACCAGACGGAACATGTAGGTCGCGGTCAGAAACGCCGTCACGCTCGCGATGCCCCACAGGACGAGGTGCCCGTGGGCGTACGCGTTCAGCAGGATTTCATCCTTGCTGAAAAACCCCGCGAGCGGAGGCACCCCCGCAATCGCGATCGCGCCTGTCAGAAACGTCCAGTACGTGATCGGCAGCGCGCGCTTCAGCCCGCCCATGTTCCGCAGATCCTGCTCGCCCGCGAGCGCGTGGATGACCGCGCCGGAGCCGAGGAACAGCAGCGCCTTGAAGAACGCGTGCGTGTACAGATGGAAGATGCCCGCGGCGTACGCGCCGACGCCCATCGCGAGGAACATGTAACCGAGCTGCGAGACCGTCGAATACGCGAGCACGCGCTTGATGTCGTTCTGCACGAGCCCGATCGTGCCCGCCATGAGCGCCGTCGCGGTGCCGATCGCCGCGACGACCGCCAGCGTCTCGGGCGCGCGCGAAAACAGCACGGCGTTCCGCCCGATCATGTACACCCCGGCCGTCACCATCGTCGCGGCGTGGATCAACGCGGAGACCGGCGTCGGCCCTTCCATCGCGTCCGGCAGCCAGACATGCAGCGGAATCTGCGCGGACTTGCCGGTCGCGCCGACGAAGAGCAGCAGCGTCGCGATGGTCATGACGCCCATCGACGTCTCGGGCGCGCGCGCGGCCGCGGCGGCGGCCACCTGCTGGAAATCCAGCGTGCCGAACGTCGTGAACACGAGCAGCATGCCGAGAATGAACCCGAAGTCGCCGATCCGGTTGACGACGAACGCTTTCTTGCCGGCGTCGGCCGCCGACTTCTTCCGGAACCAGAACCCGATCAGCAGATACGAGCAGAGCCCGACCCCTTCCCACCCGACGAAGAGAACCGGAAACGTCGAGCCGAGGACGAGCACGAGCATGAACGACGCGAAGAGATTCAGATACGAGAAGTAGCGCGCGTACTCGCTCGACGATTCCTCGTCCATGTAGGCGGTCGAATAGACATGGATCAGCGAGCCGATGCCCGTGACGACGAGGATCATCAGCGCCGCCAGGTGATCGAGCCGGAACTGCAGCGGAATCTGCAGGTCGTTCGACGCGATCCACGTGTAATACGTCGCCTCGATCGACGTGCCGCCCGGCGTGCTCGCGAGCTGCCAGACGAGGAATACCGACACGGCGAACGACGCGACCATCGCCAGGCACGCGAGGCCGCCGGAGACGGTCTTCGGCAGCCGGCGTCCGACGAACGCGTTGATCAGGAAGCCGACGAACGGCAGCAGCGGGATCAGGAGCATCATCGGCGCTGCGTCACCATTTCAGCGCGGTGAATGCATCGGGGCTCAGCGTCTCGCGATGGCGGAAGAGTGCGATGACCAGCGCCAGGCCCACCGCTGCTTCCGCCGCCGCGACCGTCATCACGAAGAACGTGATGATCTGGCCGTCAACCGTGTTGAGGTAGCGCCCCACCGCGACGAACGTCAGGTTCACCGCGTTCAGCATGATCTCGATCGACAGCAGGATCGTGATCACGTTGCGGCGAAGGAACACCCCCGCGGTCCCGATGGCGAACAGGATCCCCGAGAGAATCAGGTAATGGTTGAGAGAGATCACGTCAGTGGTGCTCCTTGCGCGCGAGGACGACGGCGCCGACCATGGCGACGAGGATGAGGAGCGACGTCGCCTCGAACGCGAACGCGTGGGTCGTGAAGAGCGCCGTGCCGATCCGCGCGACCGATCCGATCGAGCCGCCGCCGCCGCTCGAGACGGGCATCACGCTGAGGCGCGTCAGCGCCCAGACGATCTCGAGCGTGAACACGAGCGAGAGGACGGCGCCGGTCCGCCTCGCGCGCGCGCCGAGCCGCGACGCGATCGCCTCTTCGCGCGGGACGTTCAGCAGCATGACGACGAACAGGAAGAGGACCATGATCGCGCCGGCGTAGATGATGATCTGCGTGACGGCCGTGAACGGCGCGTCGAGGAGCACGTACAGCCCCGCCAGCGCGCCGAACGACACGATCAGCAGGATCACGCTGTACATCGGGTTGCGCTGCCCGATGACGAGCAGCGACGCGATGATGGCGATTGCGGCGAAGGCGTAGAAGGCAATGAACTCGAACATCAATCACGCACGCGCCGACGGCGCTGGCACGAAGCCCGCGAAGCTGCGAAGTTCACGAAGCCAACATCTTGCATCATCCAATCCACAGCACCAGCGCCGCGGTCGCGATCAGGTTGACCACCGCGGCGGGCAGCAGCCACTTCCACCCGAACTCCATCAACTGGTCGTAGCGGTAGCGCGGCAGCGTCCATCGCATCCAGACATAGAAGAAGAGCAGCAGCAGGACCTTGAGGAGGAACCACAGCCAGCCGAGCCATGACGGCAGGATCGGGCCCAGCCAGCCGCCGAGATACAGGCTCGTCGCGACCGCCGACACGGTCACCATGTTGATGTACTCCGCGAGGAAGAACATCGCGAAGCTCATGCTGCTGTACTCCGTGTGATAGCCGGCGACCAGTTCCTGCTCCGCTTCGGGAAAATCGAACGGCGCGCGGTTCGTCTCGGCCACGCCCGCCGTCAGGTAAATCAGGAACCCGAGCGGCTGCAGGAAGATGTACCAGCGCGGGATCACGTGGAACCAGTAGCCGGTCTGGTTCAGCACCAGCTCGCGCAGCGAGAGCGAGCCGCCGAGCACGATCACCGCCGCGAGCGCGAGGCCGTACGACAGCTCGTAGCTGATCATCTGCGCCGACGAGCGCAGGCCGCCGAGCAGCGAGTACTTGCTGTTGGAGCTCCAGCCCGCCAGCACGATCCCGTACACGCCCATCGACGTGATCGCGAAGATCACCAGCACGGCGACGTTGACGTCCGTCACCTCGAGCGGCAGCGGCCGATCGAGCAGCCCGAACAGCGTCGTCTCGCTGCCGAAGGGGATGACGGAGAAGGCGGTGAACGCGGCGGCGGCGGAGACAATCGGCGCGATCGTGAACAGGAACGCATCGGCCGCCTTGGGACGCAGCTCCTCTTTCATCAGGAGCTTGAGGACGTCGGCGAAGGGCTGGAGCAGTCCCTCGACGCCGACCCGGTTCGGGCCGACGCGGTCCTGGATGTAGGCGCACACCTTCCGCTCCATCCACACCATGAACGCGGCCGACATCACGAGCATGTTGAAGACGAGGAAGATCAGCAGGAAGTGCGCGATGAAGTACGCGGACATACCCTAGTGAGCGGCCGCGAGCGCCGTGCCGGCGCGCCAGTCCGCCGGGATCGGGCACCGGCCCTCGCGGATGTGCGCTTCGTACTCGGCGCGGAAGTTTTTCAGCGTCGTCAGCGGCGGCGTCGCTGCGGCGTCGCCGAACGCGCACAGCGTCTTGCCCGCGATGTTGTTCGACACGCTCGTCAGCAAATCGAGGTCGCGCACCTCCCCTTCGCCGCGCTCGATGCGGTCGAGGATCTTGTAGAGCCAGTCGCCGCCTTCGCGGCACGGCGTGCACTTGCCGCACGACTCGTGCGCGTAGAAGTGCATCAGGTTCTTCGCGACCCAGACCATGCACGTGGTCTCGTCCATCGCGATGATCCCGGCGGACCCGAGCATCGAGCCGGCCTTCTGCACGGCGTCGAAGCTCGCCGGCACGTCGAGTTGATCCGGCATCAGGATCGGTACCGAGGAGCCGCCCGGGATCACGGCCTTCAGCCGATGGCCGTCGCGGATGCCGCCCGCGTAATTGAAGATGAGGTCCTGGAGCGTCGTATTCATCGACGCTTCGTAGACGCCGGGCTTCTTCACGTGCCCGCTGATGCAGAACAGCTTCGGCCCGCCGTTTTTCTCCGGGCCGAGTCTGGCGAACCACTCCGCGCCGTTCGTCAGGATCGACGGCAGGTTGCACAGCGTCTCGACGTTGTTGACCGCGGTCGGGCAGTTGTAGAGGCCCGAGACGGCCGGGAACGGCGGCTTGATCCGCGGCTGCGCGCGCTTCCCTTCGAGCGATTCGATCAGCGCGGTCTCCTCGCCGGCCTCGTACGCGCCGGCGCCGCGATGGAGCACGATGTCGCAGTCCCACCCGCTGCCCATGACGTTCTTGCCGGCGTAGCCCTTCGCGTAAGCTTTCGCGAGCTGGTCTTCGAGAATTTTCTGGACGTGATAGAACTCGCCGCGGATGTAGATGTACGCGACCTTCGCGCCGATCGCCCAGCAGCCGATCAGGCAGCCTTCGAACATCAGGTGCGGGTTGCGCTCCATCAGCAGGTGATCCTTGAACGTGCCGGGCTCGCTCTCGTCCGCGTTGCAGGCGATGTAGCGCGGGTTCGGGGTTTTCTTGTCCACGAACTGCCACTTCATCCCGGTCGGGAAGCCGGCGCCGCCGCGGCCGCGCAGCCCCGAGGCCTTCACCATTTCGATGACGTCGTTCGGCTGCATCGCGAGCGCCTTCTTCAACCCCTGATAGCCGTCGTGCGTCAGGAAGAAGTCCAGCTCGAAGCTGTTGGGTTCGCGCACGTATTTGGTGAGGACAGGTTCCATGTGGCTCAGTTTTCGACCTTCAGATAACACCCCGACAACGCCGCCTCACCGCGAACTTTGATGTCATCCACGAACTTCGAACAATTCTCCGGCGTCAGCCTTTCGTGCCAGTACTCGTTGTTCACCATCACGACCGGCGCGCGATCGCACGCGCCGAGGCACTCGAACTCCATCAGCGTGAACATGCCGGACGCGTCCGTCTCGCCGACCTTGATCCCCAGCTTCTCGCTGAGCGCCTCGACGACGCGCTCGGCGCCGCCGAGCGCACAGGACAGCGTGCGGCAGACCTGCAGCACGTAGCGGCCGACCGGCGCCCTGTAGAACATCACGTAGTATGTCGCGACGTCTTCGACCTCGGCGGGCGTGATGCGCAGGAATTCCGCGACGTGCCGCATCGCGTTCGCCGTCAGATAGCCCTGCTGCTCCTGGACGAAATAGAGCGCCGCCAGCACCGCCGATTTCCGGCGATCGGGCGGGTACTTGCCGCAAATCTCCTCGAGCTGTCGAACGCGATCCGGCGTGAACGCGAACGGCTGCCCTTCGGCGGCGACGATCCGGTCCGATTTGTGCCAGCCCTCGCCGTACGGCATCAACGGATGGAAGCTCATCGATCCACGTCCCCCATCACGACGTCCGTGGATCCGATGACGGCGATGACGTCCGCGATGAGTCCGCCCTCGATCATCTTCGGCAACGCCTGACAGGCATAGAATCCCGGCGGACGCGCCTTGATCCGCCACGGCCGGTTCGATCCGTCCGACACGATGTAGAACCCGTGCTCGCCGCGCGGCCCCTCGACCGGGATGTACGCCTCGCCGGCCGGCACGGTGAACCCCTGCGAGTACACCAGGAAGTGCTGAATGAGCGCTTCCATCTCGGTGTACACCTTGTCCTTCGGGGGCGGGACGATCCGGTAGTCCTGGATGTCGAACTGGCCGCGCGGCGTGATGCGCGCGATCGCCTGCTCCGCGATCCGGAGGCTCTGCCGCATCTCCTCGATGCGGACCAAGTACCGGTCGTAGACGTCGCCGTTGATGCCGGTCGGAACGTCGAACGTGTAGGTGTCGTAGCCCAGGTACGGAAACGCCTTGCGGACGTCGTAGGGAACGCCGGCCGCGCGCGCGAGCGGCCCGACGAGGCCGTACGCGATCGTGTCCTCGCGCGACAGCGCGCCGACTCCGCTGGTCCGTTTGATCCAGATCTGATTCTTCGTCAGCAGGTCTTCGTACTCGTTCAGCTTCGACGGGAACCGCGCGAGGAACGCGTTGACGGCGTCGTGGAACCCGGGCGGCAGGTCTTCACGCAGGCCGCCGATCCGGATGTAGCTCGGAAACATCCGGAAGCCCGCGAGCATCTCGTTGACGTTCATCAACAGCTCGCGCTCGCGGAAGCAGTACATCATCACCGACACCGCGCCGACTTCGAGCGCGTGCGTCCCGAGCCAGACGAGGTGGCTCGCGATCCGCTGCAGCTCCGCGATCAGGATGCGGATGTTCCGGACGCGCTCCGGCATCTGCGCCTCGACGCCGAGCAGCCGCTCGACGGAGAGCGAGAAGGCGAGCGAGTTGGACTGCGCGCCAAGGTAATCCATCCGCTCGACGAGCGGGATGACCTGCTGCCACTTCTTCTGCTCGGCGGTCTTCTCGATGCCGGTGTGGAGGAATCCGATCGTGGAATCGGCGGAGACGACCACCTCGCCCGACAGCTCGAGCACGAGCCGGAGCACCCCGTGCGTGCTCGGGTGCTGCGGCCCCATGTTCACGGTCATCGTCTCGCGACGGGTTGGGACGCTCGCTCGCTCGGTGGACATGGGCTCGCTTCGCTCGCCGTTACGTCTCGATCAATTCACACATCACGTGCAGAATCGTGCGGTGCACTTCCTGCACGCGGGCCGTGTTCTGGTCCGGCACGTTCACGTGCAGGTCGGCGGCGCGGCCGGCGTGGCCGCCGTCGCGCCCCGTCAGCGCGATCGTCTTCAGCCCGCGCTCGCGCGCGCGCTCGAGCGCCGAGATCACGTTGCGCGACTCGCCGCTCGTCGAAATGCCGAACGCGACGTCCCCGGGCCTCCCGAGCGCCTCGATCTGCCGGACGAACACGTGCTCGAACGAGTAGTCGTTCGCCACGCTCGTCATCACGCTCGTGTCGGTCGTCAGCGCGATCGCGGCGAGCGCGGCGCGCTCCTTCATGAACCGGCCGACCAGCTCCGCCGCGAAGTGCTGCGCGTCGGCGGCGCTCCCGCCGTTGCCGAAGACGAGCAGCTTGCCGCCGTGCTCGAGCGCCTCGCGGATCGCCTGCGCCGCGGCCACCGCCGGCGCGAGATTGCTCCGCACGCGCTGGTGCAGCGCCGCCGCGGCCGCGAACGCCGCTTCGGCGGCGGCGACGGCGTCTCTCGGCGGCGGCGTCATGCGGCCTCGAGTCCTCAGTCCTGTTCGGCGATCCGCGCGGCCTTGACGTTGGCCGCGAATTCTTCCGCCGAGACCTGCAGCGGCTCGTACACCTTCGGCGTCATCGTGATCTGGACCGGGTAGTCCTTCCGCGCGGGGTAGCCTTCCCAATCCTCCGGCATCAGGACGCGCCGCAGGTCCGGATGCCCCTCGAACTCGATCCCGAACAGGTCGAACACTTCGCGCTCCCCCCAGTTCGCGGCCGGCCAGACGCGGGAGAGCGTCGGCATGACCGGCCGATCGCCGGGAACGCGCACCTTCACGCGCAGCCGCTTCGGCGCCTCGCCGAATCCCGCGACGCCGAACGACGCGAGGTGCACCACGACCTCGAAGCGCGGCTCGGCTGGCATCCAGTCCACGGCCGTCACGTCGGCGAAGAACGCGAACCGCAGGGCCGGACGATCGCGCAGCTCGCGGCACACGGCGACCACGTGCTCGCGCGCGACGTAGATCGTCGGCATGCCGTCGGCGGCGGCAAACGGCTCGACGGAGCCGTCGGGGACGGTCCCTCGTAACGACTCAGCTATCGCGGTGGAATCCATGCGTGTAACAGGCCTTGGACTCTAGAGGGTTCAAGCCTAAAGCCCAAAGCCGACTAAGCATTCATCCTCGACCGGTCGATCTTCTTCTGGAGCTGGACGATCCCGTAGATGAGCGATTCGGGACGCGGCGGGCAGCCGGGCACGAATACGTCGACGGGGACGATCTGGTCCACGCCCTGGACGAGCGCGTAGTTGTCGAACACGCCGCCGATCGACGCGCAGGCGCCCATCGAGATCACGTACTTGGGTTCCGGCATCTGGTCGTAGATGCGGCGGAGCACGGGCGCCATTTTTCGCGACAGGCGGCCGGCGACGATCATCAGGTCCGACTGCCGCGGCGAGCCGCGAAACACCTCGGCCCCGAACCGGGCAATGTCGTAGCGCGACGCGCTCATCGCCATCATCTCGATCGCGCAGCAGGCGAGGCCGAACGTGACCGGCCAGATCGACGAGCGGCGCGCCCACTGGACGACCTTCTCCACGGTCGTCGTCAGAACGGGGATTTCGAAATCGGATGCCATAAATGCGCGGCGTCAGTCGTGCTCGTGGCCCCAGTCCAGGACCCCTTTGCGCCAGACGTACACGTAGCCGGCGAGCAGGATGACGAAGAACACGATCAACTGGATGAAGCCGTTCCAGCGCAGCTCGCGCAGCGCCATGGCCCACGGGTAGAGGAACGCGACCTCGATGTCGAAGAGCAGGAAGATCATGGCCACCAGGTAGAACTTGACCGGGTGGCGTTCGCGGGCGTCCCCGACGGGGGGCATGCCGCACTCGTACGGCGCGAGCTTTTCGGGGGTGGGCTTCTTCGGACCGACCAGCTTCGACAGGCCGATGTTGACCACCGCGAAGCCGGTGCCGAACGCCAACATAATAAGGATAGGAATCCAGCCGTGCATGCGTGTGCGGTCGGTTATCCTGCTTGTGAATCTTTTCTCAACCGTTCAACCCCCGAATGCTATCACAGTCGCGTCCGCGCCTCGCCTGGTTCAGCCCCGTCCCGCCGGCGCGCTCCGGCATCGCCGGACGCAGCGCCGAGCTTGTCGTTGAGCTTCGCGCGGCGTTCGACATCGACGTGTTCGTTGACGAGCCCGTGGCGCGGGCGACGACCGATCCGCGCGTGCGCTCGGCGCACGAGTTCGTGTGGCGGCACCAGCAGCAGCCGTACGACCTGAACGTCTATCAGATCGGCAACTCGTCGCATCACGATTACGCGTGGCCCTACGCGCACCGTTATCCGGGCCTCGTCGTCCTCCACGACACGCACCTGCACCACGCGCGCGCCGCGGCGCTCCTGCGCACGAGGCGCGCCGACGAGTACCGCGCGGAGTTCGCGTGGAATCATCCGCACCACGACCCGGACCTCGCGGAGCTCGCGGTCAACGGGTTCGACAGCCGGCTGTATTACGAGTGGCCGATGGTGCGCGCGCTCGCGGCGACGGCACGGCTCGTCGCGGTACATGGCGAAGGCGCGGCGCGCGAACTGCGCGAGATGTTGGATCGGGCGGAAACGGCTGAAGCCATCACCAGCATCCGGCTGGGAGAAGGTGAACTCGTGACGTCCGAGGAGGAGCGCCGGTCCCGCGGATCCGTGTGCGCGCGCTGCCATATTCCGATCGACGCGATCGTGTTTGCCGTGATCGGCGGGCTCATTCCCGAGAAGCGGATTTCGCAGATCCTCGCCGCGATGCCCGGATTGATCGCGCACGTGCCGCCGGCGCATCTGCTGCTCGCCGGCGCCCCCGTCGAACACTACGACGTGCGCGCGGAGATCGCCGCGCACGGCCTCGCCGATCGCGTCACGGTGACCGGGTATCTCGAGACCGACGCGGACGTCACCGCACACCTCGCGGCGTGCGACGTCAGCCTCAACCTGCGCTGGCCCACGACGCGCGAGACGTCGGGCCCGTGGCTGCGCGCGCTCGCCGCGGCGCGTCCGACGGTCATCAGCGACCTCGTCCATCTCGCGCACGTCCCGGCGCTGGATCCGCGGACGTGGAAGCCAGATGGGCTTCCCGTCTGCGTCTCCATCGACGTCCTGGACGAAGATCATTCGCTGCGGCTGGCAATGCGGCGGCTCGGGACGGACGCGGCGCTGCGCGCGCGGCTCGGGTGCGCGGCGCGCGCGTGGTGGGAGCGCGAGCACTCGCCGGCGGTGATGATTGACGATTACAAGCGCGTGATCGCCGCCGCGATTGCGCGTCCGGCACCCGCGGTTCCCGCATCGCTGCCGCGCCACCTGCGCGACGCGGCGGACGAACGGCTGCGCCGGCTGATCGCGCCGTTCGGCGTCGCGGCGGCGCTCGCCCGCGAGGGAGTGTTGAGGTAGACTTTGACGATCACGCTCAACGGCGAGCCGTACGTCATCGACGACGGCCCCATCACGATCGTGGATCTCCTCGCGCGCCTCGAGATCGATCCCCGGCGCGTCGCCGTCGAACGCAACGTCGTCATCGTCAAACGGGACTCGTACGCGACGACGAAGATTGAAGAAGGCGACGAGATCGAAGTGGTGAATTTCGTTGGGGGTGGATAGCTGTCATGTCGGATCCATTAATCATCGCCGACCGCACGTTCAGGTCCCGTTTGATCATCGGCACCGGGAAATACCCGACGAACCAGATCATGGTCGCCGCGCACGAGGCGTCGGGGGCCGAGATGGTCACCGTCGCCGTGCGGCGGGTGAACATCACCGATCGATCCAAGGAATCGCTGCTCGACTACATCGACCCGCGGCGCTACTTCGTCCTCCCGAATACCGCCGGGTGTTATACGGCGGACGATGCGGTGCGGACGGCGAGGCTGGCGCGCGAAGTCGGGTTGTCGAACTGGGTGAAGCTCGAGGTGATCGGCGACGAGCAGACGCTGTTCCCCGACAACGAGGCGCTCGTGGACGCGACGCGGACGCTCGTTCGCGAAGGGTTCGTCGTGCTGCCGTACACCAACGATGACCCCGTCGTGTGCCGCAAGCTGCAGGACGCGGGCGCGGCGGCGGTGATGCCGCTCGGCGCGCCCATCGGGTCGGGCCTCGGCATCCAGAATCCGAACAACATTCTGATCATCCGCGAGCAGGCGCGCGTGCCGGTGATCGTGGACGCGGGGGTCGGCACCGCATCGGACGCGGCCGTGGCGATGGAGCTGGGCGCGGATGCCGTCCTGATGAACACCGCGATCGCGCTCGCCGACGATCCCGTGGCGATGGCGACGGCGATGAAACTCGCGGTGCAGGCGGGCCGGTTGGCGTTCGAGGCCGGCCGCATTCCGCGCAAGCGCTACGCGTCGGCGAGCAGCCCCGTCGACGGCGCGATCGCGGGCGCCGTTGTGCGGCGCATGCCGTCGAACGTTTGACCCAACTCGACCATGCACGAGCGCCTCGAAGACACGCTGCGGCGGCTCAAAGAGGAACGCGACGAAGCGGATCGCCGCTACAACGAGGCGCTGACGGCGCTCGATCGCGCGCTGGTGCGCGCCCCCGCCGTTCCGCAGCCGCCGCCGCCGTACGACGAGCACCAGCTCCCCGCGCTCAATCAGTCCTGGAACGTTCTGTCGCAGCCGCCCGGGGCCGCCGGGCTGCGCGGGCGATTCCGGCGCGCGGTGTGGGCAATTGTCGCGCCGTCCCTGCAGCGCCAGGTAACGTTCAACTCACAGCTCGTCGATCGTCTCAACCGCAACGCCGCCGCTCATCGCGACGCGCAGCGGGCCGTCGAGACGACGATCGCGGCGCTCCGCGAACAAACGGACGCGGTCGTGCACTTTCAGGCGCTGCTGATCCGGTACCTGCAGCAGATCACGGCGTACGTGGACACGAAAGATCGCGACACCGGCGGACAGGCGCTGGTCATCAATGCGGCGGTGAACGGCGTCGCGGACGATTTGGCGAAACGCTGGGAGTCGATGGCCGCGCGCGAGCAGCGGTACGACGCCAGGGTGACCGCCGTCGCCGCCGCGCACGACGAGCTGCGCACCGCGATCGGCATCGCGCAGCAGGCGGCGCTCACGACGAAACGTGAGCTGGAACGGATCGTCGCCGGCGAGGGGGCGCCGG
>QHWR01000040.1:0-13614 GCA_003223835.1 Acidobacteriota bacterium | reverse complement strand
GGCTTCAGCCCCGCGAACGCTCACGCCGACGAATCGGCGTTCGCCCCGTCGCTGGACGCGTACAAGTACGTCGGCTTCGAAGATCAATTCCGCGGCTCCCAGGAGACGATCCGTGCGCGACTGGAGAGCTACCTGCCGTACTTCGCCGGCGCCTCCGGCGTCCTCGACGCCGGCTGCGGGCGCGGCGAGTTCCTCGACCTGCTGAAGGCGCGCGGGATCTCCGCGCGCGGCCTCGACCTGAACCACGAGATGGTCGAGGTGTGCCGCGCGCGCGGGCTCGACGTGACCGAAACGGACGTGGTGTCGTACCTGAGCGGCCTGCCCGACGCGTCGCTCGGCGGCCTCTTCGCCGCGCAAGTGGTCGAGCATCTTCAGCCGGCGTATCTCCTGCGATTCCTCGAGCTGGCGCGCCACAAGCTCCGGCCCGGCGCGCGCCTCGTGCTCGAGACGCTCAATCCCGCGTGCTGGGTGGCGTTCTTCGACAGCTTCATCCGCGACATCACGCACGTCTGGCCGCTGCACCCCGACACGCTGCGCTACCTCGTGCTCGCCAGCGGCTTCACGCACGCGGAGATCGAATATCGATCGCCCGTCGCCACGGAAGATCGATTGCAGCCCGCCGCGGCGCCGGCCGACGCAGGCGCTGCGCTCGCCGACCTGATCGAGACCTTCAACGCGAACGTCGACCGCCTGAACCAGCGGATGTTCACGTACCTCGATTACGCGGTGGTCGCGTCGCACTGACGTGGCCCCCCGCGTCATGACGGCGGGTCTTCATCGCGCCGTCCGCGCGGCGGCGACGATCGGATGGGCCGCGGCCGCCCTGCTCGCGTCCGTCCTCCTGCTCTCCACCTTCCGGGTCGACTACGTCTGGGTGGGCGTGCCGCTCGCGCTCGTGGCGCTCGCGTGCGTCGCCGCGTGGCGGCCCTACCTCGCGCTGGTCGTCGTCGCGGCCGCGACCCCTGTCGCCTGGTTCGTCGTCAGCCGGCAGTGGAACTCCTCGACGCGCTGGGCCGACACCGTCGTCATGGCCGCGGCCGCCGGGTGGTGCGCGCGCGAAGCCGTCCGGCGCCCCGCTGTCCGCGTCGATGCGCGGCTCACGCCGCCCGCTGGCGTTTTCGCGGCGCTCATCGTTTGTGCCTGCGCCGCGGCGCTCGACGTTGACCGTCTCACGCTGGGCCCTCGCTTCGGTGCGCTTCTTATGAGAATGGTGACGCGCGACTACTTCCTCGTCACGGAACCGTTCGGCGCGCTGCACGCGGGCCTCCTCCTGCTTCAGGGGCTGCTCCTCTTTTATATGGCGGCGCGGATGACCCAGGCCGCGCCGCAGCGTCTCCGGCAAATCGCCGCGGCCGCGGCCGCCGGCGGCGCCGTCGCGGCCGCGGCGAACGTCTCGCGGCTCGCGATGGCGGCGGCCCGCGAGCCTGCCGCGGCCGGCCGGCTGTTGATGACCCGCGTCAACGTGCACTATCAGGACCTGAACGCGGCAGGATCGTATTTCGTGATGGTCCTGTTCGTCGCGGCGGGGCTTGCGATCGTGTCGCGGACGCGGCGCGCTCCGTGGATCGCCGCATCGCTCGCAGCCGCGGCGGGACTGTGGATCAGCGGCTCGCGCGCGGGCATGCTGGCCGGCGTGCTCGCGGCCGCGGTCGCGCTCGTCATCATGTATCCAGGCGGCGCGCGCGCGAGGACGCCCGTCCCGGACAGGCCTGGACCCGCGACTCCGCGGACCGCCGTCAGACGCGCCGCGGCCGTCGTCTCGGTCGCGATGATCGCGGCGATCGGCCTCGCGGTGGCGCTGCCGAAACGCGGGAACCAGACGTCGTCGACGACGGCTGTCCGCGTGCGGGCGGAGCTGGCGCGGACGAGCGCGCGCATGATCGCGGCGCACCCGGTCTTCGGCATCGGCCTGGCGGAGTTCCGGCAGCGTTCGGGAGAGTTCAGCTCACCGGAACTGCTGCACGCGTTTCCACCCGCGGTCCACGAGAACGCGCACAATAATCTCCTTCAGATCACCGCGGAACTCGGGCTGGTCGGCGGGCTCGTCTTCGTGTGGCTCGTGACGATCGCGCTCGTGCGAGCCGCGGCGAACACGATCCGGCGCCGGGATCGACTCGCGGTTGCGGCCTTCGGCGGACTCCTCGCGTTCGTCCTCACGTGGCTCGGAGGCCATCCGCTGCTCCTTTACGAACCGGCCTATGCGTTCTGGATCCTGATCGGCGCCGTCACCGCGACGGACACACCTCGGCCGGCTGGCCGGTGGACGCGGTTCGGCGTCGCGGCCGCGCTCATCGTTCTTCTCGCCACTCTCCCGGCGCGCGCGCGCGCCTTGAAGTCGGACGTCGAGCTGGAACACCTCGGCTTCGGCGTCTCGCCGTGGCAGACGACGGGAGACGTCGAGCGCTATCGGACGGCTGTGAACACCGCGACCCTGTTCGTTCCCTCCGATACGGGCTTCCGCTTCCGCCTGAAGCCGCTGACCGACGCGCCCGTGCACCTCGAGCTGACGCTCGACGGCCGCGTCGCCGACGTCGTCGTGCTGATGCCCAACGAGTGGACGATGGTGACGATGCCCGAGCGGACGCAGCGTCGGCAGGCGCGCTCCGCGAGGCTGGATCTGCGCCTGCTGACGGCGCCCGACCGGGAGGTCACGATGAGGATCGGGAAGGTGGAACGCGTGGCGTCGCGCTGACGGCGCGGCGCCTGCCGGCGTCGTAGGTTTTTTCGCGCCGTTTCGCCGCGAGCCATCGGCGCTCCATCCATGGTTCGACGTCGACGTCGCCAACCGCCGCGGCCTGGACCATGCGCCGATCCTTCAGCACCGGTCGCGCGCCCGCGACCGCCGCCCATTTGCCCCTGATGGCCGCCCCCGCGAGCCCGGCGCGCGCGTAGTGCAGGATACCCGACAGCGAATACAGAACGTGGGGCAACGCCGTCCGCAGCAGCAGCGGACGCGGTGTGTTCTTCAGCCACGTCCATTCGAGGTTGCGCTGCCCGTAAAAGACGGCGTTCGCGCTGACGGCGCCGAGCGTGCCGCTGCCGGCATGACGCACGATCGCGTCCGCGGCGTACCAGCAGCGGTGCCCCGCCAGCCGCGCGCGATACGACAGGTCCACGTCCTCGTAGACCATGAAAAACCGCTCGTCGAATCCGCCGAGCGCGGTGAAGAGGCCGCGCCGGATCAGGAATGCCGCGCCGCACGCGCCGAACACTTCCGCGGACGCCGCGAACTCGCCGGCGCGCCGGCCGTGTCCCGTCTTGAACGCGCCCCCGGCGCGAAAATAGCCGTCACCGGCGCTGTCGATTCGATCCGGATCGTGCAGGAAGACGATCCGCGAGGCGACGAGGGAGTACGCCGGGCGAGCGGATGCGGCCGCGTCCAGACGCGCCAGCCACGCGGAATCCGCGATCGTGTCGTTGTTCAGGAACGCGAGCCACTCGCCGCGCGCCGCGCGCGCGCCCGCGTTGTTGCCGCCTGCGAAGCCGGCGTTCGCGTCCAGCGCGATGACGCGCACGTCCGGATACGCGGACGCGACGAACGCGGCGGATCCGTCCGACGATCCGTTGTCGACGACGATGACTTCGAAGGACGGCGCAGCGGCCTGCGCCGCCAGCGCATCGAGACAGCCCGGCAGCCACGGCCGTCCGTTGCAGTTCAGGACGATGACGCTGATCCGCGGCGAGGACGGCGAGGGCACGTCACACGATAACTCACGGGAGGTGACGCGCGGAGCGCCGAGCAGCGGTGGCTGGAACCGCGGAGAAGACGTTTTCACGCAGAGGTCGCAGAGGAAGCGAGCACGCGGAGGTAGAGGGCTGCTGAATCGCTCCGCCGGGGGCCGGCTTCGCCGGCCCTGTGGACGGTTACACGATCCGTGGATACAAGCAACGATGGACTTTCTCGGTTGCTTGTATCCACGGATCGTGTGACCGTCCGCCGCGCGCAGCGCGGCCCGGCGGAGCGGTCTGGCAGCCGCTTATTCAGTTGTCTTCTCCGCGAGACTCTGCGCCTCCGCGCCTCGGCGTGAAATCGTCGTCATCCGTGTCCATCTGTGGCTTACGAGAGCAATCCGCGATACACGTCGAGCGTGAGCGCGGCCGTGCGCGGCCAGGAGAACGCCGCGGCGCGGGCGAGCGACGCGCCGCGGGCGGCCGCCGCGGCGGCGGGCTCCCGGATCAGCCGCGCGATCGCGGTCGCGAATCCCTCTTCGTCATCGGGATCCAGCAACGGTCCCGCGTCGCCGACGACTTCCGGAATCGAGCCCGCGCGCGCCGCGACGACTGGGGTTCCGCACGCCATCGCTTCGACCAGCGGCAGACCGAACCCTTCGTAGCGCGACGGGTACACGAACGCCGACGCGCTGCGGTACAGCGCGACGAGCTGCGTGTCGTCCGCGGCGGGAATGGCGTGGATCCGCGCGTCACGCTCCGACGCGAGAGCGCGGGCGCTGTCGCGATCGGCGCCGGCGAGCACGACGGCGGCACCGGCTCGTCGCGCGGCGCGGACGAGCGTCGGGATGTTCCGGCGCGGGTGCACGTCGCCGACGTGCAGCACGAACGGCGCCTCGATGCCGTCGGGCAGCGCACCCGCGACGCCGGGCGTGAAACATGCCGCGGGCGCCAGGGGCACGACGGCGATCGACGCCGGATCGACCCCGTATCCGGCCGCGATCTCGTTTCGCGAGAACGCCGAGTCCGTGATGATGCGGTCCGCGGCGCGGGCGCTCGCGCTGTAGAACGCGCGGCGCAGCGGATCCCGTCGATATGGATACCACTCGGGACGGCGCTCGTAGCTGACGTCATGGATCGTGACGACGAGCGGCCGCGGGCCGGCGAGCGGCGCCGTATACGCGGGCGCGTGCAGCAGATCCACGCGCGCCTTCCGGGCCGCGCGCGGCAGCCCCGTGAGAATCCAGCCCGCGTTGGTCGGGAGACTGTGGGCGGCCGGTCCCCTTCGCACGCCGGACGGCAGGACCACATCCGCGTGCGCGCCCAGCGCAATCACCTCGACGTCGCCCCGCGCCGCCAGCGCGCCGAAGAGTTCGCGCACGTAGCGGCGCACGCCGCCGGCGGGCGAGCTGAGCGCGCGGCCGTCGAACCCGACGCGGATCATCCCTTAGACAGGTTGTTGAACTTTAGAAAGGTTGTTGAACATCAACAGCCTGAATGCCGAATGCCAAAAGCACCTCGTTCTTGGCATTTTGCATTCAGCATTTGGCATTGCAGGTTGCGCTCTTTCAGCAACCTGCTCACGCAGGTTTGCGGAACGCGAGGATCAGCTCGCCGCGCAGGATGTACCGCGTGGCTTCGTGGGTGTAGCCGAGCCCCTCGAACTGGCGGACCAGCCCCTCTCGCGTGTAGTGGGCGATGTGCTCGTCGGCGTAGCCGCCCGGTTTGAAGAACCCGTACGCCTTCTCCATCCAGACCCACTCCCAGTTCGCGTAATCGGGCGTGCCGAGCACGAGCCGGCCGCCGGGGGCGAGCACGCGGCGCAGCTCGGAGAGGATCGGCGACTCGATCGGCACGTGTTCGATCACCTGCGAGCACAGGACGCAGGGGAACGACGCATCCGCAAACGGCAGCGCGAACCCGGACGCGCGCACGAGCCGCCGCGAAAAGCGCCGCGCGTACCGCAGCTTGTTCGCCAGCACGTCGACGGCGACGCTCCCGGACGGCAGCGCCGCGATGATGCGGCTCGATCCGCAGCCGACGTCGAGCACCGGTCCCTGCCCCGCAATCAGATCGGTCACGTGACGATGCCGCTGGCGTTGCCAGTAGCGCTGGAGCGGGATGATGCTGTCGTGCGCGCGCGCGTCGTAGTCCGCCGCGTTGATCGAATTGCGAAGCTGCCACAGGCCCGCGAACGTGCGCGCGTACGCCGCCGCGAGGCGCACGAGCGGCATGACGGATCGACGCCGCCGCGAGAGCTCGACGTGCAGGGGAATCTCGCGCACCCGCCATCCGCCGGCCAGCGCGCGGACGAGCAGCTCGGGAAGGACGTCGTAGTCCGTCGCGCGAATCCTGTAGGTCCGCAGCACGTCGGCGCGGTACAAGCGGAACGCGCTCGAAAGATCCTCCACCGGAAGGCTCAAGCCGCGGCTGAACGTCTTGTTGAGCGCGCGGCTCAGCACGTGCCGCAGCAGACCCATCCGCGCGTCGGCCCCGCTGACGTACCGCGACGCGACCACCACTTCGGCCGTGTCGCGGTTGGTCCACAGCGCCTCGAGGACGGCGGACGCGCCGGCGCATTCGGCATCGACCGTCGCGATGTATTCGCCGTGCGCCGCGTCGAGGCCGGCCCTCAGCGCCCGGCCGAAGCCGGGCCCCGAGGGACGCACCCACGTGACCCGCGGCGACGGCGACGACGCGTCGGCGACGCCCGCCGCGATGATCTCCGCATCGAGGCCCAGCGCCGTGCGCGCCGTCTCGAGCGCGGCAAGGCACGCGCGCGAGGCCGGCCCTGGCCCGGGCACCGGCACCACGATGGAGAGCGGGGGCATCTTCAGGGACGGCGGCGCGTCGCTGACGCGGGGCGCTTCGGATGCGAGCATCATCGGCGGAACGCCACGGGCGCGCTCTGCGCCTCTCGCAGCGTGAAGTCGAAGCGGCCGGCCGCCACCTCCGCGCTGATCTTCACGGGAAGCCGGCGGCTGTCGTCGGAAATCCAGAGTGCGATCTCGCGCGCGGCCGGTCCCGCGCCGCGCGCGATCGGCACGAGCTTCCACGCCGTCACGGAGCCGAGACCGCACGTGACCGCTTCCGGTCCCACGACACTGACGTCGATCGTGTATTGCCGCCCGCTGTCGGTGATCGGCATCGTCATGCGATCGCCGGCTTTGAGCGGCCGCGCGCGGAGCGCGTAGATCGCGGCGAGCGGATCCTGCGCGTCTCGCGACAGCCGCATCGGCGTCCTGACGACGGTATCGGTGCGCACCTCGAAGGTCGGCGACTTCGCGGCGGCGCTGAACGTCGTGATCTTGAAGCGGTGCCGCTTTCCTTCTTCGCTGTAGATGGACGCGCGCTGCGGCACGAGGTCGAACGCGTCGAGCAGCGTGTCCGCCTTGTAATAGAGACGATACAGCTTCGACAGAAGCGCGGTCGGCTGTCCCTCGGCGACGATGTAGTACGCGATCGATCCGTACGACGCTTTTTTGTCCTGGACGGACATCACCGCGGTGCCGGCGGTCAGAGACGACGACCACGAGATGTCGTAGGACAGCCGTTCGCCCGGCGCGAACGGCACGCGCGGCTCCGTCCTGATCGCGGTCCGAGCGGCTGGCTTCGTCGCCGGCGGCTTCGGCGCGGGCCTCGCGCTCGGCCGCTGCGCGGGCGCGACGCCGATCAGCGCCGCGTACGCGCAGACGACCGCGATCGCCGGAATTCCGCAAGGCATGCCGTAGTGTGAGCGAACCCCGACCGTCGCGTCAATCGCGCCTTTGGCGTTGCGCACGCGATGTTCTGGAGTATGCTGTCAGGGTTTCCGCAGCACTGATCGCTCCAGTCGCGGCCCGATTGGTGGTTTTGGTTCCGCTCTTCACCGCATATCTCGTCAGCCTGCTCCTCGCCGTCGTCGCCACGCCTGTCGTGCGGCGCGCCGCGATTCGGGTCGGCTTTCTGGCGATGCCGGCGCGCGATCGGTGGCACCGCACGCCGGTGCCGCTGCTCGGCGGCGTCGCGATGGCCGCGGCGCTCGCGGGCGGGCTGCTGCTGACCGTCGGCGACGTCGATTCGATCGCGCCGCTCGTCGTGTGCTCCGGGCTGATGTTCACGCTCGGCGCGATCGACGATCTGTGGAGCGTCGGCCCGCTGGCCAAGCTCGTGACGCAGATGATCGTGGCGGGCCTGGTGCTGTGGCTCATGCCGCCGGTCGCCATCACGGGCGCGCCCCTCCTCGATCAGTTGCTGGCGTTCGCGTGGATCGTCGGCATCACCAACGCGTTCAACCTGCTCGACAACATGGACGGCCTCGCGGCGGGCGTCGCGACCGTCGCCGGCTTCTTCTGCCTGTGTCTGCTGGTGACGACGGGATCGTCGCCCGCGATGCAGACCGCGGTCGCGGCGTTCCTCGGCGCGACGTCAGGATTCCTGCTCTTCAGTTTTCCGCCGGCGTCCGTGTTCATGGGCGACAGCGGCAGCTTTCTGCTCGGATCTTTTCTCGCGGCCGCGACGCTGTTCGCGGCGCCGGCGGCGGGCCGGCGTCTGGCGCCCGCGGCGGTGCTGCCGGTGCTGATCCTGCTCGTGCCGATCTTCGACACGGCGTTCGTGGCGCTGACGCGGCGCCTGGCCGGGCGGCGCGCGTGGCAGGGGGGGCGCGACCATACGTCGCATCGCCTCGTGGCGCTCGGGGCCTCGGAACGGACGGCGGTCGTCGTTCTGTACGCGCTGGCGATCGCGGGCGGGCTCGTCGCCGTCGCGCTGCAATCGCTGCACCTCGGGTCCGCCGTCGGACTGATCGGCGCCTACGTCCTGCTGCTCACGGCCGTCGCCGTCGTGCTCGGTCACGTGAAGGCGCCGTCGGGCGACGCGATCGCGCCGGGAGCCAATCCGCCGCTCGTCTCCGAGGTCGCGTATCGCCGCCGCGTCCTCGAGGTGCTGCTCGACGCGGCGCTGCTCTGCATCGCGTACTACGCGGCGTTCCGGATCCGTTTTCAGGATTCGGACTTCGCGGTGTTCTTCCCGCCGTTCGCGCGCACGTTCCCGATCGTCGCGGGGGCCGAACTGGCGGGGCTGTATCTCGTCGGCAAGTACCGGCAGGTGTGGCGCAGCACGGCGCTCGCGGAAGTCATCGGGCTGCTCAAAGGCCTGGCGCTCGGGATCGCGGGCGCGCTGCTGCTCCTCCTGCTCGTGTATCGCTTCGAGCGCTTCTCCCGCGGCGTGTTCGTGCTCGATTTGGTGTTCGCGTGGTTCCTGATCGCGGGGTCACGCGCGGCGATTGCCACGATCGACGAGTATCTCCGCAAGCAGCGCGCGACGGGACGTCCGGCGCTGATTTACGGCGCCGGCCGCGGCGGCGTGCTCCTGATCGGCGAGCTGCTGCAGAATCGCGACCTCGACATCCGGCCGGTCGGGTTCATCGACGACGACCCCGCGAAGCGCGGACTCCGCGTCGAAGGCATTCCCGTCGTCGGGCGCCGCGAGGACCTGCCGGGGCTCGTCCGTCAATACGGGGTGACCGAGCTGCTCGTGAGCATGCGCGACATCGACAACACGGAAATGCACGCCCTCTTGATCGAATGCCGCGGGCTCGGCGTGACGCTGCGGCGCATGCGGTTCAGCATCGACGAAGTGCGCAGCGTCGCCGCCGTCGTCCGTCATGATCGATGACCGTTCCTGAAACGCGAAGCGGCGCGGCGAAGGTCGCGCGAGACGTGGCGCTGGCGCTCGTCAGCTACGCCGCCGGATACGAGCTGCGGTTCCCGGCTTCCGGTTTTCACGCGATCCATCACGCCGCCGTCCGCTGGCTGCCGCTCCTCGTCGCGGCGCAGATCGCCGCGCTCGCGCTCGCCGGCCGCGACAAACGTCCGGCCGCGGCGCGTACGATCGCGGCCGTCGCGATCGGCACGCTCGCGGGCGCGGCGGCGGGCTGGTTCCTGTTCGGCCGCGAGGGCGTCTCGCGCCTCGCGCTCGCGGGCGACGTGATCCTCCTGTGCCTCGGCGCGCTGGCGACGCTCCCGTCGGAGCGCAGGCCGGCGTCGGACATGATCTCGCCCACTCAGCTCGACGGCGGCGGCGGCGTGCTCGCGATCTCGACCGGCCTCTCGGCGATTTACCGCTACCGCGAGCTGCTGAAGAATCTCGTGCTGAAGGACCTGAAGCTGAAATATCGCGGGTCCGTCTTCGGCTTCCTGTGGTCGCTCCTCAATCCGCTCGTGATGATCCTCGTGTACCTGGTCGCGTTCAAATACATCATGGCGATCCGGACGGAGGGATTCGTCTTCCTGCTGCTGGTCGGCATTCTCGCGTGGACGTTCTTCGCCAACTCCGCGAGCATGGGCGCGGGCGCGATCGTCGACAACTCGGGCCTGCTCAAGACGGTCTATTTTCCCCGTGCGATACTGCCAATCGCCTCGGTCTTCTTCAACCTCGCGCAATACCTGCTGACGGCGGCGGTATTCCTGCCGTTGATGCTCATCATTTATCAGGTGCGCCCCGGGCCGCCGGCGCTGTTGTTTCCGGTGTTCCTGCTGCTTCAGCTCGCGATGACGATCGGGATCGCGCTGGCGCTGGCGGCCGGCACCGCGTTCTTCCGCGACATTCGTCACCTGCTCGAAATCGCGCTGATGGTGATGTTCTGGACGACGCCGATCGTGTACGACTATCACCGCGTCCCGGCGGCGTGGCGCTGGCCGATTCTCTTCAGCCCGCTGTCGCCGTTCGTCCTCACGTATCAGGACATCTTCTACTACGCGAAGTGGCCCGAGCCGCAGACCGCGGCGGTCGCGATCGTGTACGCCGGCGTCGCGCTCATCGGCGGGTTCGCGCTCTTCACGCGCGTGCAGGGACAGTTCACCGAGCAGTTGTGATGCGCGCCGTCATCCAGTTGGACAACGTATCCAAGCGGTATTGGCTGCGGCGCAACCGCTCCGGCGAGCTGAAGGTGCGCTTCCTCGGCCTGCTCCACAAGGATCGCCGGGAAACCCGGGACGAGTTGTGGGCCCTGCGCGACGTGTCGATCACGATCGGCCAGGGAGAGTCGGTCGGCGTGATCGGCCGCAACGGATCGGGGAAGAGCACGCTGTTGAAGCTCGTCGCCGGGATCCACGAGCCGACCAGCGGCGACGTCCGGGTCGCGCGCGGGACGCGCGTCGGCACGCTCATCGAGCTGGGCGTCGGCTTCCATCCGGAGCTGAGCGGCCGCGAAAACGTCTTCCTCAACGCGGCCATCCACGGTCTGACGCGTCCCGCGATCGAAGCTCTCTACCCCGCCATCGTGGACTACGCGGGGCTGCGCGACTTCATGGACGTGCCGCTGAAGAATTACTCGTCGGGGATGCAGATGCGGCTCGGTTTCGCCGTCGCCGCCAATCTGGATCCCGACATCCTCCTGCTGGACGAGATTTTTGCCGTCGGCGACGAGGAATTCCAGAACCAGTGCCGGCGGACGCTCGCGCAGTTTCTCTCGGCGGGCAAGACGATCCTGTTCGTCTCGCACGCGGCGGCGTCGGTGCGCGCCGTGTGCCACCGCGTCTGCCTGCTCGAGCACGGCCGGCTCCTCTACGACGGGGGCGTGGACGGCGGCTTCAATGCGTACCATCGTCTGATGCTGACGTCGTCGCCGGCGCCGTCGCCGGTTCCCGCCGTGCAGGCGACGGCGTTGTCGTCGTCCGCCGAAGCGGCCGGCGAGCCGTGGCATCGGGTCACGGTCGGCGGTCTCTGGGACGAGCTCGGCGAACTGCAGTTCGACTTCCTCAAGAACCAGGGGCTTCTGCCGTCGCATTACCTGCTCGACGTGGGCTGCGGAAGCCTCCGCGGCGGCATCCACTTCATCAGGTATCTCGACCCGGGCCATTACATCGGGTTCGATTGCGACGAGCCGCTGGTTCGCGCGGGCATCGAGATCGAGCTGGCGCGCGTCAAGCTCGACCCGGCGCGCGCGACCTTCATCGTCAACGACAACTTTCAGCTCGACGGGCTTCCGCCGATCGATTTCGCGTTCGCGCAGGAACTGTTTCCGGAGATTCCGCTGACCACGGTCATCACGTGCATCGCCGCCGTCGTCAAGAAGCTCGCGCCCGGCGGCCGTTTCTACGTGACGTATTTCGAGGATCCCAATCCGGCGGAGACCGCACCCGTCGTGCAGCCGTCCGGCGTCGTGACGCATCCCGACATGTTCCCGTATCATTTGAATTTCGAAGTCCTCGAGGTCATGGCGGTCATCGCCAGGGCATGAGTCAGCTTCCCCCTTTTCATGGTGGCGGCGGCGGACAGCGCGCGCTCGCGGCCGCGCCGCGGGCGGGCCGCGGGCTCCGCATCCCGCTGACGCCTGTGCTCGCCGGCGATCTCGAACTGCTCGCGAACGGCGGGTTCGCGCCGCTCGCCGGCTTCGCGAATTCCGCTGAGTACTCGAGCATCCTCGAGTCGATGCGGCTGCCCGACGGGACGCTCTGGCCGATCCCGATCGTCCTGCCGCTCGACGCCGAGCAGCGGACGCGTGTCGCGAAGACGGACACGGTCGTCGTCGTGGACGGGGAGACACCGATCGCCGAGCTGGCGATCGACGACGTGTTCGAGCGCGATCTCGCGCGCGAGGCGGAGCGTGTGTACGGGACGACCGACGAACGGCATCCGAGCGTCGCGCGGATCCGCGCGGAGGGAACGTTCGCGGCGTCGGCGCGGCTGTTGTCGTACGCGCCGCCGGAGCGGCGCGACGTCACGGTGCTTCCGCCGGCCGAGACGCGGGCGGTGTTCGCCGAGCGGGGATGGCGACGCATCGCCGGCTTCCAGACGCGCAATCCGATCCATCGCGCGCACGAGCACCTGATCCGGCTCGCGCTGGAAGCCGCCGACGGCGTCCTCGTCCATCCGCTCGTGGGCGCGACGAAAGACGATGACGTGCCGGTGGACGTGCGGTGGCGCTGCTATCTCGCGCTGATGGACCACTACCTGCCGCGAAACCGCACGCTCCTCTCGGGCATGCCAGGCGCGATGCGCTACGCGGGCCCGCGCGAGGCCATCCTGCACATGATCGTCCGGCAGAATTTCGGCTGCACGCATTTCGTCGTGGGCCGAGATCACGCCGGCGTCGGCGGATTCTACGATCCGATGGCAGCGCAGCGGCTCGCGGCCGAGGCCGCCGAGCGCGACCTCGTCATCCAGCCGATGTTCTTCGAGGAAACGTTCTGGTGCCGCCGGTGCGGCGAGCTCGCGAGCGGCCGCACGTGCGCGCATCCGGCCGGCGAACGGTTGATCTTCAGCGGCTCGTGGATCCGCGAGCAGCTGCGGACCGGCGGCGCGATCCCGCCCGAGTGCAGCCGGCCCGAGGTCGTGGACATCATGCGCGCCGCGTCAGCCCCGCTCGACTCGCCGGCTTCGCAGCTCGCTCGGGGCAGGCCATCGCGCGGACCGCGGATCTCGGGCGCGACCGGCGGCGTGATCTGGCTGACGGGCCTCTCGGGCGCCGGGAAAACCACGATCACCCCGCCCATTCGGCAGGGGCTGATCGATCGCGGACTCCGCGTCGAGGTCCTCGACGGCGATGCCGTCCGCCAGCATCTCTCGAAAGGACTGGGCTTCTCGCGCGAGGATCGCGACGAGAACATCCGGCGGATCGGGTTCGTCGCCTCGACGCTCGCGGCGCACGGCACGTGGGTCATCGTCGCCGCGATCTCGCCGTACCGATCGACGCGCGATGAGGCGCGGGCGATGGTGACGGCGCGCGGGGCGCAATTCGTCGAGGTGTTCGTGAGGTGCCCGATCGAGGTGGCCGAACAGCGCGACCCCAAAGGCCTCTACAAGCGCGCGCGCGCCGGCGAGATCCCGCAGTTCACCGGCGTCTCGGATCCTTACGAGGAGCCGCTCGCGCCGGAGATCGTCATCGATACGACGGCGGCGTCCGTCGAGCAGTGCGCCGCTGCGATTCTCGCCTTGTAAGCTCGACAGGCGATGTGCCTCGTG
>QHWR01000199.1:311-6731 GCA_003223835.1 Acidobacteriota bacterium | reverse complement strand
GACGAGATGAAGAAGACTCAGACGACGGTGTATCGGCTGCCGTGCGCAAGGTTCGCCGAGAAAGACGACAACTTCGTCAACTCCGCGCGCTGGCTGCAGTGGAAGAACGTCGCGCTGCCGCCGCCGGGAGAGGCCAGGCTGGATCAGGACATCCTCGCGCAGATCTTCCTCAGGGTGCGCGCACTCTATCAAAAGGAAGGGGGCAAATTCCCCGATCCGATCCTGAACGCGCGATGGCCGTACACGCAGCCCGAACATCCGTCGCTCGCCGAAGTGGCGCGCGAGATCAATGGGCAGGCGCTGGCCGACCTCACCGACCCCACCGGCCAGACCATCAAGGCCGGCCAGCAGTTGTCTGGATTCCCGTGGCTGAAGGATGACGGGACGACGCTGTGCGGCAACTGGCTGTACAGCGGATCGTGGACGGAAGCGGGCAACCAGACGGCGCGCCGCGGCACCGACGATCCGTCCGGCCTCGGCATCTATCCGAACTGGGCGTGGTCGTGGCCCGCGAATCGCCGCGTGATGTACAACCGGGCGTCCTGCGATCCGTCCGGCGAGCCGTGGGATGCCGCGCGGCGGCAGATCTGGTGGAACGAGACCGCGGGCAAGTGGGTCGGCAACGACGTGCCCGACTTCAAGGTGGACTCGAAGCCGTCCGAGCACATGGGTCCGTTCATCATGAACCCGGAAGGGGTCGGACGTCTCTTCGCGCCGCTCGCGGCGTTTGCGGAAGGGCCTTTCCCGGAACACTACGAGCCCATCGAGAGTCCCATCGCGAACCCGCTGCACCCGCAGCAGTCGAACAATCCGGTCGTCAAGAAGATGAACACGCCGCTCGACAAGTTCGGCGAGCCGGCCGGCGGCTTCACCGTGGTCTGCACGACCTATCGGCTGACCGAGCACTATCACTATTGGACGAAGAACAACCCGATGAACGTGCAGCTCGTGCCGGAACCGTTCGTCGAGATACCGGTGGAGCTGGCCGACGAGATGGGCCTCAAAGGCGGCGAGCGCGTGAAGGTCTCGAGCGCCCGGGCCTCGTATGTCGCCAAGGCGATGGTCACACGCCGGATCAGGCCGATGACGATCGACGGAAAGAAGACGTATCAGATCGGGATACCGATCCACTGGGGCTATCGCGGCATCGCGGAGGATGCGGGACGCACGTCGCTCGATTCGGTGAACCTGCTCTCGCCCACCGTCATCGATCCGAACGCCTACACGCCCGAGTTCAAGGGGTTCCTGGTGAAGCTCGAGAGAGCGTAACGCCGGGAGAAAACGATGCCCTCCGGAACACTCCAGATCAAAGCCATCTCCGCCCACAGCGGCAGCATTCCGGGCGCCGGCGTCCAGCGGGAAGAAGAGGTCTGCAAGTACATCGACGTCACGACGTGCATCGGCTGCAAGGCGTGCGAGGTGGCGTGCGTCGAGTGGAACAACATGCCGTTCCAGGAGACGAAATTCGAGAACACGTACCAGACGATGCCCGCCACGTCGTGGAACTACTGGAACCTGATCAAGTTCAACGAGCACCAGCGCGACGACGGCACCCTGATGTGGCTCATGCGCAAGGACCAATGCATGCACTGCGAGGATCCCGGCTGTCTCCGCGCCTGTCCGGCCGACGGCGCCATCGTCCAGTACACGAACGGCATCGTCGACTTCCAGCAGGAGAACTGCATCGGGTGTCAGTACTGCGTGTCCGGATGTCCATTCGACATTCCGAAGTTCAACAGCCAGACGAAGAAGGTCTACAAGTGCACGCTGTGCTCCGATCGCGTCGGCCAGGGGCTCGAGCCGGCGTGCATCAAGGCGTGTCCGACGGGCTGTTTGAAATTCGGGACGAAGACGGACATGCGCGCGATCGCCGACGCACGAGCGCGTCAGCTCCGCGAGCAGTCCGGGTTTGCAAGCGCCGGCGTCTACGATCCGCCGTCGGTCAACGGCACCCACGTCATTTACGTGCTGCACGACATCACGAAGCCGGAGCTGTACGGCGGGCTGCCGGCCAACCCGCGGATTCCGCCGACCTTGACGCTCTGGAAAGGCGTGGCGAAACCAATCGCGCTGTTCCTGGCGATGCTCGCGGCGCCGGTGGCGTTCTTCCACTACGTGATGGAAGGGCCGAAGGAACCACAACCATGAGCACCGCGATCGACCGATTCGATGAAGGCGCCCGCGCCCGATTCGCCGCGCGCGGCCGGACGATCGTGCGCGACGACGAGCTGCTGCGCCATCCGGTCTACACACGCGTCCTGCACTGGAGCGTGGCGATCTTCTTCATCCTGGCGCTGCTGTCGGGGTTTGCAATCTACTCGCCGTGGCTGTTCCACTCGCTGACGCCGCTCTTCGGCGGCGGCGCGATGACGCGGCTGCTTCACCCCTGGTTCAGCCTGGGCTTCGTCGTCCTGTTCGTCCTGCAGGTGCTGAATTGGCTGCGGCCGATGACGTGGACGGATGCCGATCGCCGCTGGGTGCGCCGCGTCAGGGAGTACGTCGCGAACACGGAGCCGGTCGAACCGGAGTACGTCGACTTCTTCAACGGCGGACAGAAGCTGTACTTCTGGACGATCGTCGCAAGCGCCGTCATCTTCCTGATCTCCGGGATTCCGATGTGGTTTCCGAAAACCTTCGGCCGTCCGCTCGTGGACATCGGCTACGTGCTGCACGACGTAGCGGCGCTGGTGATGCTCGTGGGATTCATCGTGCACATCTATGAAGGGACCGCCGCGCAGCCGGGGACGTTCCGGTCGATGACGCGCGGCACGGTCGAGAAGCGCTGGGCGTGGACGCACCACCCCGCGTGGTACCGCCGCGCGACCGGACGGAATCCGCGCGCCGACTACGAAGAGGCGGTCCGGCGTCGCAGCGGGCGCCACGAGAGCGGGACGTCGTGAGCCTGCCTCTATTACAAAAGGCTGTTTCATAATCGATCTCGTGGCTTCCGGCTTTAGCCGGAAGCTCCAGTTACAACAACACGTCATGAAACATCCGCTCCAGACAACCCCGATCGTCGAGTGGAACGCGGGGGCCCCGGTCCGCCGGCTCGACGAGGTCGTGGCCGAAGAGCCGCTCGAGGTCCGTGTCAACGGCGCGCCCGTCACCGTGACCATGCGGACGCCCGGCGACGACTTCGACCTCGCGATCGGGCTGCTGTTCACGGAGGGCATCATCGACGCGCGCGACGACGTCGACGACGTCAAATACGCGCGTGAAGCACGCGGTCAACGGCAGTGCAACGTGGTGGAGGTCACGCTCCGCGCCGGAAAGTCACTCGACGAGGACCATCTTCGCCGGCACTTCGTCGCCTCGTCCAGCTGCGGCATTTGTGGCAAGGCGTCGATTGACGCCGTGCGCGCCAGAAACCTGCGGCCGCTGGATAGTGGTTGGCGGTTCGATGCAGCGCTGCTGCCCCGGCTGCCAGACGCGCTGCGCCACGCGCAGACGCTCTTCGGCCGCACGGGCGGGCTGCACGCGGCCGGCCTCTTCGACGCGGCGGGCTGTCTGCTCGGCGTCCGCGAAGACGTCGGCCGTCACAACGCCGTGGACAAGATCGTCGGCCATGCGCTCGCCGACGGCCGCGTGCCGTTGTCGGAGCGCGTGCTCCTCGTGAGCGGCCGCGGCGGGTTCGAGATCGTGCAGAAGGCGGTCGTGGCCGGCGTGCCCGTGCTGGCCTCGGTCTCGGCGCCCTCCAGCCTCGCGGTGCAGCTCGCCAGGGAAACGGGCCTTACCCTGATCGGGTTCCTCCGCGGTCAGCGGTTCATCGTGTACGCCGGCGACGAGCGGCTCACGACGTCAGCGGACGAAGCAGGCGTCTTCTATCGCAGCTGATCGAAGACTCTCTTCGCCGCACCCTTGATCGCCTCCGTAGGGTCGCCGCTCTTCCGCAGCTCGATGGAGAAGAACGTCAGGCCCTTGAGCACCTGCAGCTCCTCATGTTTGTCGCTATACCAGCACGCGACGTCGCCAAGGCCGGAGAGGCCTTCTTTTCCTTTCTGCGCGCAGAGCGTCCGATACACCGCCGCCGTGCCCGGCGAGAGACGCATCAGGTTCAAATTGATCTTGTGAAGGCCGGACCCTGAGTATTCACAGCTCGAAGCGGTTGTACCCGGCGTGATCGAGGAGCGACCGGATGATGATTGGGGTCCGGTGACGGCTTCCGCCAGCGCCGCGGCGGCATCCTGCTTCGTCAACAGCGCGCACGCATCGCGTTCACCGGGCGCCGCCGGCGTCTTCGTCTGCGCCCGATTGGCACGCGCGGTGGCGTTGGCCACGTTGACGCTGCGTAAATCCCCGACTGTGATGATCGTTGTCAGAATCACAACGGCTGCCGAACCGGTTGTTCTCTGCATGCTTCTCATCGCGGTTGCCATTGCACGCTACGCGGCGCGTCGTGTGAGTGGACTTCTGGTGATCGTCACCATGCCTGGGGGTTCCGCGGCGATCTCAGGCGGCGTCCTAATCACGGCTCGAGGGGCCACCGGGTTCCTTGCCGAATGCGCCGGACACCTTTCTCGACGCGGGCATCGAGCGATCCGGGTATCGCGATTCGGATTCCTTTTGCGCGATCGATCGGCTCCCCGCTTTGTGCGACGTATGCCGATCGCGCAGATCGTCGAGCGGCTGTTCGCCGACTCGCCCGGCGGCATCTTCAGGCGGCGGAGAACCCGGATCCAGCGGCGGATGGGCTTCGCGCTCTTCGGCCTCCTCACGCGCCGATTCCCTGTTGCTGATGCCAGGATCGTCGCCCGCGGACTTGTCCGGAAGCGTATCAAATGTGTCGTCTGCCATATCGATATCCCTCTGCTGCCTGGAGTGCAATAGCCATGCTGAGGATATTCAGCTCAACCGAAGCGGAACTCGGCGCCGTCGTTGCCTCCTACGCGCGCTGCTGCGCGAGCCGCACAGCTAACCGCGTGATCACATTGGATACGCCAGGCCGGTGACGGATCCGTCTCCGCCGGCGTTCGCCGACACGTGGTTATTGCCGAACGAAAGGATCAGTCCGCCGGCGAGCGGCACGACGCCGGCGCCGCCGTTGTGATCGACGGTCGTGTTGCTGATGCGGACGACCGCGCCCGGGTTCTGAGAAACGATCCCCGCGTTGTGGTTGTTGCTGCTCGACGTGTTCTCCAGATCGAGGTGCGCGGCTCCGCCATTCACGGACTGGACGTCGAACCCGTTGAAGACGCTGTTCGAGGCGATCGAGTCCTTGACATAAACGAGCGCGTTGTCGCGCACCGTCACGCCCCATGTGTTGCCGTCGAGACGGACGTTCGTCGCGTTCAGGCGCGCGAAAAACGCGCCGTTCGTGCCCGCCCAGATCGCCGCGCCGCCGTTCTGAATGGTCGTGTCGATGACGGTGAGGTCCATCGCTCCGAGCGGCTTGAAGCGGATGCCGTAGTTGAGGCCCCACAGCGAGCAGTGCTCGATCTGCGCGCGCCGGCCACCGACGACGTCGATGCCGACGCCGCCGCTCAGCCCCGGTCCGATCGTGATGGTCAGGTTCCGGACGGTGACCACGTCATAGGAGCCGCCCTGAATCGTGATTCCGACGCCGTTGTCCGCGCGTACTTTCCCCATGCCACCGCCGTCGATCGTCACCGACTTCGTGATCAAGACGCCGCCGAACTCACCGGGGTCCAGGACGCCGATCGTGCCGAATGTGTCGGTCTTCGGAAGCGCTCCCGCGAACGTCCGGCACGGCGCGGTCCGCGTGCAGGGGTTCACATCGTCGCCGACGCCGGATACCCAGGTGTTGTAATCCGCCGACGCGGGACGCGCGGCGGCCATCATCAGGACGAACGCCCACGACGCGTAAACGACGCCGGCAGATCGAGTGCTCACGGCACACCTCCTAGAACCCCAACCGGAACCCGAAGCGGAACTGCCGCGAGCGCCCCATCGCCCAGCTCGAATCGGTCGACAGGATCTTTCCGAAGTTCGAGCTGTTGACGTTTCCGTTCGGATTGGAGAAATGAGGTGTATTCGTGATGTTGAAGCCCTCCGCCCGGAACTGCAGATCCACCGTCGGCCTGAGTTTGACGGTGCGGAAGAGGCTCAAATCGAGATTCCGCTGACCGGGGCCGCGCATGGTGTTCCGGCCCACGTTCCCGAACCGCACCGCCGTGACCCGCTTGAACGCGCTCGTGTCGAAGTACGTTCCGGCATCCCCCACGTTGCCGAAGATGTCGACCGTATCTTTGACCTGATCCGGCGTCTGCTGGTTGTGCGGCATGTTCAACGAGGCGCCGGACGCGGTCAACGTAAACGGCCGCCCCGAGTAGGCGCTGAAGACGCCATTCACTTGCCAGCCTCCAAAGATGGTCCTGGAGGGCCCTGTTGACGCCCATGGCTTTCCAGTGCCGAAGGGGAGCTCCCACACGGTGGCCAGCTGGAAATTGTGCGGAGTATCGA
>QHWR01000199.1:0-222 GCA_003223835.1 Acidobacteriota bacterium | reverse complement strand
CATCCGTCATGCGTCGAGTGATCGAGGCCTGCAGCGCATGGTAGATGCTGCGCGTGCGGCCATCCCATTCTCTCGTCGCCGTGGTGCGCTCGAACTTCGCAAAGAGCGGGCGTCCTGCGTCACCTGCGCCGGGGATCTGTCCGGCGTTGATATCCAGAAACGCGAAGCCGCGCACCGAAGCGGACCCGACGTATCCCAGGGTCCCGACGATCTGAAAAGGCA
>QHWR01000198.1:2421-19073 GCA_003223835.1 Acidobacteriota bacterium | reverse complement strand
GTTGTCGTACCGGAGGCCGAGGTTGAGCGTCAGGTTCGGCCGCACCTTCCAGTTGTCCTGGAAGAACAGCGACCACTCGTTGGTGATGTACTTGCCGTACGCCGTTGTCGACTTTCCGGTAGCGGGGTCGACGGCTCGTTCCTCGGAGAACGCCTCGTCGTCGACGAAATCCAGAACGCTCTGGAAGGTGTAATTCGGCCGCTGCCAGTGGTGGAGTGTCGCGCCGTCGTTCCCAAGCCGCGCTTCGCCGCCGGTCCTGAACGAGTGCGTGCCACGGTTTAGCGTCAGCGTGTCCTTCAACTGGTAGTTCATCTGCGTGAACTCGATGGGGTGCCAGAACTCGACACCGAAGCCGGCGACGCCATTGCCAACGGCGGTGATCGTCGGCGCGTCCGGCGTCGGATCCGCCGCGTGCCCGTCCTGACGCACGAACCCGAAGTTCGCCTCGTTGACAGTACGGTTGGAGATGACGGTCGTGTGCGCGATGTTGAGCAGTTGATCGCGGAACGGGTACGGGTGATTGAACTGCGATCGCACGTACAAGTAGGGTGAGCTACTGTTCGACAGGTAGTACGAGCGCCCGTTGTACTGATCGCCGTTGCGCTGGCCGCTGAGCGTCACCGGCACTTGACCGACGTCGGGGATGCCGTCGGGCGTCGTGCTCCACACGTTGGTACCGGGCAGCGGCGATCCCAGATCCTGCAGCCCGCTCGTAGGGTACGCGGGCGGCGCGTACTTCTTGAAGAGATACGCCGCGTTCGAGTTCGGCCGCGTCGCGGTCACCCAGTCGACGAGCTGCTTCGTCTCGACCGTCGCGAGCTGCGACGACGGCGTCTGTTCGCGGAGGCCCTCGAACGAGAAGAAGAAGAACGTGTGATCTTTTCTGATCGGCCCGCCGACGCTGCCGCCGTAATCGTTTCGGCGGAACGGCGCCTTCGTGGTCTCGAAGAACCCTTTCGAACGCAGCGTCTGATCGCGGTGAAACTCGAACGCGCTGCCGCTGAGAATGTTCGTCCCGCCTTTGGTGATCACGCTCACCATCGCGCCTGAATTGCGGCCGTACTCGGCCGAAGGATTGTTGGCGATGACCTGGAACTCCTGCACCGCCTCGACGTTGGGCACCAGCAGCATCGTCCCCGCCCACGGCCCGTTGTTGATGCTCGCGCCGTCGACCGTGGCGTTGTTGCCCCCTTCGCGGACGCCGTTCGCGGTCAGCCCGAGGCCCTGCTCGGTCGCGAAGATGTCAGCGGAGCTGGGAATGCCATTGATTCCCGGCTGCAGCGCGGCCAGCGAGAGCACGTTGCGGCCGACGAGGGGCAGATCGGTGATCTTCTTCTGCTCGACGACCGCGGACACGTCCGCTTTTTCCGTCTGGATGTCGGGCGCGATCCCGCGCACCTGGATCGCCTCTTCGACGGTGCCGGGCGCCATCGTGAAATTGACGCCGAGCGTCGTGCCGACGGACAAGACGACGTCGGTTTGCGCCGAGGTCTTGAAGCCCTGGAGCTCCGCGGCGACCTTGTAACGGCCTGGATCGAGGCTCGGCACGCGAAACACGCCGGTCTCGTTGGACGTCGCCGTCCGGCTGATGTTGGTGTCGAGGTTGGTGACGGTGATGGCGACGCCCGGCAACACGCCGTGCGTCTGGTCGGTGATGGTGCCCTGGATGGTGCCGAGCTGCTGCTGCGCCGCGAGCGCGGCGGAAGTCAGGCCCAGGCAGGCGCACGCGAGAGCGACGAGGCAGACGCGGATTCTCGGCATTGGTTGGTCCCTTCTGCTGCGGCCGGCATCTTGACAGCGGCGGTGGGTCGCGCCAGCATGGCACGTCTGTAAGCGCTTACATGAGCGGGGATGGTAACGCTTACATTGACCCGGCGCAATCCCCGTCCCCCCTCGAGGCCGTGGTGGTACGATGCGCCCGCCTTCGCGCGTTGCGCTTCGGCGCGGCAGGCTCCGCCTGCGCGCGTCGCGCCTCGGCGAGGTACGTCGCATTATCGGAGGGTATGAGATGGCTCGTTTCACGCCCGATCAGTTCGCCTTCGCCGCGTCGCGGCGCCACTACCTCAACCGCGACGACGCGATCGACTTCCTGAAGCAGATGGACATCCGCATGGCCGTCGGGCACTGGTCGGCCGGCGATTTCTGCGACCGCTTCGCCCCTCCGGGCTATCACTCCGACGACCCCTCGTTCCGGAACGACTTCGAGGGGCAGTGCCGGCGCATCAAGGCGGCCGGCGTGAACGCGGTCGAGATCCATCAGAGCGTCTTCGAGAAGACCCTCAACGGCGACCTCGATCCGAAGGCCATCGAACGCGCGCAGAACGGCTTCCTCGCCGAGCTGGGGATGAAGGTCACCACGTGCAACATCAACACGTGGACGAATCCGAAGTTCCGCCTCGGCGCGCCGTGCAATCCCGATCCGGCGCTCCGCCGCGCGGGCCTTGACGAAATCCTGAAAGGCCTCGAGATCTGCAAGCTGATGAAGATTCCCGTGCTGAGCGTATGGCCCGGCTCCGACGGCGCCGACTATCACTTCCAGATCGACTACAAGCAGTCGCTGGAGTGGTTCACCGAGGCGCTGACCACCGTGAACCGGAAATGCCTCGAGGCGGGCGTGAAGCTCGCGATCGAGCCGAAGCCGTACGAGCCGCGCGAGCTGTACATGATCGTCCCCACCGCGGCGTCCGCCATCCTCGTCGCGTCGAAGGTCAACGCGGCGTGCGGCGGCAACAACTGCGGCCTCACGATCGACTACGGCCACCAGAAGATGGAAGCGACGACGGCGTCGACGGCGTGCGACCTCGCCGAGTACGCGGGCGTGCCCGTGCACAAGTTCGACGTGAACGACGCGCGGCAGGGGCGCAACGACCAGGACCTGATATTCGGCACGGTGTCGATCCCGGAGTCGGTCGAGTATCTCTATACGACGTTCCTGCGGAACTATCGCGGCTGGTACAGCCAGGATCAATTCACGTATCGTGAAGATCCGACGCGGGCGATCGAGCGGAGCATGATCAACTTCGCGAACCTCGCGCTGAAGGCCGTGCGGGTTCTCGCGTGCCAGCCGGCGCTCGACCAGGCGCGCGCGAAGGGGACCGGGCCGGACGTGCTCGACGTCGTGTCTCCTGTCCTCGTGGGATGACCGCGTTCACGCTCGGGATCGACTACGGCACGAACTCGGTCCGCGCCGTCGTCGTGGATTGCGCGAACGGCGCGACCGCCGGAACGTGCGTCTTTCCGTATCCGAGCGGCGATCACGGCGTGCTGCTCGATCCGCGCAACCCGCATCTGGCGCGCCAGAACCCGGCGGACTACCTCGCGGGGCTGCGCGCCGCGGTGCACGGCGCCCTCGCGGACGCCGAAGGCCGCCCCGGCTTCTCCCGCGACCGCGTCATCGGGATCGGCGTCGATACCACCGGATCCACGCCGCTGCCGATTGACGCGCGCGCGCAGCCGCTCGCGCTCGACGCCAGGTGGTCGCAGAACCTCGCGGCGCACGCGTGGCTCTGGAAAGACCACACGTCCGCGTCGGAGGCCGCGCTGATCACCGAGGCGGCGCGGCGTCAGGCGCCGGAGTACCTCGCGCCGATCGGCGGGACGTACTCGTCCGAGTGGTGGTGGTCGAAAATCTGGCACTGCCTCAACGTCGCGCCGGATGTGTTCGACGCGGCCGCGAGCTGGGTCGAGCTCGCCGATTACGTTCCGGCCGTCCTCGCGGGCGCGAACGATCCGCGCGCGATCGTGCGGGGCGTGTGCGCCGCGGGCCACAAGGCGATGTACTCCGACACGTGGGGCGGGCTGCCGTCGAAGGCATTTCTCGCGCGGCTCGATCCAAAGCTCGCGGACCTGCGCGATCGCCTGTACGAGAAGGCCTTTCCCCCCGGCCGTCCCGCCGGCACGCTCTCGCGCACCTGGGCGGGAACGCTCGGGCTGCGCGAGGGCGTCCCGATTGCCATGGGCGGGTTCGACGCGCACTACGGCGCCGTCGGCTCCGGCGTCCGCACGGGTACGCTCGTGAAGATCATCGGGACGTCCACGTGCGATTGCGCGATCGCGCCGGTCGCCGATCGCATCCGCGACATCCCTGGGATCTGCGGCATCGTCAACGGATCGATCGTCCCCGACTATTTCGGGATCGAAGCGGGGCAGTCGGCGGTGGGAGACATCCTCAACTGGTGGGTCGAGCGCGTCTGCCAGGGAGGCACGGCGCTGCACGCCGAGCTGTCGCGCGAGGCCGCGCGCCTGCGCGCCGGCGAATCGGGTCTCGTCGCGCTCGACTGGAACAACGGCAACCGCACGATCCTGGTCGACACGCGGCTGACCGGTTTGATCCTCGGCCAGACGCTGCACACGTCGCGGGCGGAGATCTATCGCGCGCTGATCGAAGGCACCGCGTACGGCGCGCGCGCGATCATCGAGCGCATGCAGGAATACGGCGTGGGCATCGACCGGGTCGTGTGCTGCGGCGGGATCGCCGAGAAGAACGACCTGTTCATGCAGATCTACGCGGACGTCATCGGCCAGCCGATGCTGATCGCCGGCTCGCCGCAGACGCCGGCGCTCGGCGCGGCGGTGTCGGCCGCCGTCACCGCGGGCGCGCGCGGGGGCGGCTACGATAAGTGGGATGACGCGCAGGACCGCATGACCACGCTGAAAGAGAAACGATTCACGCCGGATGCGGCGGCACACGCCGTCTACGACGAGCTGTACGGGATCTACCGCGAGCTGCACGACGCCTTCGGCGGCGTCGCCGGCGCGGCGCCGCACCTCGGGACGCTCATGAAACGCCTGCTCGCGATCAAGGAGCGCGCGGTCGCATGAAGGCGCCGGACCTGCGTCAACTGGTGTACCGCGCGAACCGCGAGCTGGCCGACAGCGGCCTCGTCATGGGCACGTTCGGCAACGTCTCCGGCATCGACCGCGCCTCGGGCGTGTTCGCGATCAAACCGAGCGGCGTGCCCTACGAGGAGCTGACGCCCGCCCACATGGTGCTCGTGTCGCTCGAGACGGGCGCTTCGGTGGAGAGCGGCCTGCGTCCTTCATCCGACACGGCCACGCATCTCGAGCTGTATCGCGCGTTCGGATCCTGCGGCGGCATCGTCCACACGCATTCGGAATTCGCGACGGTCTTCGCGCAGGCGCGCACGCCGATCCGCTGCATGGGCACGACGCACGCGGATTATTTCTACGGCGACGTGCCGGTCACCCGTCCCATGACGCGCGAGGAAGTCGAGCGCGACTACGAAAAGAACACCGGCCTCGTCATCGTCGAGACGTTTCGCGGCGCACGTCTGTCGCCCGAGGACGTTCCCGCGGTCCTCGTCGCGAACCACGGACCGTTCACGTGGGGCGCGGACGCCTTCAAGGCGATCGAGCACGCGCGGGTCCTCGAGTACGTCGCGCGCGTCGAGTGGCGCGTCCGGGCGATGGGCGCCGAGGCGCCGCCTCCCGAGACGTGTCTCGTGGACAAGCATTTCCTCCGCAAGCACGGGCCCAAGGCCTACTACGGGCAGAAATGACGGGCGGCGTCTTGTGGGATCTCGACGGCACGCTCGTCGACTCCGAGGACTATCACTGGCGATCGTGGCGCGACACGATGCGCGGCGACGGCGTCGTCATCTCACACGATCAGTTCCTCGCGAGCTTCGGCCTGCGCAACGATCGCATTCTGACCGCGTGGCTCGGCGATGTGGCCGCGGATCGCATCCAGCGGCTCGGCGACGCGAAGGAAGCGGAGTACCGGCGGCTCGCGCAAACGCACGGGCTGGCGCCGCTGCCGGGCGCGGCCGAATGGCTGGCGCGGCTGCACGACAAAGGCTGGAGGCAGGCGATCGCTTCCTCGGCGCCGCGCGAAAACGTGGACGTGATGCTGGCTGTGCTCGGCCTCGCGAAGTATTTCGACGCGATCGTCGCTGCCGAGGACGTGACCGCCGGCAAGCCCGACCCGCAGGTCTTCCTGGCCGCCGCCTTCCGCCTTCACCTCTCGCCATCGCGCTGCGTCGTGGTCGAGGATGCGCCGGCGGGGATCGAAGGGGCGCGCCGCGCCGGGATGCCCAGCGTCGGCGTCAGCCGCGCCGTGACGCTCCCGGCCGACGTGTTCGTCCGCTCGCTCGCGGATCTCGGCCCGAGCGCGTTTGAATCGCTTCTCCCTCATCCCTGATCCCGAATCCCGCCAACTCACCAGATCACCAATTCACGATTCAGCGGTGCGGCTTCGCGGTCGATTCGCGGACGACGAGCCGGGTCGCGACCTGATAAGTGTCCCCCTCGAGGCGGTCGCCGCCGATCAGCGAGAACAGCGCATTGAATGCCGTCGCGCCGACGTCGGCGGCGGACATGCGGACGCTCGTCAGCGCGGGGTTGGTGTAGCTGACGAGCGGGATGTCGTCGAAGCCGACGAGCGAAATGTCTTCGGGCACGCGCAGCCCGGCCGCGTCGATCGCGTGGAGGGCGCCGATCGCGGTCCAGTCGTTGGACGCGACGACGGCGGTCGGACGCGGCGAGAGGCGGAGCAGCGCGGCCATCGCCTGCTGTCCTCCTTCGGCCGTGTGCATGCCCTCACGCACGAAGCGGCGATCGGGCTTGAGCCGATGCGCGCGCATCCCTTCGAGAAAGGCCTGACGGCGCGTCCGCGCTGAATGGAGATCGAGCGGCCCGCTGATGAACGCCACCCGCTTGTGGCCGAGCGCGACGACATGATCGACGGCCTGGCGGATGCCGCCGCCGTAGTCGATCGACACGTGGCTCATGCGCGGCCCCACCTGGCCGACGTCCATGAAGACCAGTGGCACGCCGCGGCGCGACAATTCTTTGATCAGGCCCACGTCCATCTCGGACGTCATGATCGCCACGCCGTCCACCTTGCGTTCGAGCATCCGGCGCAAGCAGACCGTCATCCGCGCGGTCTGATAGTCGGTGCTGGTCAGCAGCAGATCGTACTGCTGGTGTACGGCCAGGAGTTCGAACGAGCGCACCAGTTCGGGGAAGAACGGGTTGGTGAGCGTCCGCGCGTGGCTGTTCGGGTAGTACTTCAGCTCGTCGATCGCCCGCCACACCTTGCGCGCCGTGTCCGACTTGACGGCGCCGCTCTGGTTGATCGTGCGCGACACCGTCGCGGTCGAGACGTTCGCGCGCCGCGCGATCTCCGAGATGTTCATGTCTCAGCTTCCAGCTTCCAGCTTCCAGCTTCGAGCTGTCAGCTCCCGCTCTCCAGTTTTTTCCACTTCGCGACGTAATCGTCGACGTTCTCCTTGGTCACGACGTCCACGCCGGAGTCGATGATGGTCGCGGACGGCATCTTCCCGTGCTTGATGTCGTAGAGCAGCTTCACGGCTTCGCTGCCCCAGCCGAAGTATTTCTGCCCGAGCAGGATCTGCACCTTGCCGGCTTTCAACAGATCCGGCGCCGGCGGGTTCGTGTCGAACGAGATGAACTTCGTTTTCGCCGGATTGATCGGGTCGAGCGCATTGCGCGTGAACACGGGCCAGCCGCCGACCGAGATCCACGCCGCGAGGTCCGGATCCTCTTTGATGTCGTACACCTCGACGATCTGAATGCCGGGATTCTTCGAGAGCACGTCGCGCACGCCGTCCAGACGGCGCTGCAGGTTCGTCGCGCCGACGCTCGTGATGATCGCGACCTTCCCCTTGCCGCCCAACAGCTTCACCGCCTCCTCCGCCATGATGCGTCCCGACGCGTAGTCGTCGACGCCGTAGAACGCGATGCGCTTCGAGGTCGGCGCGTCCGAGTCCCAGGTGACCACCGGAATGCCCGCGTCGATCGCCCGGTTGATCGAGTCCGCGAGGAACGGACCGTTGAGGCACGAGATCGCAATGCCGTCCACGCGTTGCGTGATGAACGACTCCAGGATCTCCTTCTGCTTCAACTGATCGGCGTTCGTCGGCCCGTTCCAGAGGACCTGCACGTTGCCGAGCTGCTTGGCCTCGCGCTCCGCCCCGGTCTTCGCGTAGTCGAACACGGGCAGGTCGAGCGATTTCGGAATGACCGCGAACCGGAGCGTCTGTTGCGCGCCGCCGGCGGGCTGACTGCCGCCGCCGCACGCCGCGGAGCTCGCCAGACACGCGGCCGCGATGCTGATCAGTAACACTCGCTTCATGAATAGTTCCTCCCTGACCTGATTCTCTTCCGGCTGAAGCCGGAAGCCACGAAATCCGCGTTGAGAGGCTGCGACGCGCCATTCTTATGTACTTCTCGTGGCTTCCGCCTTCAGGCGGAAGTCCAGTGCGAGACAGCCGCGTCACCGTCTCCGCGTCAACAGCAGCTGGTCCATCACCACGATCACGATGACGACGACGCCGACGATGAGGCGATCGTAGAACGTCGCGCCGGGAATCTGAGGCAGCGCGTTGCGGAGCACGCCGAAAATCAACGTCCCCAGCACGGCGCCCACGACCGATCCGCGTCCGCCCGACAGGCTCGCGCCGCCGACGACGGCCGAGGCGATGATATCCAGCTCGTACCCTGTGGCCAGATCGGCTTTGCCCTGACCCTGGACGACGACGAGCACGACGCCGGAGACGCCGGCGAGCAGCCCGGAGATCGCATAGACCGACGCCTTCACGCGCCCCACCGCGATCCCGGTGAACAAGGCGGCGGTCTCGTTGCCGCCGATCGAGAAGACGGCGCGTCCCCACTGGAAGAGCGTCATCACGAGCTGAAACGCGAGCGCGAGGACCACCATCACGATCGGCGCGACCCATTCGGCGGGGACGCCGAGCGGCCGCCAGCCGCCGACCAACCGGCTCGAGACGTCGAAATACCGCCCCTCGGTGATGATGAAGGCCGCGCCGCGCGCGATCCCCATCACGCCGAGCGTGGCGATGAACGGCGGCAGCCGCGCGAGCACGATCAGCGCGGCGCTGAGGAGCCCGGCCGCGAGGCCGACGAGGAGCCCGATCGCCACGCTCGCGCCGAGCGGCCAGCTCGCGGTGACGAACAGGTCGGCCATCACGACGCCGGTGAGCGCGATGACGGCGCCCGGCGCGAGATCGATCCCGCCCGAGATGATTACGATCGCCGCGCCGACCGCGGCGATCCCGTAGATCGAGGAGTATTTCAGGATCAGCAGCGCGTTCGCGGCATTGAGAAACGGATGCGAGCGGGCCGTCTCCGGCCACAGATACCAGGCGAAGAACGCGATCTCCAGAACGAGGATCGCGATCGTGCTCAGCTCGCGAATCTCCCAGAGTCGTTTCACGCCCCGCCTCCGCCGTCAGACGTGGCGAGGTGCATGACGTCTTCTTCGCTCGCGCGCGCCGCGGCGACCTCGCCGCGGATCCGTCCTTCCCGCATGACGACGATGCGGTGCGCGAGCGCGAGCACCTCGGGCAGGTCGCTCGAGACGACCAGGCACGCGGCGCCGCGCGCCGCCTGACGCCGCACGATCTCGTGGATCTCGAACTTCGCGCCGACGTCCACGCCTTTCGTCGGCTCGTCGAGCAGCAGCACGCGCGGGTCGGTCGCCAGCCACTTCGCGAGCACGACCTTCTGCTGGTTCCCGCCGCTCAACCGGTCGGGCGCGACGTCGAGACCGCCCGTCTTGATGCGCCATTGCTCGACGAGCGCCGCGGCCGCGCGCCGCTCGCGGGCGGGCCGCACCAGCACGCCGCCGCGCATCGATCGCTCGGGCAGCAGCAGGTTGTCCCGGAGCGTCAGATTGAAGAAGAGTCCCTGGCGCTGGCGCTCCTCGGGCACGAGCGCGATGCCGGCGAGCGCCGCTTCGCGTGGCGAGCGGGGCGCAACGGGACGGCCGTCCACGTCCACGCGGCCGGCGTCCGGCGTGAAGAGGCCGAAAATCGTCTCGAGCAGCTCGGACCGCCCCGAGCCGACAAGGCCGAAGAGGCCGACGATCTCGCCGGCCCCGACGGTCAGCGTCACGTCGCGAAAACAGGGACGCCGCGTCAGCCGCTCGACGCGAAGCGCAATGGCGGACGGGGCGGCCGCGTCGGTCGCGGCACGCGCCGGCAGATCGCGTCCGACCATCGCGCGCACGACGTCGGCCGGCGCAATCGTCGAGCGGCCGAACGTGTTGACGTACTGGCCGTCGCGCAGGACCGTGATGCGATCGCACAGCCGGAACACCTCGGGCAGCCGATGCGAGACGTACAGCAGCGTCACGCCGCGGCGCTTCAGCTTCTCGAGAATCGTGAACAAGTGATCCGCTTCCGCGTCGGTCAGCGCCGTCGTCGGCTCGTCGAGGACGAGAATGCGGCAGTCGAACGCGAGCGCGCGGGCCACCTGCAAGAGCTGGCGATGCGCCGCCGACAACGATTCGGCGATCGCGGTGGGGGAGATCGGCAGGTGCAGCTCGTCGAGCAGTGCGGCCGTGCGGCGGCGCATCTCCGCCTGGCGCAGACGCCCGTGACGCGTGAGCTCGCGTCCCGCGAAGATGTTCCCCGTCACCGAGAGGTTGGGGAAGCAGAGCATCTCCTGGTACACCATGCCGATGCCGCGCTCGAGCGCGTCGCGCGGCGTCGCCAGCTCGAGATGATCGCCGCGCCAGATCACCGCGCCGGAGTCGGGACGCAGGATGCCGGCGAGGATCTTGAGGAGCGTCGACTTGCCGGCGCCGTTCTCGCCGACGAGCGCGTGCGCTTCGCCTTCGGCGACGCCGAACGACACGTCGCGCAGCGCCTGGACCGCGCCAAACGCCTTCGACACGCGGCGGAACTCGAGTCCGGTCGTCACGGACGTGAGATGTTACGTGATTATCGCGCGCGCGTGGTAATCGCTTACAATCGCGCGCATGACCATGAGCGCGCGTTTCGTCCTGCTCGGCTGCGCCGCGGCGCTCGCCGCCGCTCGCCCCGCCGCCCAGTCCGGCGCGGCCCGTAAAACCGCTTCGGTGACGCGCGCGGCGACGAGTACGCTGGTCGACGGACAGCACATCGACATGTTCACGGTCACCAACGCGCACGGCATCGAGTTTCGCGCCATTACGTACGGCGGCATCATCACGTCGCTGAAGACGCCGGATCGCAGCGGGCAGCTCGGCGACATCGTCCTCGGGTTCGACTCCGCCGACCGGTATCTCTCGCCGCACCCGTACTTCGGCGCGCTCATCGGGCGGTACGGCAATCGGATCGCGAAGGGAACGTTCACGCTCGACGATCACACGTATTCGCTCGCGACCAACAACGGACCGAATCATCTTCATGGCGGCAACAAGGGATTCGACAAGGTCGTGTGGCACGCCGAGCCGTTCGAGAAGCCGGACGGATCCGGCGTCATCTTCTCGCGGACGAGCGTGGATGGCGAAGAGGGTTATCCGGGCAACCTCCGTGCTCGCGTGACGTACACGCTGACGGCGAACGACGAGCTGGTCATCGAGTATGTCGCGACGACGGACAAGCCGACGATTATCAATCTCACGCAGCACAGCTACTTCAATCTCGCGGGCGAAGGATCGGGCGACATCCTCGGACACGAGCTGACGATCAACGCCGACCGTTTCACGGCGGTGGACGCCACGCTGATTCCGACCGGCACGCTGACGCCTGTCGAGGGCACGCCGTTCGACTTCCGGAAACCGACGACGATCGGGGCGCGGATCGATCAGAAGGACGAGCAGCTCGCGCACGGGCCCGGCTACGACCACAATTGGGTGCTGAACCGGAAGGGCAGCGGCCTCGAGCTCGCCGCGCGGCTGCGCGATCCGAAGAGCGGGCGGACGCTCGAGGTCATGACGACCGAACCGGGTGTGCAGTTCTACGCCGGCAACTTTCTCGACGGGACGATCAAGGGGAAGGGCGCCCACGTGTACGGGCGGCGCTCGGGCCTCTGTCTGGAGACGCAGCACTTCCCCGACTCGCCGAACCACGCCAACTTTCCGTCAACGGTGCTGCGTCCGGGGCAGGAGTACCGATCGAAGACGGTGTGGAGATTCGGCCATCAATAAGGCTTTGGGCGTTCGGGGTCAAGCCCGATTTCGGATCCAGTTTCCAGACACGCTCGCGCCCGCGCCGGCTGTCTCGGACGAGCCCCGGGACGCGGAGCGCGCACAAAATGTGGCTATGCCGTTCACGCGCAGGAAAGCGTTGAAGGGTCTCGGCGCGGCAGGCGCCGCGCTGCTGTTTCGCTCGCAGGCGGACGCGCAGCAACGCCCGCTGCGCGTTGCCGGACAGGACGTCGAGCTGACGCTCGCATCGCTCAGCCCGGCGACCGTCCGCTTGACGCTTCTACCGATGGACGGCCGGGTGTCAGACGATGGCGCCGTTGTCGCCGAAACACGAGCGGTTCCGCTGCGCGCGACGCCATTGCGAATCGGCGAGCTGCGCCTCACCGTCGAGACATCGCCATTCGCCGTCGCGATTGCGAACGCGGACGGCCGCGCGATCCAGCGGCTGGCGTTCGACGGCGGGAAGCCGGGCTTCTCGTTCGCGATTCACGATGCGCCGTTGCTCGGGTTCGGCGAGGGCGGACAGCAGCTCGATCGCCGCGGCGCCGTCGATCAACTTCGCAACGGGCAGGGCGGGTACCGTCTCGCCACCCACGGCGGCCGCGTGCCGATCCAGTGGCTGATCGGAACCGATGGATGGGCGATGTTCGTGCACCAACCGTACGGCACCTGGGACCTGACCGGCCCTGACGGCCGCTTCACACCCGCCGCTCCGGGGCTTCCAATCGATCTGTTCGTCGTGTCGTCGCGCGATCCGCACGTCATCATGCGCGAGTACGCGCGCATCACGGGGCTGCCCGAGCTGCCGGCGCTCCCGAACGCTCGCGGGTCCGGCGGAAGTCTCCACGGTTGCCAGAACGATGCGAGAGAAGAAGCTGCCGTGCGACGCGCTGATCTATCTCGGAACGGATTTCACGCCGTCGGGCTGGAACACGCACAACGGCGAGTTCACCTGGAACGCGGCGAACTTCCCGGATCCGAAACGCGCGATCGAGGAACTCCACGCGCTGCACTATCGCGTCGTCCTGCACATCGTCATCGAGGGACGGCATCTGACGGGCACGGCGAAAGACGCGTGCAACGGCGCGGAACCGAGCGGGCGAACGCCCGACAACCGATGGCCCGACGAGCGCAGCGTCGGCTGCTACTGGCCCTACCACAAACCGCTGTTCGATCTCAGCATCGACGGCTGGTGGCCCGATCAAGGCGATGGACTCGACGCGCCGTCGCGGCTCAATCGGATCAGGATGTATTGGGAAGGATCGCAAGTGTGGCGCGCCGGCGACCGCCCGTTCGCCTTGCACCGCAACGGCGCGCCGGGCATGCAGAGGTACGGCGCATTCCTGTGGTCCGGCGACGTGCAATCCACCTGGAAGACGCTCGAGACGCACGTGCCCGTCGCGATCAACACGGGACTCTCCGGCATTCCGTTCTGGGGCACCGACATCGGCGGCTTCATCCCGACCGCGGAGTTCACCGGCGAGCTGTTCGTGCGCTGGTTCCAGTTCGGCGCGTTCTGTCCGCTCTTTCGGTCGCACGGACGTCACTGGCATCTGCATCTGCCGTGGGGCTGGAACGACGGCGACGGCGGCCCTCCGGAGACGCCGGTCTTCAAGGCGGATCCGTCGGAGCTCCACAACACTGCTTCCGTACATTTATTCGATCGCGCGCGAGACGACGGAGACCGGTCTGCCGATGATTCGCGCGCTCTGGATCCATTATCCCGACGATCCCCAGGCGGTCGCGCGCGGCGACGAGTTCCTGTGGGGCCGCGATATCCTCGTGGCGCCGGTCACCGAGAAGGGCGCGACGGTCCGGCGGGTTTATCTTCCCGCCGGCACGTGGTACGACTTCTGGACCGGGGATCGCCTGAGCGGCGCCCGCGAAATCGAGCGCACGATCGATCTCGCGACGATGCCGCTTTACGTGCGCGCCGGCGCGCTGGTGCCGATGGGACCCGTCAAGCAGTACAGCGACGAGCGCGTCCCGGGACCTCTGACGCTGCACGTGTATCCCGGCGCGGACGGCACGTTCGATCTTTATGAGGACGACGGCCGGTCGTTCGCGTATCGGCGTGGGGAATGGTTCGGACTGCGACTGATGTGGACCGACCGGACGCGCACGCTGTCGATGCGCCTTGCTCCCGGAGCCCGGATGCTGCCGTCAGCCCGGCGGACGATCGACNTCGACGGTACCGCGCTGACGATTCGGTTGTAGCGCCTCCTCGATCCGGGCGGGGCCCAGGTCATCTGCTTCCGTGGCTTCCGCCTTCAGGCGGAAGTCTCGGGAGCGCCGATCCATTGTCTTCCGGCTGAAGCCGGAAGCCACGCGATGGCTTTGGACACGAAGCGTGCGCCGCGCCGTAGTACACTGGATTCGAGCGGCGCGTCTCCCGCCGGCGGCGTATCCCCACGCCACGCGCGCGTTGTGGAACGACGTGCCAGGGAAGTGAGTCATGTCGAGACGGCGCCGGATTCTCCTCGTCGCGGCGGCAACGCTCGTCGTCGCCGCCGGGTCGCTGACCGCATACGCCCAGCGGCGCTGGTGGGGGAACACGCCGGTCGACGCGCCGATCGATCCTCCGCCTGCGTACGACGGCCGCTTCACGTTCGCGCGCCTGAAGTTCACCACCGGTCCCGGCGGCTATTACTACGGCGGATTGCCGGCGTGGGCGCACGGCTACATCCCGATCCGGGAGGGCAGCCGCGCGGAGACGAACTTCACGAAGATCCTGAACGGCATCACCAACATGAACCCGCATCTCGACGGCACGCGCGTCGTCGACGTCGGGGAGCCGGACCTGTTCAAGTATCCCGTCGTCTACGCGACGGAGCCGGGTTACATGGTGCTGAACGACAAGGAAGTTCTCGCGCTGCGCGCGTACCTGAAGAAGGGCGGGTTCATCATCTTCGACGACTTCCGCGCGTACGACTGGCAGAACTTCGAGGCCACGATGCAGCGGGTGCTGCCGGGTGAACGGCTGATCCAGCTCGACATCTCTCACCCGATTTTTCATTCGTTCTTCGACATCCCGACGCTCGACTTCGTGCAGGCCTACGATCGCGGCGGCCCCGCGGTGTTCTACGGCATGTCGGAGAACAACGACCCGCGCAAGCCGCTGCAGATCATCGCCAATTACAACAACGACGTGTCGCAGTACTGGGAGTGGTCCGATACCGGCTTCGCGCCGATCGATCTCTCGAATGAAGCGTACAAGCTCGGCGTGAACTACGTGATCTATTCGATGACGCATTGACTCTGGGAGCGCGGCCTGTTGTGAGAGCAAGGTTTGCCCTGTCGCGCGTGGTCGCGATTGCGCTCGCGCTGTGCTCGCTGTCGGTCACGCCTTCGCTGCGCGTGGTCAAGGAGCCGCTGCCGCAGCGGCTCGACGACCGCGCGTTCTGGGCGATCGCGTCGGACTTCTCGGAGGATGGGGGCTACTTCCGGTCCGACAACCTGGTCTCGAACGAGACGGCGTTCCAGCAGGTCATCCCGACGCTGCAGCGGCGGATCGGCCCCGCGGGCGCGTACCTCGGCGTCGGTCCGGACCAGAACTTCACCTACATCGTCGCGCTGAAGCCGCGCATCGCGTTCATCGTGGACATCCGTCACCAGAACATGCTCCTGCACCTGTTGTACAAGGCGCTGATCGAGGTGTCGCCGACGCGCAACGAGTTCATCTCGCGGCTGTTCTCGCGCAAGCGTCCCCGCGAGCTGACGGCGGCCGCGACGGCCGAGGAGATGTTCGCGGCGTACGAACGCGTCGCGCCCGACGCGAAGTACTTCGACGCCAACCTGAAGGACGTCGTGCGTCAGCTCACCAGACGCCACGGCTTCGCGCTGACGTCGGAAGATCTGCAGACGATCGAGCAGATCTATCGTGCGTTCCTCGCGAGCGGACCCGACATCGCCTACTCGTTCCCTCGCGGCGGGTGGATGCGGTTTCCGACCTATCGCGAGTTGATGACGGAAACCGACGGCCAGGGGGGCCATCGCAGCTACATCGCGACGGAGCAGAATTACCAGGTCCTCCGCGAGTTCCAGCGGAACAACCTGATCGTGCCGGTGACGGGCGATTTCAGCGGACGCAAGGCGCTCCGCTCGGTGGCAGCGTATCTGCGCGACCACGGCGTCCTCGTGACGGCGTTCTATACCTCCAACGTGGAGCAATATCTGTTTCGCGGCACCGAGTGGCAGCAGTTCTACGACAACGTGGCGCAGATGCCGATCGACGGCGAGAGCACGTTCATCCGCGCCGCGTTCAGCAATTTCGGCTACTACTACCCGTCGCAGGCGTCCGGCCTCCAGTCGGCCACGCTCCTGAACCCGATCTCGGCGCTCCTCGCCGCGTATCGCGAAGGCCGCATCCGCGGCTACGCGGACGTCATCGAGATGTCGCGTTAGTCGAAGGGGCGAAGGGAGAGGGAGGGTCGAAGTCCTTCGGCTCCCCGCAGCTCGTCCTTCGGCCCCTCCCTGTCGTTCCTTCGAAACTTCGACGCTCGTTAGAACGTGAACTTCGCCCCGAGCTGCGCGACGCGCGGCGCGATGATCGTCGTAATGTTGTTCGCCGTCGACGAATCCTGCCGAGTGACCTTCGACAGCGTAACGTTGTTGTTCGTGATGTTGAACAGCGTCGCCGCCAGCGTCAGGCTGCGGCTCCCGAAGCGAATTGCCTTGTCCAAGCGGATGTCGAGCTGATGGAACGCGGGGTAGTGCAGGCTGTTGGCGTCCTGCA